>CAMTYG010000110.1:0-5433 GCA_947085875.1 uncultured Sulfuricella sp.
AGTCCTGAGTCCTGAGTCCTGAGTAAAAACCCCGCGTAGCGCCAACTACTCAGGACTTTCCACTCAGGACTCAGGACTATACTTACCAGGAAGTCACGTCATCCAGAGACGGCTCGCTCTTGTCCGGTTGTGGCAGCTGACGCTCTTTCTTGAGCGGGTTGTCGGCGCGCATCAGTTCATCGGCGTGGATCCTGATCTGCGTCTTGCGCCTTGGCAGGTAGTGGTTGGACGGCTTGGTGCCCCATTCCGGCATCAACGCATAACCGCCGCTTTCCCGGATCGCCACAGAAACCGCCGACTCCGAGTCGTGCACGTCGCCGAACAGGCGTGCACTGGTCGGGCAGGCCAGTACGCATGCCGGCTTGCGCTCCCCTTCCGGCAAGGACGGGTCGTAAATCCGGTCAACGCAGAGGGTGCACTTCTTCATGACCTTCTGGTGCTCGTCGATTTCGCGCGCTCCATAGGGGCAGGCCCAGGAGCAATACTTGCAGCCGATGCACTTGTCGTAGTCCACCAGCACGATACCATCCTCCTTGCGCTTGTACGAAGCGCCCGTCGGACACACCGGCACGCAAGGCGGCTCCTCGCAATGCAGACAGGATTTGGGGAAATGCACCGTCTCGGTATTGGGGAAGCGGCCGACCTCGAAAGTCTGCACCCGGTTGAAGAAGGTGCCGGTCGGGTCGGCGCCGTAGGGGCGGTCATCCGACATGGCGCCCGCGGGACCGGAGGTATTCCATTCCTTGCAGCTGGTGACGCAGGCATGGCAGCCGACGCAAACATTGAGGTCGATGACCAGGGCGAGCTGGGTCATTTCCACTCTCCTTTTCCAGCAATAAATGCCTGCCAGGCGCGCCGCACCTTACTGGTGCCGGGTGCGGCAGGCACGGGGGCGAATTGCGGGGAGGTCTGTTCCATCTCGCCCTCGGCCGCCTTGTAGATTTTCACCTTGACGTCGTACCACGCCGCCTGTCCAGTGACCGGGTCGGAATTGGAAAGGTGGTCGCCATCCCGATTGGCCGGCAGTTCTTCGGAAATCAGATGATTCAGCAGGAAACCCTTTTCCGACTCGTTCGCTTCCGGCGCCAGATTCCACGCTCCCTTCGCCTTGCCGATGGCGTTCCAGGTCCACACCGTTCCGGGCTCAAGCGCCTCGGAGTAACGGCACATGCAGCGCACCTTGCCATGCATCGACTCGACCCAGATCCAGTCGCCGTCGGCGATGCTCTGGGCCTGTGCGGTCACCGGATTCACGAACAGGTAGTTATGGGCATGTATCTGGCGCAGCCAGGCATTCTGCGAATCCCACGAGTGGTACATCGCCATCGGGCGCTGAGTAACCGCGTTGAGCGGATACTTGACGTTGTCGCTGAGCTGCGCCTCCAGCGGTTCATAGTAGAACGGCAGCGGGTCGAAATACGTCTCGATGCGCTGCCTCAGGCGCTCGGGAGGCTGTCGACCATCGGTCTTGCCCTGGGCGGCGAGGCGAAATTTCTGCAGCACTTCGGAATAGATATGGATGTTGATCGGCTCCGCGTAGCGCGTCAGGCGATGACGCTGCGCCCATTCCAGATAGCCCTGATTCCAGTTGCGCATGTACTGGTAGGAACGCGGCAGGTGGTATTGATAGACGCAATTGTTCTTGGCGTACATCTCCCACTGGCGCGGATTGGGCTCGCCGCGCATGAACTTTTCCCCGCCCTTGCCGCGCCAGCCGGCAAGGAAGCCGATGCCGGAACCCGGCTCGGTTTCATAGTTGATGATGAAATCGGGGTAATCGCGGTACTTGCGCGAGCCATCCGGGTTGACGAACACCGGCAGCTTGAGGCGCGAGCCCAGTTCGATCAGCACCTCCTGGAACGGCTTGCACTCGCCTGTAGGCGGCACCACCGGAATCCGCACCGAATCCACGGGGCCGTCGAATTCTGAAATCGGCCGGTCGAGCATGGACATCACATCATGGCGTTCGAGATAAGTCGTATCCGGCAGCACCAGGTCGGCAAAGGCGGTCATCTCGGACTGGAAAGCGTCGCACACGATCAGGAAGGGAATCTTGTACTCGCCATCCTCGCGCTTGTCCTTCAGCATGTCGCGCACCTGCACCGTATTCATCGCCGAATTCCACGCCATGTTCGCCATGAAGATCAGCATGGTGTCGATCGAATAGGGGTCGCCGCGCCAGGCGTTGGTAATGGCGTTGTGCATCAGACCGTGGACAGCGAGCGGGTATTCCCAGGAAAACGCCTTGTCGAGCCGCACCGGCTCGCCGTTCTCGTCGACGAACAGGTCATCCGGCTCGGCCGGCCAGCCCAGCGCCATGCCGCCCAGCGGCGTATTGGCTCGCACTCCTTCCGGCCCCTTCGGCGTCTTGGCGCAGGGGGGAATAGGGCGCGGGAACGGCGCCTTGTGACGGAACCCGCCTGGACGGTCGATAGTACCGAGCAGACTCATCAAAATAGACAGGGCGCGAATGGTGTGAAAGCCGTTGGAATGGGCTGCCAGGCCGCGCATGGCATGGAAGGCAACTGGATTGCCGGTCACGGTTTCGTGCTCCTTGCCCCAGGTATCGGTCCAGGCGATCGGCAGTTCGATCTTCTGGTCGCGCGCGGTAACCCCCATCTCGTGGGCGAGGCGGCATATGGTCTCGGCCGAAATGCCGGTAATCCCTTCCGCCCATTCCGGCGTGTAGTCCTTGACCCGCTCCTGCAGGAGCTGGAAGGAAGGCTTCACCGGTGTGCCGTCCTGGAGATTGAATTCACCGAGGAGGAAGGGGTCAGCGCCCTCGGCGTGAGTAACCACCGGCTTGTTGGAAACACGATCCCACCACAGCTTGTTCTGCGGATCGAAGCAACCCTCCTCCTCCGGCACCTCGGTACGCACGAACATGCCGAACTCGCTGCTCTTTTCATCGAGGTTCACCAGCTCGGCGGAGTTCGAGTACTGCACCAGAAAATCCCGGTCGTACAGTCCGAGTCGGATGATCTCGTGGATCAGCGCCAGCATCAGAGCGCCATCCGTGCCGGGGCGGATCGGCACCCACTCGTCGGCGATGGCGGAATAGCCGGTGCGCACCGGATTGATCGAAATGAAGCGACCGCCGTTGCGCTTGAACTTGGACAAGGAGATCTTCATCGGGTTGGAATGATGATCCTCGGCAGTGCCGATCATCACGAACAGCTTGGCGCGATCCAGATCAGGCCCGCCGAATTCCCAGAACGAGCCGCCGATGGTGTAGATCATGCCCGCGGCCATGTTCACCGAGCAGAAGCCACCGTGAGCAGCATAGTTGGGCGTGCCAAACTGCTTGGCGAACAGCCCGGTCAGCGCCTGCATCTGGTCGCGGCCGGTGAACAGCGCAAACTTTTTCGGGTCAGTCGCGCGGATCCTGGCCAGTCGCTCCGCCATCAGCGCAAACGCCTCTTCCCAAGAAATCGGCTCAAACTCGCCTGCCCCCCTCTCGGAACCCGGCTTACGGCGCAACGGTTGAGTCAGGCGTGCAGGAGAATACTGCTTCATGATGCCGGAAGAACCCTTGGCGCAGATCACGCCCTGGTTCAAGGGGTGCTCGGGGTTGCCCTCGATGTAGCGCACCTCTCCATTCTTCAGCGTAACGCGAATGCCGCAGCGACAGGCGCACATGTAGCAAGTCGTAGTCTTGACCTCGACACGGTCCTTTGAATTTTCCGTATGGCAGACTGATTGCTGCATGATCATTTTCTCGCCAAGCCGGTGAGTCCCGGTAATGTTGGGTTAGGCCAACCCTCACCCCAACCCTCTCCCACCCACGGGAGAATGAGCAAACGTGAAGAGCGCTTGTTTCGATTCGAGACTGATTTTACAGCCATTATGAATTCAGTTTATTCACATTTATTTATATATGCATATAAGTATTTACATATAGTCTTATATAGAAATAAAAACAAAAGGGCCGCTCCAAAAAGTTATTTGAAGGCGGCCCTTTTGACCACTATTTGACCTCAGAACCGCTAGGTCGATGCAGTGTGTTTTTCGTTTAGCTTCGGCGTGGCGACGAGTAACTTTTACTCATCTATCGTGACACTCGAAGCATATTGCCGAGCGCTGCTTGGCGACCCTCAGCTTGCCATGTTCCTTGGAATAGCCCTGGTGGCAGGTGACGCAACTGACCAAGCCTTCCGGCAGATAAAGTTGCTGATTGACGGCTGATTCGTGCTTTAAGCGGCCTTTCTGGAAGGATTCGGAATAGCGGACTCCAACAGAATGGGGTACGGAATTGCCGCTTTGGCGCATCATCTTTCCGTCGCTCTTCTCGGCACCCCGCGGAGTGCCGTGGCCAACGTGGCAACCCATGCATTGAACGGTAAAGGCATCGGCATCGAGGCCGCCCAGGTCTTGTTTAGAAATTACAGATGACACGTGACCGGATAAGACTATGGAAACGCCCGTGTCGGCCATCTGGCTGAAAAATGTTTTCTCATGACAAGACAAGCAAAATTTCCGCCCGCGCAAACTCACTCGCATCAGGCCGGGAGTGCTGCCGTGCACATTGTGGCAGGTGCTGCATGTCATGCTCCCTTTCCAATCCAGCGGGTAAGCGGGTGGAACGGCAAACGTGGGCAGGATGCCGCTCGGATGGCTTACCTTGATGGATTTGGGGTGGCAAGCGGTGGCGCACAGTTTTTCCTGGGCACCAACCAGCAAGTGGGCGTTTTCATTATTAGCCTCATCGCCTGCCAAGTGACAATCAGAGCATGCTTGCCCGTTCATGTGATTATGGACTATATTCATGGCCGCTTTCAATTGGAGAGCGCCCCCCTGCTCGAGATCCAAGGCGCCATCCATGTGTTTACTGGCCGGATTCATGACAGTTTTGAACCCCGCTGCTGCGACCAGATTGATCGCAACCAGATTGATCGCAACCAGCGCGGCGAATATCCAGAACGACTTAAGGCTATAATTGTACACGGTGGCCCTCCTCCATAAGGTTTGCGAGTGACTGGGCAAAGCCGCGACTACCCGAATCGATTAACATTTCCACGTTTCGGGAGAAGCGGAAGCTGGCAAAAAGGGAAATCAACCGTGTGATAGTTGCTGCGGCGCAGACCAGGAACAAGCCTGCCAGCGGCATGCCCGACCCCAGAGAGTGGCGCGTAATACTCCCCGACCTGACGAACCCCCCGCAGGCAGATCCGGAGTTGCTACTGGTGAAAGGCATTGCTAAAAAAGAGACCCGCTTCGCTTTGTTTTTTCTCTTGAACACCATATCCATACCCTAGCTTGTTCAGAATCCAATAAATCTGAAGTTTATATTATATACTAACGTTTCGAAGTTCATTTTAACCCAAAAATACCCTTGTAAGGCTTGATTTACTTGGCTTCCAGCCGCAATGTCCTGGCATCAAGTTGCAGTGCTTGCACAAAGAAGCTTTGCACGTGACGTTCAATCGCCCCCAT
>CAMTYG010000111.1:0-7633 GCA_947085875.1 uncultured Sulfuricella sp.
ACCGGCTTTACCACCGATATCGGCGAGCTGGACGTGATCTACGGCGGTGAAAAGCGGTTGTTCAGGGCGATCCGCGAGATTATCGAAAAGTACGATCCCCCTGCGGTGTTCGTTTATCAGACCTGCGTTACCGCCCTGATCGGCGACGACATCGAGATGGTATGCAAGCGCGCGGCAGAAAAATTCGGCAAGCCGGTGATCCCGGTCAATGCGCCGGGCTTTGCCGGCAGCAAGAACCTGGGCAACAAGCTGGCGGGCGAGGCGCTGCTCGATTATGTGATCGGCACCGAGGAGCCGGCGGTGACGACGCACTACGACATCAATATCTACGGCGAATACAACCTGTCCGGCGAGTTGTGGCAGGTGCAGCCCCTGTTCGATGCGCTCGGCATCCGGGTGCTCGCCAACATTTCCGGCGATGCCCGTTACCGCGAAGTCGCCTGCGCCCATCGGGCACGGGCGGCGATGATGGTGTGCTCGCAGGCGCTGATCAACCTGGCGCGCAAGATGGAAGAACGCTACGGCATTCCCTGGTTCGAGGGCTCCTTCTACGGCGTTACCGATACCAGCCAGAGCTTGCGCACCATCGCCAAATTGCTGGTGCAGCGCGGCGCGCAGGAAGATTTGCTGGGGCGCACCGCGACTCTGATCAAACGGGAGGAGGCTCGCGCCTGGTCGCGCCTTAAATATTACAAAGAGAGGCTGAAGGGCAAGCGCGTATTGCTGCTTACCGGCGGGGTGAAGTCGTGGTCGGTGGTTTCGGCGCTTAGCGAAGTGGGCATGGAAATCGTCGGCACCAGCACCAAGAAATCCACCTCGGAGGACAAGGCGCGCATCAAGGAGATCATGGGCGGCGATGCCCATATGTTCGACGACCTGCCGCCGCGCGAGATGTACCGCATGCTGAAAGAGTCTCGTGCCGACATCATGCTTTCCGGCGGGCGTTCGCAGTTTGTGGCGCTGAAGGCCAAGACGCCCTGGCTCGACATCAACCAGGAGCGCCACCATGCCTATGCCGGCTACGAAGGCATGGTGGAACTGGTGAAGCAGATCGACCGGGCGATTTACAACCCGATCTGGGAGCAGGTGCGGCAGCCGGCGCCGTGGGACGAAGATCAATGACCACAAAGGCGCGAAGGCGCAAAGAAAAACAAAGGAATTTTTAACCGGCGCTTTGCGCCTTCGCGTCTTTGCGGTTTTAAGTAAAAGGTGAATGAAATGGCAATTGTAATCACATCCAAAAAAGCCTGTGCGGTCAATCCGCTCAAGATGAGCCAGCCGATCGGCGCGGCGCTGGCCTTTCTCGGCCTGGACAAGTGCATGCCGCTGATGCACGGCTCGCAGGGCTGCACCGCCTTCGGTCTGGTGCTGTTCGTGCGCCACTTCCGCGAGACCATCCCGCTCCAGACTACCGCCATGAACGTGGTCACCACCATTCTTGGCGGCATGGAAAATATTGAGCAGGCGATCCTGAACATCTACAACCGCGCCAAGCCTGACATCATCGGCATCTGCTCGACCGGGCTGACCGAAACCAAGGGCGACGACGTGCACGGATTTCTCAAGCTGATTCGCCAGAAGCATCCGGAACTGAGCGAGACCGCGCTGGTGTATGTGCCGACGCCGGACTATCTGGGCGCTTTCCAGGACGGCTGGAGCAAGGCGGTCACCGCTCTCGTGGAGACACTGTGCGAGCCCGTTCCGAAGACGGTCTGGCAGGTCAATATCCTGCCCGGCAGCCACCTGACCGTGGCGGATATCGATGAGGTGCGCGAGATCGTCGAATCCTTCGGACTTTACCCGATCATTGCGCCGGATCTGTCCGGCTCACTCGATGGGCACATTCCCGAGACTTTTTTGCCTACCACGCTGGGCGGGGCGAAGGTGGCGCAAATCAGGCAGATGGGCGGCTCGGCGGTAACCATCGCCATCGGTGAGCAGATGCGGCCTGCCGCGCAAGCGCTTGAGGCCAAAACGGGCGTGCCTTACCGCTTGTTCGACCGGCTTACCGGGCTGGCAGCGAACGATGAGTTTATGGATTATCTGTCGGAGCTATCCAGCACGCCGGTTTCCGCCAAGTATCGCCGCCAGCGCGGCCAGTTGGTGGACGCCATGCTGGACGGGCATTTTTTCTTCGGCGGCAAGAAAATCGCCATCGGCGCTGAACCTGATCTGCTCTGGCAGATGGGGTCGTGGCTGGCCGAAATGGGTTGCGAGATCACTGCTGCGGTGACTACCACGCAGTCCCCGTTGCTGGAGAGGTTGCCGGCCAGGGAAGTCGTTATCGGCGACCTGGAAGACCTGGAAAATCGCGCCGCAGGCTGCGACTTGCTGATCACCCATTCCCATGGCAGGCAGGCGGCGCATCGGCTTGGCATTCCCTTTGTCAAAATGGGGCTGCCTCTTTTCGATCGGCTGGGCGCTGCTCACCGGCTTTCTGTTGGCTACCGCGGCACGCGCGATCTGGTTTTCGAGCTGGGCAACCTGTTTATCGAGAACCTGCCAGAACATCATGCCAATTCATGGCCGTTACCTGGAGAGTCCCATGAAACCGAGCCGCAGGCTGAAGCTTGTTTCTAACAACGAAAGAGGAGCGAATAGCATGAAAGTCGCCTTTACGACTCAGGATATGAAGCGCGTGGATGCCCACTTCGGTTGGGCGAAGAACGTCGCGATTTACGAAATCTCCCCTGATGGACACCGCTTCGTCGAGGCCGTCCAGTTCGACGGAGACCTCAAGGAAGACGGCAACGAAGACAAACTCGCAGCGAAGATCGACGCCATCCGCGATTGCGCCATTGTCTACGTTTCGGCCATTGGCGGCTCGGCGGCGGCGCGGGTAGTGGCGGCAAAAATCCATCCGTTGAAGGTGCCGGAAGACACTGAAATAGCCGGCCTGCTCGACAAGTTGCAGCAGGTGCTGCAAGGCACGCCGCCGCCCTGGCTGCGCAAGGCCCTGGAAAAAGGCAAGGAAAAGATATTTGATTTCGATGAAGAAGAGGAGATAGACCATGGCTGAAGCAGCTTTGCTTTTAAAACCCGGTTCGGAACTGGGAAGTTCGGTTCTTTTAAACGAGCTCGTCAAGTTGTGGCGGGCGCAGGATTCTTATGGCGCATGGGAAGGCAAGAGCGATGCGCAACTGCTGGAACCCTATGTCGTCGACAAGGAAAAGCGCAAGGAAATTCCCATCATCGGCGACCCCGACCCGGAAATGCTGTGGCGGTTGGAACTGTACTACAGCGCCGTGGGCCTCGCCATCGAGCGCCAGACCGGCAACATGGTCACCCCGATGATGAAGATGCACCACGAAGGCTTCGGCCGCATCGTCCTGATCGCAGGCCGCCTGATCGTTG
Organism: uncultured Sulfuricella sp.; assembly: GCA_947085875.1. Classification (GTDB taxonomy): domain Bacteria; phylum Pseudomonadota; class Gammaproteobacteria; order Burkholderiales; family Sulfuricellaceae; genus Sulfuricella. The sequence continues at coordinate 3,355 of CAMTYG010000111.1, forward strand.
TCAACAAGCAACTGCGCGACGTGCACCGTTTCGGCTTCCTCACCATGGAAAAACTGGCGGAAGAGGGAGAGAAGCTGGTGAGTTCGGGGGTGGAGATGATCCGCAAGTTCCCGGATGTGGCGAATTACGGTTGAGAGGGAATGCGATGGAAGACATTGAATTATTGAAAGTGCAGGTCAAGAAGCTGAACGCCCAGGCAACCCAGCTCAAGATGGACCTGCACGACCTGTCCGAAGAGCTGCCGGTCAACTGGGAAAATATTCTCGAACTGGCGGCCCGGACTTACGGGGCTTACAAAGCGCTGGCGGATGCCCGCGCGAGATTGAACCTGGAAAAAGCAGTTTAAGCCACAGAGATGGCGTTAGATTGAGAAGGAGTGTGAAATGGCTTTTGCGACGGTAGTGATGCCGGATGGCCGGGCCTGGGTGCCCAAGTTCGTCAAGGCTATCAACCGGGAAAAATGCATCGGTTGCGGCCGCTGCTTCAAGGTCTGCGGGCGCGACGTATTGCAGTTGATGGGCATGGACGACGAAGGCGAGCTGATCGCGGTGGATGCGGACGGGGATGACGACGATGAGTACGAAAAGAAGGTGATGACCGTCGCCAACGAAAAGAACTGCATCGGCTGCGAGGCCTGCGCCAAGATTTGCCCGAAAAAATGCTACAGCCACGAGGCGCTGGCGATTTGATATGGGCGCGCTTCAAAACAGGCTGATGCTGGCCGCCGAAAACCCCGCCGATCCGGCGACCCGCGCCTTCGCCGGGGCGCTGGAAACAACGTGGGGCGCATTGCCCCAGGCGCGACCTCTGGGCCTCGACGCGATTGCGTTCCAGGCACTGCTGGCGCGCTATTTTCCGGCCGCCAACGACTTGCCGGAGCTGGCGGCTGAGGCCGGCTGCCTGGCCCTGTGCGCAGACGAATACGACGATTTGCTGCAACTTCTGCTTGATCACCGCAGCGATGGCAGCGACGAGACTGCCTGGCTTTCCAGCGCGGTCGCGGCGGCGTGCCTGGGTGGCAACCACTTGTGGCAGGATCTGGGGCTGGCCAACCGCCAGGAGCTCTCCGACCTGCTGAAAACCCGCTTTCCTTCCCTGTACGCTCGCAACACCGGCAACATGAAGTGGAAGAAATTCTTCTACAAGCAGTTGTGCGAGCGCGCCGGCGTCAACGCCTGCCGTGCGCCGAGCTGCCGGGTGTGCGACGACTATCACCTCTGTTTCGGTGCCGAGGAATAGGATTTGTCGCAAACCTGACAAAGCGGCTTTATGTCGGCTTTCCATTCCCCGAGTTTTTTCGCTACATATTCTTAGTGCTTTGAAAAACAACTAAAAATAGGTGCATTGACGAGGGTGGCACGGTGCTTGCTCAAGTCTGTTCATGCAACAAAATTCCTGGCCTGATATGGAGAACATCATGGTGACCGTTAACGATACGACCTTGCGCGACGGCGAGCAGACCGCCGGGGTGGTGTTCTACGCCGAGGAGAAGATCGCCATCGCCCGTGCCCTTTCCGCCGCCGGCGTGGCCGAACTGGAAATCGGCATCCCGGTCATGGGCGAGGAGGAGCGCGAGGCTATCCGCGCCATCGCCGGGCTGGGCCTGAACTCGCGCTTCATGGTATGGGGGCGGATGCGGGACGAGGACTTGCGTGCGGCGGCAGAGTGCAATGTGAACATGGTCAATTTGTCGATACCGGTGTCCGATCTGCAGATTCGACACAAGCTGAAGCGCGACCGCGAGTGGGTGTTGCAGGCCATACGCCGCTTCGTTCCGGCCGCCCTGGATTTGGGGATGGAGGTAAGCGTCGGCGCCGAGGACGCCTCCCGCGCCGATATCGATTTCCTGCTCAAGGCGGCGGAGACGGCCGAGTACGCCGGCGCCCGCCGCTTCCGCTTCGCCGACACGCTGGGGGTGCTGGACCCGTTCGCCACCTACGAAGTGCTGCGCACCCTGCGGGTCACCGTCGACATGGAAGTGGAAATGCACGCCCACAACGATCTCGGGCTCGCCACCGCCAATACCCTGGCGGCGGTTAAGGCGGGCGCGACCCATATCAACACCACCGTCAACGGCCTCGGTGAACGCGCCGGCAATGCGCCGCTGGAAGAGGCGGTGATGGCGCTGCGCCACCTGCACGGTATCGAGAGCGGTATCGACAGCCGTTGTTTTCCCGAGATATCGCGGCTGGTTGCATTGGCCTCGGGGCGACCGGTGCCGGCCAACAAGAGCATTGTCGGGGAGGACGTCTTTACCCATGAATCCGGCATCCACGTGGACGGGCTGATCAAGAACCGCGTCAACTACCAGAGCTTCGACCCCGAAGAAGTCGGACGCGGCCACCGTCTGGTGCTGGGCAAGCATTCCGGTTGCAGCGCGGTGATCAGTACCTATGCCGAAATGGGAATCCTGCTTGGCGAGCTTCAGGCCGGTTCCATTCTGGCGCGCATCCGCCAATACGCCGGATCGGCCAAGCATGCGCCGGATGCAAGCGTTCTGAAGCGGTTCTACCTGGAAACTGTGATGCAGCATCCGTTGCGCCTTGAAGTTTGATTATCTGGAGATTGAAGCCATGGAAATATTGATGCATGCGATGAAAAGGCTATCCACCGCCGAGGAGTTCCTGGATTTCTTTGCCATCGAGTACCAGCCTGCGGTGGTGCATGTGAACCGCCTGCATATCCTGCAGCGCTTTCACCAGTACCTCAGGCAGACGCCGCTTTCCGCCGATAGCAGCGAGGAAGCGGCGCTCAACACCTGCCGCAATCTGCTGGAACGGGCCTACCAGGACTTCGTCCACTCCAGTGCGGTGAAGGAGAAGGTATTTAAAGTGTTCCGCGACGCCGCTGGAGTGAAAACCGTGTCTGTGGAGAACGTTCGCGCGGCTCTGCCGCAACGGCAAAAAGCCGCCTGAGAGGAGTGCTCCATGCATATCGTTGTTTGTATCAAACAGGTTCCGGACAGCGCGCAGATCCGCGTTCATCCAGTGACCAACACCATCATGCGCCAGGGCGTGCCGGCAATCATCAACCCGTATGACCTGTACGCCCTGGAAGAAGCACTTTGCCTAAAGGACAAGCATGGCGGCACGGTTACCGTGATTACCATGGGTCCGCCCCAAGCCGAGGCGGCCTTGCGCAAGGCGCTGTCGTTCGGCGCCGACGATGCGATCCTGATCACCGACCGCGCCTTCGCCGGGGCGGACACCCTGGCGACCAGTTTCGCGCTGGCTTCGGCGATCCGCCAGATCCAGAAAAACATGCCGGTGGACATGGTATTCACCGGCAAGCAGACCATCGACGGCGACACCGCCCAAGTCGGTCCGGGCGTGGCGAAGCGCCTGGACATGCAGCTGCTGACCTATGTTTCCAAAATCGTGGCGGTCAAGCCGGAAGAGAAGGAAATCGTGGTGGAGCGCCGCGCCGAAGGAGGCGTGCAGCTGCTGAAAACCAGCTTGCCCTGCCTGGTGACGGTGCTGGAAGGCGGCAACCAGATGCGTTTCGCCAGCATGCCCAACATGTTCCGCGCCGCCCGCTACCCGCTCAAGCGCTGGGACAAGGACGCCGCCGGCATCGAGGATATCGCCAGGGTCGGCCTGAAAGGCTCGCCCACCGTGGTGAGCAAGGTGTTCGCTCCGACGCCGAAATCGGAGCGTGCCGAGATGATAGAGGTGGAAAGCGGCGATACAAAGGATCTGGCCGTGACCGTGCTGGCGAAGATGTTCACCCGCTTCCCGGTGGTGGAAAAAGAAGTCGCCAAGCGGGCTTGACTGAGAAAACGAAGTTTCAGTGGAGGCTAACGCCGGCTTTATTGGCGTTAAACGTAGTGTGGCCGTAACTAAAAGGGAAAAGCCATGAGTGAAGCACCGGCAAAGAAAAAACGTAAATTCGAACTGGACCCAAAGCTCGCCGGCTACAAGGGGGTGTGGGTGTTTGTCGAGCATGAGCAGGGGCAGGTTCACCCGGTTTCGTGGGAACTGATGGGCGAGGGCAGGAAGCTCGCCGACATGCTTGGCGTGGAGCTGGCCGGCGTGGTGCTGGGCGGGCCCGGCGAACAAACCCGCCGGTTCTGCAACGAGGCGATGCGCCACGGCGCTGATCTGTGTTATCTGATGGCAGACGAGATCCTCAAGGATTACCGCAACGAGCCCTTCACCAAGGGAATGACCGACCTGGTTAACGCCTACCAGCCGGAAATTCTGTTGCTCGGGGCCACCACCCAGGGCCGCGACTTGGCGGGCAGCGTGGCGACGACCTTGCAGACCGGCCTCACCGCCGA
>CAMTYG010000112.1:0-5724 GCA_947085875.1 uncultured Sulfuricella sp.
ACATAGCGCCCCGGCGTGAGCACATAGTCCAACTCTTGCACCCGCGTCAGCGGTACTGAGGCGCAAAAGCCTTTGATGTCTTGGTATTCCTGGATTCCCGCCTGCGCGGGAATGACGGGGGAATTGAGCCAGGCGTGGTAGGTATCGGCGATGTGTTGGATGTCGTCGTGCGAGAGTTCCTTGGTGCGGCGGTTGATCAGGTGGCCCAGATTGCGCGCGTCGATGAACAGGATTTCGTTCTTGCGCGGGTGGCCGTTGTTGCGGGCGCGGTTCATGAACCACAGCGCTGCCGGAATCTGGGTATTCAAAAACAGTTTGGCAGGCAGGTTGACGATGCAGTCGATCACGTTGCCTTCCGAGACCAGCGCCTTGCGGATCTCACCTTCGCCGCTGGATTTGCTGGTGAGCGCGCCTTTGGCCAGCACCACGCCCGCTTTGCCCTGCGGGTTGAGGTGATAGGCGAAATGCTGCAACCAGGCGAAGTTGGCATTGCCCGCAGGCGGCGCGCCGTATTGCCAGCGGCCATCGCCGCGCAGCAATTCACCGCTCCAGTCACTGACATTGAACGGCGGGTTGGCGATGATGTAATCGGCCTTGAGGTCTTTGTGGGCATCGTTGAGGAACGAACCTTCGTTGTTCCATTTCACCTGCGAGCTGTCGATACCGCGAATGGCGAGGTTCATCTTGGCCAGCCGCCAAGTGGTCTGGTTGCTTTCTTGCCCGTAGATGGAGATGTCGTTGACGCGGCCTTGATGCTCTTCGACGAACTTTTCCGACTGCACGAACATGCCGCCCGAGCCGCAGCAGGGATCGAACACCCGGCCCTTGTAAGGCTCCAGCATCGCCACCAGCAGTTCCACGATGCTGCGCGGCGTGTAGAACTGCCCGCCCTGCTTCCCTTCTGCGAGCGCGAATTCGCCCAGGAAATACTCGAACACATGGCCCAGCACATCGGCGCTGCGGGCTTTGGCATCGCCCAGCGCGATATTGCCCACCAGATCGATCAACCCGCCCAAGCTGGCGGGGTCGAGGTTTTGCCGTGCAAACACCTTGGGCAACACGCCCTTGAGCGAGGAGTTTTCCTTTTCGATGGCGTCCATCGCCTCGTCGACGAAGGTGCCAATATCAGGCTGTTTGGCCTTGGCCAGCAGGAACGACCAGCGCGCTTCATGCGGCACAAAGAAAGCATTCTCTGCCTTGTATTCGTCCTTGTCTTCCGGGTCGGCGCCGGCATACTCTCCTTCTCCGGCTTCCAGTTTGGCAAACATTTCCTCGAAGGAATCGGAGATGTATTTCAGGAAGATCAAACCCATCACCACATGCTTGTATTCGGCGGCGTCAATGTTCTTGCGCAACTTGTCGGCGGCTTTCCAGAGCTGCTTTTCCAACGGTTCTTCTTTGACTTCTTTTGCTGCTTTAGCCATGGTTATTTTTTGATTTCTTTATCTAACAGTAGGGAGGGGCTGCAAAATCTTCACTCGCACGCCGGCGCGCGCTCGTCATCACCGCCGCATTCAACTTTTCCGCTTCCTGACGTAACCGTACCCAGCCGCTGCTTCAAGGACTGCAGTTGCTGGCCGAAGCGGTTGCCGTAGTAGACGGCGTTGCTCATGACTTTCTGCACGTAGCCGCGGGTTTCCAGAAACGGGATGGATTCGGCATAGATCGCGCCTTCCATCGGGCCCGCGTTGTAGGCGGCGGTCGCCAGCAGCGGCTGGCCGTCGAGTTTGTCGAGCACATACTTGAGATAATAGGTGCCGAGCGCCACGTTGGTATCCAGCTGGTTGACCAGCGACTGCCTGAAGTTCTTCATCCCGAGGCGCTTCGCCACCCAACTCGCCGTTCCCGGCATCAGCTGCATCAACCCCGACGCGCCGACGCTGGAACGCGCCTGCTGGACGAAGCGGCTTTCCTGGCGGATCAGGCCGTATACCCAGGCCTCGTCCAAGCCCGCCTGACGCGCCTGCTCCTGCATCACGTCGCGGTGGGGCGAGGGAAAACGCAGACTGAAATCGTGCAGATGCTGGGTCCTGTCCGCAGTGCTGATGGCCCGGTCATACCAGCCGTGGCGCTGAGCCACCTCCGCCGCGGCCAGCAGGCGCCGGTCATCGAGCCCGCGCACCGCCCACATCCACTCGCGGTTGGCCTCGTAGCGCAGGTTCATCTCGTACAGAGCCAGTGCGCGCCGGATTGCCGGCAGCTTCTCCATGGCCTTGATCTCGTCGTCACTCGCCTTGAAACTTTCGGCCGGGATGCCGGCCACCACACCCAGCTCCCCGGCCGCAAGCTGGCCGTAATAATTGAACTCTTTGGACAGCGGCGCCAGGATCGCGTTGCCCTGAACCGGCTGGCCCTGCGCCTTGAGGGCGCGCGCCTTCCAATAGCGCCAGGAGCCCTGGCTCTGCTCCGCCTCCGACATGGCGGCGATGGCGGCCTGTACTTCCTGCCAGTTCTGCTCGCGCAAGGCCGCGCGCACCTTCCAGGCGAGCTGCAAGTCGGAAAGACGGGCCCCGGCCGCCTTGCCGAACCAGTCCAGCGCGGCCGGATCGTGCTTGCGCGCGGCATGGAAAGCCAGCTGGCCCCAGCCATAAGCCTGTTCTTCCGCGCTGAATCTGGAATACAGCGAATTCCAGTAAGGAAGCGCCTGCTGCGGCTGGTTGCGAGCCGCGCGGGACAGGGCGAACAGAGTCAGCTCCCGGCCGGCACGGGTCGAAAGGCTCACCGGCAGCTTGTCTAAAAAGGCGAGCGGATTTTCCGCCGCGCGCTCCAGCTCGCGCAGGGGAATCTCCTGCTGGCCGGGGAAATAACGCGCAACATGCTTCGCCACGCTGATGTTCCCCGCCTCCAGGGCAAGCCGCAAACGCGCCCACACGTCCTCCACGGTGAGCAGGCCGTTGGTCGCCAAGGCATCGGACAGAGGCAGGCAACTTGATGGCTGCGCTTCGGCGCTGAACCAGTAGGGCTTCGCCTCCGCCAGCGCGGCGCTTTCTCCCAATGCGAGCCGCGCCTGCAAGGCATGGCAGACCAGATCCGGGTCCTTGACGATCAGCGCGGGGTATTCGCTCATGAACAGCTCCCAACGCTGGTTCTTTGCCTGCATCCGCAGCCATTCGGCGAGCAGCCGGTCGGCCAGGAAACTGTCCCCGTTACGCTGGATATAAGCTTTGATCTCGTCCGGGCTCGCCTCCTTGAGGCGCAACATGAGCTGCATATGAGCGACGTAGGGCTCCAGCACATGGCCTTGCAAGCGCGCGGCCAGGGTATCGAAACGGGAAATATTGCCCGACTTGAAAGCCTCGCGCGCCGCAAGGAAGTCAGCCTCGTGGCTTGCCGAGGCGGCATTGCTGATTGCGGAAAGCGCGGCGCCCGCGGAAAAAACAACGGCAACAAAGAGAGATTTCATAAGTGCTATGGTAAGATTTTATGCTTTTAAAAGATAGCCGCACGATGCCACACATCAGCCCGAATCCCGCCACCGGCAAGGTTGAGCGAATCTTCCGGAGATGCGACGACCAACATTTCGACAGCGCGCTGGAGGAGAATCGAAAATCCCGGAAAATTTGGTTAATATCAGGCTTCTGACGCGAGATGTCCTACCACGGCATCCGCGAATTTGTGAACATCAAGATGGTGTGGGTAAAATAATTCAGCGCTGCCGGACCTTGGCCAGCACCTTGCCGCTGGCGCTGTCGTAAAACCACACTTCGAGCAGTTCCCCGACCAGATAGCGCTTTCTCAGGGTGTAATCCACCGGCTCCGCGAAAGTGGCTTTCCAGAAGGTGTTGCTTTCGGCATGGTAGGGCGGCTTGAGCCGGCACAACGCCAGAGCGCGGATGGTCTTGCCATCCACCCGTTGCCTGGCGTCCTCGGCTTTCATCACCACAGCCGCGCTGAAGCCGGCATCGTCGTCCACCCTGCGCGCGTAAAAATCGTAGAGGTTGTCGAAGGCCAGGAAGTATTCGTAGCGCCACCGGTTTTTCACTTCCACCGTTTTGCCGGGGTAGAGTTCCACCACTTCGGGCGCGCGCCTGGAGGCGGTTTCGAAACCGAGGGGCAGGAATTTGAAGCGGTAATAGTCGCGCTGGTCAGGGTTGGCCAGTTCATCCCAGCTCCAGCCCTCGGCGATCTGGTTGAACACCATGTTGTAGCGCAGTTCCAGCTTGCCGCTGGCGTCGTCGTATTCCTGCGAGAAATTCGGGCCGGCATCGAGATCGACGGCAAAGGCGAACACCTCATTCTTGACGCTCGCATCAACCGGCGCGGAGGCGGAAATTTCTCCATACCATTTTTTGATGTCATCCCCGCCATAGCCGGCGGGCAGCGCCTGGGCTGAGATGTCAAAAGAAGCTGCGGCATGGCCGGACAGGAACAAAAGCATTGCCGCCGCCAGAAATTTCAGTATCCGTTGCATTTTTCCGCCCTCAAAAAATAAGCATCATAGCAATGGACGATGCGACCCATCCATGATTCAAATCAACGTGAAAAGGCAAGCTTCGCCACGCTTGCACAAACCGCTTGCGTTTATTGCCAGCGCTTGCAACAATAGCAAGCATGAATAGTACGCAACGCAAAACACGAGTTGCAATGTTTTCAACACCAACGCCCAAAAATCTGGAATGGGCACGGATGGAATCGCTATTTGTTGCGCTGGGTTGTGCAGTGATTGAAGGCAATGGCTCGCGGGTGCGATTTGAGCTGGGTGGTGTGGTGGCCACATTTCATCGCCCGCATCCGGCGAAAGAAGCCAAGCCGTATCAGGTGAGAGATGCCAAGTTGTTTTTAACCGAAGCCGGGGTGAAACCATGAACACGATGACTTACAAGGGGTATGCAGCCCGCATTGAATATAGCGATGATGATGCCTGCTTCATCGGGCATATTGCCGGGATTGTCGATGTGGTTGGCTTTCATGCCGACAACGTGCAGGAACTGCGCGCTGCGTTTGCAGAGGCGGTGGAGGATTATTTGGAGACCTGTGCGAAAGTGGGCCGTGCAGCGCAAAAACCGGCCAGTGGGCGGTTGATGTTGCGTGTGCCGCCGGAGGTGCATAGCGCGGCTCTAGTGGCGGCGCAAGTAAGCGGACAAAGCCTGAATCAATGGGCCACCCAGGCTTTGCGGCGTGCGGCTGAGTGAACGCGTATAAGGCGCAATCGAGGTAGGGCGTCAATAAGCGAAGCGCATTGCGCCGTATGAGAAAACTCCGGCAGGTGGCCGCCGATCCCCGTCAATAGGCGATCTACAAGCATGCGACATGGAGATGCCCGTGTTTACCGGCTTACAGGAGAGGCATTTATTTCAATCGAATACGACCCCATAGATTAGGCATCAACGTGGAATTCACCGGCGCTGCGCGGCTTTATCGCGCAGCGTCCGAGTGGAATGCAGAGTTAGCGAAGTAATCGGCCCGCTACCGCAAATTGCGCCGAAGAAACTTTGTAGGGTGGATAAGCGCAGCGCATCCACCATCACCGCCGCCAAAGGTGGATGCGCTGCGCTTATCCACCCTACGGAATCAATGGGTTGCGGGGTGTTTCTTGAGAGAGGCTTTTAAAGGGTAGCGTCCGTTCGCAGTAACAGCAGTGAGTCTAGCGGGTTAAAGTCCCGTCCGGGGAGTTGTCCGTACACCCCGGTAGCATGAGGAAGCGGCGTCGTGGTAACACGGGGTCGTGAGTTTCCAAACAGCAAGAGAGCAGGCCGTAACGCAAGTGAACCTATGAGTAGCCTC
>CAMTYG010000113.1:0-11604 GCA_947085875.1 uncultured Sulfuricella sp.
ATGCAGCGCGAAGCCCCGCAGATTGATGTGAAGTTGCACAATCAAGGCGGGATGGTGGATGAGGGCATCTATGAAACCGTGCTGACGGTCACTGTTACCGCCAAGCTGCCGGATGACAAAACCCTGTTTCTGGTGGAAGTTGCACAGGCCGGGATTTTCGAGTTGCACAACATTCCTCAGGCAGACATGGAGCCGCTCCTCGGGATCACCTGCCCGAACATCCTGTTCCCCTACGTGCGCGAGACGGTTTCGGATATGGTGTCGCGCGCCGGATTCCCGCCGGTGCTGCTGAATCCGGTCAATTTCGAGTTGATGTACCAGCAGCAACAGTTGCAGTTGCAGCAGCAAGCGGAGCAACCGGACGCTGCAGCAGCAACGACTCACTGATCGTCGTGATGGGCAGGACCCAGGCGTTGAGGAGGTTTTATCGCCTCGTCGGGTTGGGCCTGCTGTGGTTCTTCTCCTCTTCGGGCGCGGTCCAGGCGCTGGATTACCGTTCCGTCGGCTCGGAGCGCGCCATTCTGTATGATGCCCCCTCGGTGCAGGCCAAGCGCCTGTTCGTGGTCGGCAAATATTATCCGGTGGAAATTATCGTCAACCTCGATCAGTGGGCCAAGGTGCGAGACAGTGTCGGCGACCTGGCCTGGATCGAAAAAAAACACCTGAGGGATACGCGCATGGTGGTGGTGACGGTGGCTCGTGCGGATGTCCGCCAGGCCGCGGACCGCAATGCGCCGCTGGTATTTCAGGCGGAGCGTGATGTCGCGTTGGAACTGCTTGAACGCGGCTCGACCGGCTGGCTGAAAGTGCGCCACCGCGACGGCCAGTCGGGATACGTTTTGGCCAGCCAGGTGTGGGGCGCATGAAGATCGCCGTGCTGGGTGCCGGCGCATGGGGGACGGCGCTTGCCATCAGCCTCGCGGCACGCCATGAGGTGCGCCTGTGGGCACGCAATCCGGCTCAATGTGCCGAGATGGCGGAAGCGCGCGTCAATCGGCGCTATCTGCCCGGCTTTCCCTTTCCCGATGCGCTGCGCATCGAACTGAATCTGGAGCAGGCGCTCGATCAGGCCGATCTGGCCTTGGCGGTGGTGCCCACCGCGGGCTTCCGGCAGGTAGTGCGGCGGATGGCTGAACTGGGCGCGAAGATGCCGCTGGTCTGGGCATGCAAGGGCTTCGAAACGGGAACGGCCAAGTTGCCGCACCAGGTGGTGGTTGAAGAGTTGGGCGGCAAAGTGCAGTGCGGCGTGCTGTCCGGGCCGAGCTTTGCCCAGGAAGTGGCCAAGGGGCTGCCAACGGCGCTGACCCTGGCATCCCGCGACGAGCCCTTTGCCCACGCCATGGCACTGGAGTTGCACAGCCCCAGGCTGCGGGTTTATTCAAGCCCGGATGTGGTCGGGGTCGAGGTTGGAGGTGCGGTCAAGAACGTCATGGCGATCGCGGCAGGCATTTCCGATGGCATGGGTTACGGCTACAACGCGCGTGCCGCCCTGATTACCCGCGGGCTGGCAGAAATCGGCCGACTCGGCGTGGCCATGGGCGGTCGGCCGGAAACCTTCATGGGGCTGACCGGCGCGGGAGACCTGATCCTGACCTGCACCGGCGACCTGTCTCGCAACCGTACCGTGGGCTTGCGGCTGGCCAGGGGCGAGAAGCTTGAGGCCATCCTTGGCAACCTCGGACATATCGCCGAAGGGGTCAATAGTGCGGCCGAGGTGCAGCGCCTTGCCAAGAATATGGATGTGGAGATGCCGATCACCCGCGCAGTGTGCCAGGTGCTCTTTGAGGAAATGCCTCCCGGCAAGGCGGTGGAAGGACTGCTCAATCGCGAACCCAAGGCGGAGTGATATGTAGGGTGGGCACGCTTTTGTGCCCACGCGGTCAGCCGAGGTTCTCCGCGTGGGCACAAAAGCGTGCCCACCCTACATTCCTCCCTCGAATCCGATCTGCCGCCAGGCTTCGAACACCACCACCGCGACCGAGTTGGACAGGTTCAGACTGCGGCTTTCTGCCCGCATCGGCAGGCGGACGCGACGGTTTTCATCGAACTGCGCCAAAACCTCTACGGGCAGTCCTCGTGTTTCCGGGCCGAATACGAATACGTCATCGCGTTGAAAAGCGATCTCGCTGTATCTCGTGCTCCCCTTCGTGGTAAGCGCAAACACTCGCCTCCCGCGGAACTGTCTCAGGCACTCCTCCCAATTTTCATGAGTTTTGACCGTGGCGTACTCATGGTAGTCCAGTCCGGCGCGCTGTAGCTGTTTGTCTTCCAGCGAGAATCCGAGCGGCTTGACCAGGTGCAGCCGGCAGCCGGTGTTGGCGCTGAGGCGGATGATGTTGCCGGTGTTGGGGGGGATTTCGGGCTGGTACAGGACAATATCAAACATGATATGGTTACTTTAGGGTTGCAACGGTATGGAATCATAAACCTGACGATTGCGCTGTGGCTTATTTCAAATCAGGCACCGGTTGTTGTATTACATGTGGAGCCAGTCCTGCACGCACTGCGGCCTCATCCAGCGCCGGCGAGCAAAGTTCGATGAAGCGGTAAGCGAAGCTGCGCAAGTAATGTCCGCGCCGAAGCGCGATGTAAGTGGTGTTGGCGCCGAACAGGTGCGAGCACTCCAGCATACGCAGGCCGGAATCTTTGGCCGGGCTGAACGCCATCGAGGCGATGATGCCGATACCCATGCCGAGCTCAACGTAAGTCTTGATTACGTCCGCATCGAGCGCGGACATCACGATGTCCGGCGCAAGTCCGGCTTTGGCGAATGACTGGTCAATCTTTGTCCGTCCGGTCAGGCCTTCGTGATAGGTGACGATGGGATAGCCGGCGAGCGCCTGCAAAGTCAGCGGCTGTACTTTTTCCAGCGGGTGCCCGGCGGGCACGATTAACGCGTGATGCCAGGAGTAATAAGGGAACGAATCGAGCCGGGTGATATCATGCAGCGCCTCGGAGGCCACGCCGATGTCGGCCTCGCCGTTCAGCAACATGGTGACGATCTCGTTCGGCCCGGCCTGATGCAGCTTGAGGTGCACCCTGGGGAAAGCCTTCTTGAACTCGGTGATCACTTTCGGTAAGGCATAACGCGCCTGCGTGTGCGTGGCGATTACGGTGAGCTGGCCTTCGTCACGCTTGCTGTATTGCTCGACCAGGTTCTTGATGTTGTTCGCATCCAGCAGGATGCGCTCGACGATTTCCAGCAATTCGCGCCCCGGGTCGGTCAGGCCGAGCAGGCGCTTGCCCTTGCGCACGAACAACTCCACGCCCAGCTCGTCCTCCAGATCCTTGATATGCTTGGACACGCCGGATTGCGAGGTGAAAAGCGCGTTGCCGACCTCGGTGAGGTTGAAGTTGCGGCGCGCTGCCTCGCGGATGATTCTAAGCTGCTGAAAGTTCATGCTGCTCTCCTTTCTCGAACACGCGGATCTGGCGCGGGCGGATGAACACCTTGTCGCCGTTGCTCAACGGCGCGGCATCGAAACGCTCGCGGCTCAGCTCGATCTCGATGAGTTCGCTGCTGCCGTCCGCAGCCACTTCCACGCGCACCACCGATCCGATGGCGCGTACCAGTTTAACCTCAACGGGCAAGGCGGTGTCATCTTGCGGTGTGGCGCTGATGTCGATGTCGTGCGGACGCACGTAAGCCACCGCATCGCTGTGCTGCTGCGTCCAGGGTGCATGGTCGCGGCTGTGGAACAGGTTTACGTTGCCGATGAACTGGTACACGAAGGGTGTGGCCGGTGCGGCATACACTTCATCCGGCGTGCCGATCTGCTCGACCCTGCCCTTGTTCATCACCACCACGCGATCGGCCACTTCCAGCGCCTCTTCCTGGTCGTGCGTGACGAACACGCTGGTGACGTGCAGTTCGTCGTGCAGACGGCGCAGCCAGCGGCGCAATTCCTTGCGCACCTGGGCATCGAGGGCGCCGAACGGTTCGTCCAGCAGCAATATTTTCGGCTCGACGGCGAGCGCGCGCGCCAGCGCGATGCGCTGCCGCTGTCCGCCGGAAAGCTGCGCCGGGTAACGATCCGCCAGCCAGTCCAGTTGCACCAGGCTGAGCAACTCATGCGCACGATGCCTGATCCTGGCATCGCTCAGCCGTTCTTTTTTTGGTTTCACACGCAAGCCGAACGCCACGTTCTCCAGCACGGTCATGTGGCGGAACAAGGCGTAATGCTGGAACACGAAACCGACATTGCGTTCGCGCGCATCGCGCTGCTCGACATCCTCGCCGTGGAACAGGAGTTTCCCTGAATCCGCCATCTCCAATCCACCGATAATGCGCAGCAATGTGGTCTTGCCGCAACCGGAGGGGCCGAGCAGCGCGAGCAGTTCGCCGCTGTTCACTTCGAGGCTGATGTTGTCCAGCGCCTTGTAGTTGCCGAACTGCTTGTTCAGGTTTTCAATGGTGATGCTCATGCTGTTTCTCCATGCAAAGGTTCGCCGCTGCGCTTTGCCTGCCATTCCACCAGCGACTTGATCAGCAGCGTGACCAGCGCCAGCAGGGCCAGCAGCGAAGCGATGCTGAAGGCGGCGACGAAGTTGTATTCGTTGTAAAGAATCTCGACATGCAGCGGCATGGTGTTGGTCATGCCGCGGATGTGACCGGACACCACCGACACCGCGCCGAATTCTCCCATCGCCCGCGCGTTGCACAGGATCACGCCGTACAGCAGCCCCCACTTGATGTTGGGCAAGGTAACGCGCCAGAAGGTCTGCCAGCCGGATGCGCCGAGCGACACCGCCGCTTCCTCTTCCTCCTTGCCCTGCGCCTGCATCAGCGGAATCAGTTCGCGCGCGATGAACGGGAAGGTGACGAAGATGGTCGCCAGCACGATGCCCGGCACGGCGAAGATCAGCTTGATGTCGTGTTCCTGCAACCACGGGCCGAACCAGCCCTGCGCGCCGAACAGCAGCACATAGATCAAACCGGATACCACCGGGCTGACCGCGAACGGCAGATCGATCAGGGTGATGAGCAGGCTTTTGCCTTTGAACTCAAATTTGGCGATGGCCCACGCCGCCGCCACGCCGAACACCAGATTGGCGGGCACGGCGATGGCAGCGACAATGAGTGTCAGCTCGATCGCCGACCACGCATCCGGCTCCTGCAATGCTGCCCAATACAGCCCCCAGCCCTTGCTCAACGCCTCGTAGAACACCGCGAATAGCGGCAAGCCGAGAAACAGCAGCAGGTAGGCCAGCGCCACGGCGATGAGCAGCAGCGTCATGCCCCTGGATTCGCGTGTGGAGATTCTTTTTTGTATGGAATGGCTGGACATTATCGAACTCCCCTGCGACTGCTCCACCATTGCAATCCATTGATCGCCAGCAACATCGCGAACGAGATCAGCAGCATCACCACCGCAATCGCCGTCGCACCCGCGTAATCGTATTGCTCCAGCTTGGCCACGATGAGCAGCGGCGCGATCTCGGAGA
This sequence comes from uncultured Sulfuricella sp., assembly GCA_947085875.1. GTDB lineage: Bacteria > Pseudomonadota > Gammaproteobacteria > Burkholderiales > Sulfuricellaceae > Sulfuricella. Next base: position 5,446 of record CAMTYG010000113.1, read on the forward strand.
TGAACGGCATGTTGCCCGCGATGAAGATCACCGAGCCGTACTCGCCGATGGCGCGCGCGAAGGCCAGTGCGAAGCCCGTCAGCAGCGCCGGATAAATGGCGGGAAAGATCACGCGGCGGAACACATCCCAGCGTCCCGCGCCCAGACTGGCGGCCGCTTCTTCCACTTCCGCCTCGACATCGGCCAGCACCGGCTGCACCGTGCGCACCACAAAGGGCAGGCCGATGAAAGTGAGCGCGACCACGATGCCCAGCGGCGTGTAAGCCACCTTGATGCCATACGCGGCAAAATACTGACCGAGCCAGCCGTTCGGCGCATACAGCGTCGCCAGCGTGATGCCCGCCACCGCCGTGGGCAGGGCGAACGGCAAATCCACCAGAGCGTCCACCACGCGCTTGCCGGGGAAGGTGTAGCGCACCAGCACCCAAGCCACCACCAGGCCGAAGAAGGCATTCAGCACCGCCGCCGCGAAGGAGGCGAAGAAGGTCACGCGCAACGAGGCCAGCACACGGTCGCCCGTCGCCGCCTCGAAAAACCCGCCCCAGCCCAGCGTAGCAGTCTTGAAGAACAGCGCGGACAGCGGGATCAGCACGATCAACGACAAATAAAGCAGCGTGAAGCCCAGAGCCAGATTGAAGCCGGGTAATACGCTATGGACACGGAATTGCGCCATTGGATATTCCTTAAGTTGAATTGGCGTACAGTCTATCCGCGATGCTTTAGATAAAAAAATGAATAAATATTATTTCTTTATCGAAAATGAGAATAAAGGCTGTATCGCTTCCGCCACCACTTCCGCTTTGGAGTGATGATGGGAGTGTCAATAACGCCGTGTTTTATCGGCGGTTAATCGCCGTTTTCAGGATAGGGTGGACATGCCGAGCTCACTTCCTGGCATAGATCTGGTCGAACACGCCGCCATCGGCGAAGTGCACCTTCTGCGCCTTGGCCCAGCCGCCGAACACCTTGTCGATGGTAATCAGCTCAACCTTGGGGAACTGGTTCGCATACTTGGCCGCCACCTTGGCATCGGTCGGGCGATAGTAGTTTCTTGCCGCGATGTCCTGGCCTTCTGGAGAATACAGGTATTCCAGGTAGGCTTCCGCCACCTTGCGCGTGCCGTGCTTGTCCACATTCTTGTCCACCACGGTCACCGGCGGTTCGGCCAGAATGGACAACGACGGCACGACGATATCGAACTTGTCCGGACCGAGTTCCTTCACCGCGAGGAAGGCTTCATTCTCCCAGGCCAGCAATACGTCACCGATGCCGCGTTCGGCAAAAGTGGTGGAGGAGCCGCGCGCTCCGGAATCCAGCACCGGCACATTCTTGAACAAGCTGGCGACAAACGCTTTTGCTTTGGCTTCATCCCCCTTGTTTTGCTTCAGCGCGTAGCCCCAGGCCGCGAGGTAGTTCCAGCGCGCGCCGCCGGAAGTCTTCGGATTTGGGGTAATGACCGCCACGCCGGGCTTGACCAGATCACCCCAATCCTTGATGCCTTTTGGATTTCCTTTACGCACCAGAAACACGATGGTCGAGGTGTAGGGCGAACTGTTGTGCGGCAAGCGGGCTTGCCAGTCGTTCGGGATCAGCCTGGCTTTTTCGGCCAATGCATCAATGTCCGCAGACAGGGCGAGTGTCGCCACATCGGCTTCCAGCCCGTCGATGATGGCGCGTGCCTGCTTGCCCGAGCCGCCATGCGATTGCCTGACCGTTACCTTGTCGCCGGTCTTGGCTTGCCAATACTTGGCGAAGGCCGCGTTGTAGGCCTGATACAACTCGCGCGTCGGATCGTAAGATATGTTGAGCAGTTTGATTTCTGCGGCATTGGCGATGGGCAACCCCAGTGTCAATGCCAGGGTCAATAACGCGCCAGAAAATTTGAATCGTTTCATGTGATTTGCCCCCTGGTGAATCTTGCCGATAGGTAATTGCTCAGATTGATCGCGAGCGTGAATTCACGAAGAGCGCATCCTATGGGTGTTCATTGATGCCGTGAAATAATTAGTTTTCGATTGGTTATCTGTTTTTTGAATATGTGGATGAGCAAGCAGGAGGGGGCGGAGCGAGAGGGGTGTGCTACTACAGCCATACGGGTCGGCCCCCGATTGATTCTGAACTGCCAAGGCTGGAAAAAATCCGCCTGGGTGAAATTCCGGTACAGCAGAAACCGGCCCCGAAACAAATCCGGCGGCAACCCTAACTCTGGTGCGGAGTGCGCGCCACCACCCAGGCGCTGACTTCGGTTGCGCCGCGATCTTTCAATATTCGGCCGATTTCGTTCAGGGTGGCTCCGGTGGTCATCACATCGTCCAGCACCGCGATCTTTTTCCCGGAGAGATCGAGATCGCAGGCAAAGGCCCCGCGCACGTTGCGGCGGCGCTCCTTCCATTTCAGTCCGGCCTGGGCCGGTGTGTCGCGCGTGCGCTGGCAGGCATCGGCGCTGAGCGGAATGCCCAGCCAGCGCGAAATCGGCCTGGTGATTTCCAGTGACTGGTTGAAGCCGCGCTCCTTGAGCCGCTCCGGATGGAGCGGCATCGGCATCAGCAAATCCGGTTTGGGATGGACGGCGGCGAGTTGGGCCAGCGGTTTCGCCAGCACTTCGATCAGCGCAAGATTGCCCGAATATTTAAAGGCGTGCAGCAGGCGATCAAGCGGGAAGCGGTAACTGAATGCCGCCAGGGTGCGGTCGAATGCGGGTGGGCGCTGCAGGCAGGACCCACAGACTTGGCCGCCCGGGGTGGGGAGGGCGCATATCGGGCAGGCCGGTGCCCGGCAATGGGAAAGATCGGCGTCGCAACCCGTGCACACAAGCTGATTTAAAGTGCCTGCACCGCAAAGTGCGCAATGATGCGGCAAAATCGCATGCACAATCTTTACGCAGCTGTTTAGAATATAACCTGAAAGATTTGACAACTTTTGGCCGATCCTTGATGATTGCGCCCATTTTACTGTGAAAAATCAAACCAGGGTGATTCATGAAAACGGTCGAAAAAATGATCAGCGCGGCACAATGCCGCCGCTCGGCGCAGATTTTCATTATCGGCAGCATCATTTCCGTGCTGGTGCCCCCTCTCATCATGATCTGGATCGCCGCCTCGATCTTCGCCTACGCTTCCGCTGCGCACCATCCCGATATGCGGGTCAGGGAATACCAGCGCTGGGCGGGATACCGTTTTTATGGCCTGGTCGGCACGCTGGTGGTGGCGCTTAACTTCAGCGGCGGCATGAAAGTCTGGGTGGGTGGCGGAATGAATTTGCTGCTCACGATGTGGGCCGTGAGTTTATTGGCGGTGGTGCCGCTGGGGGTCCGGGATTTGATCAGGATCAGCCGCGAAAATTGGCAGGATATGAGGGTGGAGGTGCAGGTTCATGAATGATCTATTCAACCCCGGTCAGGGTGTGGCGGTAAAAGATACCGGGGAATGCCGGCGCTGGTCCGTCGCGGAGGCCGAAGCGCTGTTTGCGCTGCCCTTCAGCGACCTGATGTTCCAGGCGCAAACCGTCCATCGAGCCCACTTTGACCCGAACGAAGTGCAGGTGAGCACCCTGCTTTCCATCAAGACCGGGGGATGCTCCGAGGATTGTGGCTATTGTTCCCAGTCGAAGCGCCACCATACCGGCCTGGAGCAGGAGAATCTGCTGGCGCTGGAAACCGTGGTGGACAAGGCCAGGGCAGCCAAGGGCAAGGGCGCCACCCGGTTTTGCATGGGCGCGGCGTGGCGGGGGCCGAAGCAGAAAGACCTGGCGCCGGTTATCGAGATGATCAAGGCCGTGCGCGGCCTCGGGCTTGAGACCTGCGTGACCCTGGGGATGCTGAAAGAAGGCCAGGCCGAGCAACTGCGCGAGGCCGGCCTGGATTACTACAACCACAACCTGGATACCGCGCCGGAGTATTACGGCGAGGTGGTCACCACCCACACCTATCAGGATCGGCTCGATACCCTGGAGCAGGTGCGCGGCGTCGGCATCAAGGTATGCTCCGGCGGCATCGTCGGCATGGGTGAAACGCGCGCCCACCGTGCTGCGCTGCTGACCCAGCTGGCCAACCTCAACCCGCCGCCCGAATCCGTGCCGATCAACCTGCTGGTGCAGGTGAAAGGCACGCCGTTGAATGGTGCCGAGGCGCTGGACCCGTTCGAGTTCGTGCGTACCGTCGCGGTGGCGCGCATCCTCATGCCGCAGAGCCTGGTGCGGCTTTCCGCCGGGCGCGAGCAGATGGATGAGCCGCTGCAGGCGCTGTGCTTCCTGTCCGGCGCCAACTCCATTTTCTATGGCGAGAAGCTGTTGACCACACCCAATCCTTCCGCGGATCAGGATATGGCCCTGTTCGACAAGCTGGGTCTCCGGGTGATGGGTAGTTAGAACAGGTAGGGTGCAATAACCAACGGGCATTGCACCGGATGCCCGCATTGAGGAATGGTGCAATGCGCTATGCTTATTGCACCCTACATGACCGCTGAATTATGCCGTTTTCCCATCTCGCCGATGAACTGAAAAACCTGGAAGCAGCGGGCCTGCGCCGTCGCCGGCGCGTGCTGGAAAGTCCGCAGGGCGCCCGGGTTGTGGTGGACGGCCGGGAATGCCTATCCTTTTGCAGTAACGATTATCTCGGCCTTGCCAGCCACCCGGCCCTGATCGAAGCGGCGCAGTCGGCCGCGGCGCGCTACGGCGTGGGGGCGGGGGCGTCCCATCTGGTGAGCGGGCACAGCGTGCTTCACCATGAACTGGAGACCGCGCTTGCCGCTTTCACCGGTCTGCCGGCGGCGCTGCTTTTTTCCACCGGTTACATGGCCAATCTCGGCATCGTCACCGCGCTGGCCGGCCGCGACGACGAGATTTTCGCCGACAAGCTCAACCATGCTTCGCTCAACGATGCGGCGCTGCTGTCCCGCGCCAGATTCACGCGCTATCCGCACCTCGACCTGGTTGCACTGGAGAAGCGGCTCGCCGCATCCAGAGCGAAGCGCAAGCTGGTGGTGACGGATGCCGTATTCAGCATGGACGGCGACATTGCCCCGGTGCCGGAATTGCTGGCCCTGTGCGAGCGCCACGACGCGCTGCTGGTGCTGGATGACGCACATGGCTTTGGTGTATTGGGAGACAAGGGGAAGGGCGTGCTGGAGCATTTCGGCTTGCTGCCCCATCAACCATCAACTATCAACCATCATCTGATTTACATGGCAACCCTGGGCAAGGCCGCCGGCGTGTTCGGCGCTTTCGTCGCGGGGCCGGTGGAACTGACGGATTACCTGGTGCAGCGCGCCCGTTCCTATATTTATACCACCGCCACACCGCCCCTTCTGTCTGCGGCAATTGCCACGAGCCTGCGGTTGATCGAAGGGGAAGCGTGGCGGCGCGAGCGTCTGCGGGAGTTGATCGCCGCTCTGAAGCAGGGTCTGAAGTTGCGGCGCTGGCGCCTGATGCAGTCGGTAACGCCGATCCAGCCGGTGATCATCGGCGCCAACCAGGAAACGCTGGCGGTGAGCGAGGCGCTACGCGAGCGTGGCATCTGGGTGCCGGCAATACGCCCGCCCACCGTGCCCAAGGGCGAAGCGCGCCTGCGCATTTCATTGTCGGCGGCGCACAGCCTGGAAGATGTGGCGCAGCTGGCTGCGGCGCTGAATGAGCTGGAAAGTGCCGCTTGAGCGTGCACATCGAAATTGTGGGCAGGGGGCCTGACCTCGCCCTGCTCCACGGCTGGGGAATGCACGGCGGCGTATGGGACGGGGTGCGCGATGCCCTGGCACAGCGTTTCCGGCTGCATGTTGTCGACTTGCCCGGCTATGGAGCAAGCCCGGCAGTCGAACCTTACACCCTGGAGCATCTTGCTCGCGCCGTGGCGGCTGGATTGCCGGAAAAGATTCAGGTTTGCGGCTGGTCGCTGGGCGGGCAGATGGCGCTGGAAATGGCGCTGCTGTTTCCGGGCCAGATCGAGCGCCTGGTTTTGACGGCCGCCACGCCGTGCTTCACGGCGCGGGAAGATTGGCCGTGGGCGGTGCCGCGCGAAGTGCTGCTGGAGTTCGCGGCGGCCCTGGAAACTGATTACGCAGGCACGCTGAAGCGCTTTCTGGCGCTCCAGGCGCGCACGGAAATAGGGGAAATAGGGGTCAGACCCCTATTTCATGAATCTCGAAATAGGGGTCTGACCCCTATTTC
>CAMTYG010000114.1:0-8818 GCA_947085875.1 uncultured Sulfuricella sp.
CCAGGTAGGCCGTCGTGTCGAAGCTGGAGCGCTTCTGCGTGAAGGTGGCGGTGATCTCGAAACCCAGTGTCTTTGCCAGATCGCGCAGCTCGGCCAGCGATGACTCGAACTCGATGTCGCTCACGTTCGGCAGTTGCACGGATGCCACGACGGCGTATTTGGGCTTCTCTTTGACTTCTTTTCGCATTCTGGGATTACTTCTCTTGAGTGGGCGCAGCCCGATAGTATAGTCCCTGACTATGCAATAGTCGCCGGCATTGGCCATGCGACCCGCCGCGTCCCTCTACGCCGCCGTGCGCCGCTCCGTCCCGCCGTGCGAGAGGGCGCACTGGTTTCTTCCAAGCTCCAGTTCGCTGGCCTTCGCCTCGTTCACTTCAAGCAGGCCGGTATTGACTCGCCGGATGTCGTCGTAGGACGGCGGATGTTCCGGCAGGCTTTCCAGGATGTATGCGGTGAATGCAGCCAGCCCTTGGCTTAACATGCGCAAACCCTCGTTGTGGCTGCGCAACGCGCCGATGGGAGCGCAGTAGCAGCCCTGATTGTTCGCCTCGCGCATGTGGCTGAAGTGGGCCGGAAGCACGACGGTGCGGTCGGGCAAGGTCAGCACCCGTTGCAGCGAACGATAAAGCAAGGGAGCCCAGGTCTTTGCCCGGCCGCCCAGATCGGGCCGGCCGATCGAGCCGATGAACAAGGTATCGCTGGTCAGGAGAAAGCGGTCATCCACCAGCGGATTGGTCATGCCGAGGGTGTGGCCGGGGAGATGGAGCGCGCGGACGCTCACTTCACCCAGCGTGAAGGTCATTTCGTCCTCCAGGTAACGGAAGGGAAACGTCGCCGGAAGCAGGTCATCGGGATGGATGCTGTCATAGGGATGCAGCCAGTAATCCACCCCCAGCGCACTCGCCAGGGCCACTCCGCCGCTGAGATGGTCGGCTTGAAGATGGGTGTCGAACACGCCCGTGATGCGCCAGCCCCGCTCGGCGGCGATCCGGGTGTAAACCTCGATGTGGCGCGCGGGATCGACCACCATGGCCTCGCCGCCGCTGGCCAGCAGGTAGCTGAGGCATCCGCGCGCCGGGCGGCTGATCTGCAGGATGGAGAGCCGCGGGGTCTCCTCAACGGCCCGCATTTCATAGTGGTCGCCCCAGGCCGCCATCCCGCCCTCCAGGTTGAATGCCGGATAGCCGAGTCGCCGCAACCCCTCGGCAACGTGCGTCGAAGTGTCGCCCTTGGCGCATACCGCCAGGATCGGCCCGCTCCGGGGCAAGCTGTCCTTCAGTCGCTCCGGAACCGCGCGGGCAACCGCTGCGGCAATTTCTTCGTCTTCTTCCTCCAGGTCCAGCAGATCGTAATAGGGTATGTTGTGGGTCTGGATCGGCCCCTTGCCCTCGATTTTCCAGGCATCGAATTCGTCCCGATTGCGCACGTCCAGGATGGCGAACCGGCTACCCTCGTTCAGGTGACGGTGCAGTTCCGCCGAGCTCCAAACAGACATCTTGCGCGTGGCCATATCATTCTCCTGTCCTGAAAGAGAAGCGCTTTCCTTATAGACGCTGGGGCAATGCAACTGGCGCGGGGTAACTGACTGTTCCTGGCACTGGACAAGCCGCGGTGATACGCCTTTATTAGGTTCAGCCCTTACGCAATACTCACGTCCTGCGCCAGATACACATCCTGGATCGCATTGAGCAGGATCACGCCGTCCCCCATCGGCTTCTGGAACGCCTTGCGGCCCGAGATCAGCCCCATGCCGCCGGCGCGCTTGTTGATCACCGCGGTGCGCACCGCCTGCCCCAAGTCGTTCTCGCCCGAGGCGCCGCCGGAGTTGATCATGCCCGCCCGCCCCATGTAGCAGTTCGCCACCTGATAGCGCACCAGGTCGATCGGGTGCTCGCTGGTCAGCTCCGAATACACCTTGGGATGGGTCTTGCCAAACTTGATCGCGGTGTAGCCGCCGTTGTTCTCGGCCTGCTTCTGCTTGATGATATCGGCCTCGATGGTGGCGGCGAGGTGGTTGGCCTGGCCGGTCAGGTCGGCGCTGGTATGGTAATCGACGCCGTCCTTCTTGAAACCGGAATTGCGCAGGTAGGCCCACAGCACCGTGACCATGCCCAGCTCGTGCGCGTGGGCGAAAGCCTCGCTGATCTCGATGATCTGGCGGCGCGACTCGGTCGAGCCGTAATATACCGTTGCCCCCACCGCCACCGCGCCCATGTCGAACGCCTGATCGACGCTGGCGAACAGGGTCTGGTCATGGATTTCCGGGTAGGTCAGCATCTCGCTGTGGTTGATTTTGACGATGAACGGAATCTTGTGCGCATACCTGCGCGCCACCGAACCCAGCACGCCGACGGTCGAGGCCACCGCGTTGCAGCCGCCCTCGATGGCCAGCTTGACGATGTTTTCCGGGTCGAAGTAGATCGGGTTGGGGGCGAAAGAAGCGCCGCCCGAATGCTCCACCCCCTGATCCACCGGCAGAATGGACAGGTAGCCGGTACCGGCCAGCCGTCCATGGCCGAACAAGCTTTGCAGCGAGCGCAACACGCCGGGCTTGCGGTCCTTCTGCGCCACCACCCGGTCCACGTAATCAGGCCCCGGCAGGTGCAGCATCTCCCTGGGAATTCCCTTGCATTGGTAGGCCAGCAGGCTTTCCGCTTCGTTCCCCAGCAACTTGATGATATCGGTCATTTTGTTCCTCCACATGAATGTAAGCCAGCGTTTTTAACTATAGCAGCGATGCCGAAATTTTTCCCCGCCCCCCTGCCAGAAACTGGCGAAGTGCAATAAATTTGGGCAGAATGCCTTATCTCACCGAGAAAGGAAGCGCCATGTGGTTTTTTGTCCTGCTTGCCATTCTGGCTGTCGTCGCGATTTATTTCGTCATGCTCTACAACGGCCTGGTCAACCTCAAGCACAGTGTTTCCAAGGCCTGGGCCAACATCGACGTGCTCCTCAAGCAGCGCCACGACGAACTGCCCAAGCTGGTGGAAACCTGCAAGCAGTACATGAAATACGAGCAGGAAACCCTGGAGAAGGTGATGACGGCGCGCAACCAGGTCGCCAGTGCGCGAGAAAGCCACAACATGGGCGCGCTGGGTGCCGCCGAAGGCGCACTGCGCGGGATGCTCTGCAACCTGTTCGCGGTGGCCGAGGCCTACCCCGAACTGAAGGCCAACGAAAACTTCCAGCACCTGCAGGGGCGCATTAGCGGCCTGGAGAACGCCATCGCCGACCGGCGCGAGTTCTACAACGACAGCGTCAACCTCAACAACGTGCGCATCGAGCAGTTCCCCGACGTGATCGTGGCGCGCACGTTCAATTTCCAGCCTGCCGATCTGCTCGAATTCGACGCTGCGGAGATCGCCGACGCCGACGTGAAACAGTTATTCATATAGTTGATGTTCGAGGGTCTCAGGCAACACTACGTCAACCTGCTCACCTCAGGGGGGCATTTGGTGCTGCTTTTCGCCGGTTTTCAGATCGACCGCGAGGAAGCTTGGCCCGTCGTACTGGGCCTGATCGGCGCCATCGGCTTTTTCGCCTGGGTCGGCAACCAGCGCCGCAGCCGCCTGATTCTCGACACCCCCACTTCCCGGATTGCCTCAGCCCCCCAGGGCTATGTCGAGCTGACCGGCCGCGCCAAGCAGGCGCATGACATCCCGCTGCTGAGCAAGCTCACCCTGCTGCCCTGCGTGTGGTACCGCTACATCATCGAGCAGGAACGCAACGACAACAAAGGCTACAACATCGTGGAACAGGGCACGAGCGACGACACCATCCTGATCGACGACGGCAGCGGACAATGCTTCGTCGATCCGGACTACGCCGAGGTCATCACCCGCCACAAACAGGTATGGAAAAAAGGCGACTGCCGCTACACCGAATACCTGCTTTCCCCGCTCGACACCCTCTATGCCATCGGCGAATTCACCACCCTGGGCGGGCCAAACAGCAATCTCGATTCCAAGGGCGATCTCAACGCCCTGCTCGCCGAGTGGAAACGCGACAAGGCGCGCCGGCATGAACGTTTCGATCTCAACAAGGACGGCCAGATCGATCCCGGAGAATGGGAGCTGGCGGTGCTCGCGGCCAAGCGCGAAGTGGCGAAGCAACACGGAGAAATCCGCCTCAAGGATGGCGTGCACGTCTTGCGCAAACCCGGAGACGGCCGGCTGTTCCTGCTATCCAACCTGCCGGAGGAGAATCTGGCACGGAAATACGTGCTGTGGGGCGGGTTCCATCTGCTGACGTTCGTGGGGGCCACAGGCAGCGCGGCCTACTTGCTGGGCGTCTGAGTCAGCTAGCAGCCTGCATGACTCAATTTAACCTGGAAAACTCTATTCAGTTAGCCGCTCTGAACACGCGCTACCCGTTTTGCTGTTTCAGCATCGCGATGCGCTCTTCCAGCGGCGGATGGGTCATGAACAGGCGCTTCAAGCCTGAACCCACCCCGCCGGAAATGCCGAAGGCGGCCATCTTTTCCGGCAGCGGTTCCGCTGCCACCCCGTGCTGGGCCTTGAGACGCTCCAGCGCGGCGATCATGGCAGGCTTTCCGGCCAGTGCCGCGCCGCCCGAGTCGGCGATGAACTCGCGCCGGCGCGAGAACCACATGACGATAATCGAGGCCAGGATGCCCAGCACCATCTCGGCGATGATCATGGTGACGAAGAACGCCGGGCCGGTCCCCCGTTCGGTCTTGAACACGACCTTGTCCACCAGATGGCCGATGACGCGCGACAGGAACATCACGAAAGTGTTGACCACGCCCTGGATCAGCGCCAAGGTCACCATGTCGCCGTTGGCGACGTGGGAGACTTCGTGCCCCAGCACCGCTTCCGCTTCGGCCTTGGTCATGGCTTGCAGCAGGCCGGTGGACACCGCCACCAGGGCGTTGTTTTTGCTCATGCCGGTGGCGAAGGCGTTGACATCGGGCGAGTCGAAAATCGCCACCTCCGGCATGCCGATGCCGGCGATCTGCGCCTGACGCCGCACGGTTTCGACCAGCCAGACTTCGCCGGGGGTTTCCGGTGTTTCGATCACTCGCGCACCCGTCATGCGCTTGGCGCTCCATTTGGAGATGGCGAGCGAAATGAAGGAGCCGCCCATGCCCATCACGGCGGCGAAAATCAGCAGGCTGCCGAGATTCAGGCCGGCTTCGGTGAGATAAGGCTCCACTCCCAGCAGGCGCATGGTGATTGAGAGCACCAGGACAATGGCCAGGTTGGTGGCGAGAAACAGGATTGTGCGTTTCATGATTCAATCTCCAGAGTGTTTGCTGTCTTTTCCGTGATCTTCCGCCTTGTGGGTCAGGAACAGCGCCGCGCCGATCAGGGCGATGGCGCCGCCGAGATACAGGAGGTCGAGCGCAGAGCCTATTTTCATGTTCAGCGCTTCCTCGAACAGGGTGACGATCAGGATCATCATGATTACCTTGGCCAGCCGCGCCTTGAGGTCGTCCAGGCTTTCGATCACCAGGATCTTGCTGGAGGCCTTGCTGCCATGCGCTTCTTCGATGTCGCTGACGAACAATTCATACATGCCGAGCGCGAAAATCAGCATGAAGGTGGCGAGCAGGTAGCCGTCCACCACTTCCACCACGTGGGTGATGGTCTGGTCGTGAAGAAGCTTGCGCGCCTCGTCGGTCAGGGCGGGGTCGGCGTAATGCAGCATGTGTCCGACCAGGTACACCACGTCCACCGTGGCCATGTAGAAAATCGCGAAGGCGGCAGCCATGCTCGCCACCACCGCCACCACCACCACGTAGCGACCGTTCCACAACGTTTTCTCGAACAGTTTTTCGATTATTTGCATCATGTCGGTTTCTATTCGTTGCTATTCATGAAACCCAGCAGATGGAGCAGGCTGGTGAACAGGTTGAAGATGGACACGAACAGCGTGACCGTGGCCATGATGTAGTTGGTCTCTCCGCCGTGGATGATGCTGCTGGTCTGATACAGGATCAGCCCGGACATCAGCAGCACGAAAATGGCCGAAACCGCCAGCGACAGGCCGGGCATCTCGAAGAACACCGCCCCCAGGCCGGCCAGGAAGCCGACCAGGATGCCGACCATGAGAAAGCCGCCCATGAAGCTGAAATCCTTGCGGCTGGTCAGCGCGTAGCCGGAGAGTCCGAGAAAGATCGCGCCGGTGAGCCCCATTGCGGTCATCACGATCTGGCCGCCGTTGGGCAGGTTCAGGTAGTGGCTGACAATCGGCCCCAGGGTGTAGCCCATGAAGCCGGTAAGGGCGAACACGAACGCCAGCCCGAGCGCGCTGTCACGAAACTTGCTGGTGAGGAACAGCAGGCCGAAGTAGCCGATCAGGGTGACGATCAGGCCCGGATGGGGCAGCTTCATCGCCACCGCAGCCCCGGCGCTCAGCGCGCTGAACAGCAGCGTCATCGACAGCAGCAGATAGGTGTTGCGGATCACCTTGTTGGTGGCCAGCGTCGCGGATGCCTGGGCCGGCAGGGCTTGCGCCGGGTTGATGGAATGGATCGGGTTCATGTTGGCTTTCTCCTTCTAGTAGTAACAGCATGAAGTATAGCGGCCCTTTAATACTCTATAAAGTCGAATATTATTGATATCAAGTTCGATAAATTCGAATACAGGCAAAGCATGGGCGCGCTATAGGGCCGCCCGTCGCGCAGCATGGCGCGAAGGCGCGGAAAGGTCGGGGGCGGCAAGCAGTGTGGGCAGGCGTCTCATGGGGCATTCTCCGGCGGCGCTTCCAGGCCGGCCACCGCCTCTCGCAGGGCCAGGGCGAGGCGTTCCGGGGCATCCGGGGCGGTCAGATCCGGAGCCAGCGCCCGCGGGTCGATGGGCGCGCCGAAGCGGATGGTGATGGGGACGCGGTGCGGCCAGTGTTTGCCGGTCGGCATGGCGGCGAAGCTGCCGGCGATGTGCACCGGGATGACGCGCAAAGGAAAGCGCGCCAGCAGCCGGCCGACGCCGGGACGAAATTCGTGCAGGCGCCCGTCCGGGGTGCGCCGCCCCTCGGGGAACCAGGCCAGGCTGTCGCCCTGCCGGATGGCTGCGGCAGAGAGCGCCAGGGCAGCGGTCGCGCCGCGCTCCGGCTCTACCGGCAGGGTGCGGGCGATACGGCTGAGAAAGCGCGTCACCGGGTTGGCGAAGGCCATGCCGGTATAGCCCGTCCAGCGGGTGCGCGCCACCTGTGCCGGCCCCATGGCGGCGCCCATGATGAAGGGGTCGAGAAAGCTGGCGTGGTTGGCCACATAGACGACCTGCTCCCGCGCCGGCAGGTGTTCGCGGCCCTCCACGCGCAAATGAAAGGCCAGCCGGGCGAGCGGTTCCAGGAGTCGGACGAAGCCCCAGGCAATGGCACGCGAGAGCGCCCCGGTGGGCGCCAGCCAGCGCCGGTCGGCTGCGGTCAGCACCCGCTCTGGCTGATCCCAGGCGGCGGCGCAGACCTCGCCGGGCTCTGATTTGTCCATTCCGGCCTCGTTCATTTCGCGCAACAGGTCGCGCACGGTTTCGATGCGGGCGATGGCGGTCTCGCCGAGCTCCGCGCCGACGATGCTGTGCAGGTCCAGCGCCAAGTCCAGCCAGGCCAGCGAGTCCACCTGCAGATCCAGGCGCAGACTGGTGTCGGGGGTCAGGCGCCGGCCGGGAAAGCGGCGCGCGAGCCACGACCAGGTCTGGCCCGCCGCGGGCTGGAGCAGCAGCGCCCGGTCGGCCTCCGGCCATTCCTCCGGCGGCAGGGGTTCGGCCCGCGCGGGCTGCGTCTCGCCGGCGCGGGCGGCCTGCCAGGCCGCGCCCAGCAGATGGCGGCGCAACTTGCCGAGACGGGTGCGCGGCAAGGGGTCGCGGGTGAGCGCGATTTCGGCGACGCGCTGATAGGAGGGCAGGTTTGCGTTCACCTCCGCCACCGCCTCGCGCACGGCGGCGGCGATGGCGGTGTGGCCGGCGCGGCGGATGGCGCCCGGCTCGGGCAGCACCAGGCCGAGCAGCCGGCCGCGGTCTTCCAGCAGGGCGAATTCGCGGATGTAGGGATGGCGCTGATAGGCCGTCTCCACGGCCTCGGGCTGCACGTTCTCGCCGCCGGCGGTGACGATGAGTTCCTTGGCGCGGCCGGTGACGAACAGAAAGCCATCGGCGGTAAGCCGCCCCAGGTCGCCGGTGCGGAACCAGCCGTCGGCGGCGAAGGCCTCTCGCGTCTTGTCCGGCAAGTTGCGGTAGCCCGTGAAGACATTCGGGCCGCGCACCTGGATCTCACCGTCCGCAGCGATGCGCACCTCCACCCCAGGCAGCGGGCGGCCGACGCTGCCCGGGCAGCCCCCGGGCGGGTTGATGCTGATCAGCGGCGCGGTCTCGGTCAGGCCGTAGCCGATCGCCACCCGCCAGCCCAGGGCGCGGAGCCTGGCGGCCAGTTCCGCTTCCAGCGCCGCGCCGCCGCAGGCCAGCAGTCGCAGTTGGGGGGCGAGCCTGGCGTGGAGCAGGTGGCCGAACAGCACGCGGCCGGCGTCCAGCCCCAAGCGGTTCAGAAACAGCGACAAGGCCATGAAGCCGCGCACCAGGGCGGCTGCGCCGCCGCCGCGCGCCGCCACCCGCGCCTCGATGCCGGCCAGCATGGCGGCGTACAGGCGCGGCACCCCCACCATGACCGTGGCCTCGCCCTCCTTCAGCGCCCGCAGCACCTGCGGGCCGGTGAGCGCCTGCGGCAGGATCAGCGGCAGCCCCAGGGAAAGCGGCGCCAGCAGCCCGAGCACGAAGGGATAGACGTGGTGCAGCGGCAGCGGCAGGGCGACCCGGTCGGAGGGGGTGAGCAGGCCGGTGGCGGCCAGGGCGTCGAGCTGAAA
>CAMTYG010000115.1:0-15184 GCA_947085875.1 uncultured Sulfuricella sp.
CTAATTCTGGTCGAGGGGATTTACTCCCATGACACAGATATACGTCACAGCGTTCCGTGCAGATTTCGGGCTTTGACGATGTAAGCCGCCTTACCCCGCCGTTCGGCTAACGCTTCCCCTTGCCGGGCGAGTAGAGGACTTTCGCCTCCAACTTTCGTTACCGTTACAGCAGCGGCACAATCATCAGCGCTACGATGTTGATGATCTTGATCAGCGGGTTGACGGCGGGACCGGCGGTGTCCTTGTAGGGATCGCCGACGGTGTCGCCGGTCACCGCGGCCTTGTGGGCTTCGGAACCTTTGCCGCCGAAATTGCCTTCTTCGATGTACTTCTTGGCGTTATCCCAGGCGCCGCCGCCGGTGGTCATGGAAATGGCCACGAAGATGCCGGTGATGATGGTGCCGACCAGCACGCCGCCCAGCGCCTGCGCGCCGAGGGTCAGACCGACGATCACCGGGACCGCGACCGGCAGCAGCGAGGGGACGATCATTTCCTTGATCGCGGCCTTGGTCAGCATGTCGACGCAGGTGCCATATTCCGGCTTGGCAGTGCCTTCCATGATGCCGGGGATTTCCTTGAACTGGCGGCGCACTTCGACCACCACCGAACCGGCGGCGCGGCCGACCGCTTCCATGCCCATGGCGGCGAACAGGTAGGGCACCATGCCACCGATGAACAGGCCGATGATCACCATGTGGTTGGACAGGTCAAAGGTCATGGCAACCGCATTGGCGTCAGCAGCCAAGGCATTGACGTTCAAAGCGTGGGTATAGTCAGCAAACAGCACCAGCGCGGCCAGACCGGCGGAACCGATAGCGTAGCCCTTGGTCACGGCCTTGGTGGTGTTGCCCACGGCGTCGAGCGGGTCGGTGATGTTGCGGATGGAGTCGGGCAGGCCGGCCATTTCGGCGATACCGCCGGCGTTGTCGGTGATCGGGCCGTAGGCATCGAGCGCCACGATAATGCCGGCCATGGACAGCATCGAGGTCGCGGCGATGGCGATGCCGTACAGGCCGCCCAGGGCGTAGGCGCTATAGATCGCCAGACATACGGCCAGCACCGGTGCGGCGGTGGATTTCATCGACACGCCCAGGCCGGCGATGACGTTGGTGCCGTGACCGGTGGTGGAGGCTTGCGCAATGTGGCGCACCGGGCTGAACTCGGTGGCGGTGTAATACTCGGTGATCCACACCATCGCCGCAGTCAGCGCCAGACCGATCAGGGAAGCCAGATACAGATTCATGGACGTCACCAGCTTGCCGCCGATCATCACACCATCGCCCAGAATCCAGGTGGTCACCGGGTAGAACGCGACCACCGCCAGCACGCCGGACACGATCAGGCCGCGATACAGCGCGTTCATGATCTTGCCGCCCTCACGCACATTGACGAAGAAGGTGCCGATAATGGAGGCGATAATCGAGACGCCGCCCAGCACCAGCGGATAGATCACCGCTTCGGGAGAGCCGGTGATCATCAGACCGCCCAGCACCATGGTGGCGATGATGGTCACGGCGTAGGTTTCGAACAGGTCGGCGGCCATGCCGGCGCAGTCGCCGACGTTGTCGCCCACGTTGTCGGCGATCACCGCCGGGTTGCGCGGGTCATCTTCGGGGATGCCGGCTTCGACCTTGCCCACCAGGTCGGCGCCGACGTCGGCACCCTTGGTGAAGATGCCGCCGCCAAGACGGGCGAAGATGGAGATCAGCGAGCTGCCGAAAGCCAGTCCCACCAGGGAATGAGTGGCATCGAGGGCGCTGGCGCCTACCGCCAGGGTCAGGAAGGCATAATAACCCGCCACGCCCAGCAGGCCCAGACCGACCACCAGCATGCCGGTAATCGCACCGCCCTTGAAGGCCACGTTGAGGGCGGCATTCAGCCCTTCGCTGGCGGCCTGCGCGGTGCGCACGTTGGCGCGCACCGACACGTTCATGCCGATATAACCAGTCAGGCCGGACAGGACTGCGCCGAGGGCGAAACCGATGGCGGTTTGCCAGCCCAGCGCTGCAAAAATAATCACAAACAACACCGCACCGACAATGCCGATGGTGATGTACTGCCGGTTCAGGTAGGCCTGAGCCCCTTCCTGCACCGCAGCGGCAATCTCGCGCATGCGATCGTTGCCGGTCGGCAAGCCCAAAATCCACTTGATCGAAACCGCTCCATACAGAAGCGCCGCAATCGCGCATAACAGTGCAAACCCCAGTCCACCTGACATAACGATTCTCCCCAAGTTAAGCCGGTCGATCAGGGCCGGCCAATCATCCTAAAGCCAAATATCCCGACACTCTAACTCCAAAATTACCCAAACAACCGATCCGCAACAAATAACATTCATCCAGGAACCCGCTTTTAGCAGGCGTAGGGTGGGCACCGTTTTTGTGCCCCCGCGGTGCGCTTTAAAGCTTGAATTCGCCCAGCTTCTTCGGCACCGCCACATTTTGCAGCCTGACATAATCCGGCAGGCCATTTTTGTAGGGCGGGTAATCCTCGCCCTGGATCAACGGCGAGAGATAAGTGCGGCATTTTTCAGTAATGCCGAAGCCATCCTCGGTGATGAAATCTTTGGGCATGAATTTTTCCACGTTGGCCACGTTCTTCAGTTCCGCCGCGCCGATTTTCCAGGTGTAAGGCGCATCGGTCAGCCGGTCGATGGTCGGCATCACCGAGTTCTTGCCCGCCAGAGCCAGCTCTACCGCAGCAACGCCCAGCGCATAAGCCTGCTCCACGTCGGTTTTGGATGCGAGATGACGCGCCGCGCGTTGCAGGTAATCGGCTACTGCCCAGTGGTATTTATAGCCGAAGGCCTCCTTGATCATGTTCGCCACTACCGGCGCGGCGCCGCCCAACTGGGCATGACCAAAGGCATCGCGAGTCCCTGCCTCGGCCAGGAACTTGCCATCGGGGTAGTGCGCCCCCTCGGAAACCACTACCGTACAGTAGCCGTGAGATTCGACCTTTTCCTTCACCTTGGCAAGGAACCCGGCCTGATCGAACTGCACTTCCGGGAACAGGATCACGATCGGAATATCGTTGTCCGCATCGGCGGCCAAACCGCCGGCAGCCGCAATCCAGCCGGCGTGGCGACCCATCACCTCAAGCACGAACACCTTGGTCGAGGTTTTCGCCATGGAAGCCACGTCGAAGCTGGCCTCGCGGGTGGAAACGGCGATGTATTTTGCGACCGAGCCGAAACCGGGGCAACAGTCGGTAATGGGCAGGTCGTTGTCCACGGTTTTCGGCACATGGATCGCCTGGATCGGGTAGCCCAGGGTTTCGGACAGTTGCGACACTTTCAGGCAGGTATCGGCGGAATCCCCGCCCCCATTGTAGAAAAAATAGCCGATGTCGTGCGCCTTGAACACCTCGATCAGGCGTTCGTACTGGAGCTTGTTCTCGACCAGGCTCTTCATTTTGAAACGGCAGGAGCCGAATGCGCCGGACGGCGTGTGGCGCAGCGCGGCGATGTCGGCATCGGTTTCCTTGCTGGTGTCGATCAAATCTTCGGTCAGCGCACCGATAATGCCATTGCGACCTGCATACACGGTGCCGATCTGATCCTTGCGCTTGCGCGCAGTCTCGATCAAACCGCAGGCGGATGCATTGATCACCGCGGTCACGCCACCGGACTGGGCATAAAAAGCATTCTTCTTCGTCATATTTTTAGACTCCCTGTAATTATTGATTCTGCTGACGCTTCATTTGGTGGTCGGCCTGGAGCTTGAGCAGGGCCACCACGCATTCGAGCAGGTCATCGTATTCCGTCCTGCCGGTGCCGTACTGCTCGCGCACCGAGTAAAAAAACTGACAGCGGAAGCGATGATCGCCCACCTTGGATATCACGAAACCGGCGCCCTGCTCCTTCCATACCATCGCGGGGCAAAGCGTCAACTCCGGCACGGCAGGATCAAGACGCAACTCGACATCGGCCAACTGCACCTCCACCGTCTTGCCGTAGCGCTCCTTGAGGGTGGCCTCGACCACCCAGCGCTCGGAACCGGTGATGTCAGGGACGCCGCTCATGCCGCAGAATTAGCCCAATGCGGCAAAAATGGCGTCGCGTATCTCATTCACTTTGCCGATGCCGGAAACCTTGACGCACCTGGGTGCGCCGGTCGCGCCGGAAGCTGCCCAATCAGTATAGTACTTAACCAGCGGCTCGGTCTGGGCGTGATACACGTCCAGACGCTTCTTCACGGTTTCTTCCTTGTCGTCGTCGCGCTGGATCAGGTCTTCGCCGGTGATGTCATCCTTGCCGGCCACCTTGGGCGGGTTGAAGATGACGTGGTAGGTGCGGCCGGAAGCCAGGTGGGCGCGGCGACCGGACATGCGCTTGACGATTTCTTCGTCAGGCACATCGATCTCGACCACGTAGTCGATCGGCACACCCGCGGCCTTCATCGCATCGGCCTGCGGAATGGTGCGCGGGAAACCGTCGAACAGGAAACCCTTGGCGCAATCCGCTTCCTTGATGCGATCCTTGACCAGACCGATGATGATGTCGTCCGACACCAGACCGCCCGCATCCATGATTTTCTTGGCGGCAATACCCAGCTCGGTGCCGGCCTTGACTGCGGCGCGCAGCATGTCGCCGGTGGAAATTTGCGGAATGCCGTATTTTTCCTTGATGAAAGTAGCCTGAGTGCCTTTACCTGCGCCAGGACCGCCCAACAGAATCAAACGCATAAAACCTCCCGTTAATGTGTGTTTGTGGTTTGCCCGGGCACATGCCTGCCAAATATCCTCTTACCCAGATCTTATTCAAGGATATTCAAAAAACTTACCGATGCACATTCAATTTTTGAATCCGCCCATAAAAGTTAGGCAAGAAGCCTTCTTACTCTTTGCAGATCCTCCTCGGTATCCACGCCCGCAACAGGCGCCTGCTCAACCACGGCAACGCCAATACGGTAGCCATGCCACAGCGCGCGCAACTGCTCCAGCGCCTCGAACCACTCGATGGCGGCGGGCTGCAGCTGTTTATAAATCTTCAGGAACGAGGCGCGATAGGCATAGATACCGATATGGCGATAGGCCGGCAACCCCACCGGGAAATTTTCCGGCGCAGCAGCGAAAGCATCGCGCGCCCAGGGAATCGGGGCGCGGCTAAAATACAGGGCATGGCCTTCGCGATCGGTCACCACCTTGACGATATTCGGATTGAACAGGTCGGCGCAATCATGGATGGCGTGGCAGGCGGTGGAAATCGCCGCTCCGGGGTGGTCGTGAAGATGTTGCGCCACCGCGCGGATCAGCGAGGGTTCGATCAGCGGTTCGTCGCCCTGCACGTTGACCACGATCTCGTCGTCACTCCAGCCGCGCTGGCTTGCCACCTCGGCAATGCGATCGGTGCCGGAGAGATGTTCGGGCGAAGTCATGCAGACCTGGTGACCACGGGCGCGCACGGCATCGGCGATGCCCTGGTGGTCAGTCGCCACCCAGACCTCATCAGCGCCACTCTCCAACGCACGTTCGACCACGTGCAACACCATCGGCTTGCCGCCGATATCAAGCAATGGCTTGCCGGGCAGGCGGGTGGAGGCGAAGCGGGCGGGGATAACGACCTTGAAGTTCATGGTACTGAGTCCTTGAGTATCGTAGGGTGGGCACGTTTTTGTGCCCACGCGTAACAATCTTCGCTGACCGCGTGGGCACAAAAACGTGCCCACCCTACATGCTAGATCTCTTCTTCCGGCGGCAGCTTGCGCGCCTCATCCTCCAGCATCACCGGAATGTCATCACGAACCGGGTAAGCCACCCGGCAAGGCTTGCAAACCAGCTCCTGCTCGGCTTTTTTGTAGACCAACGGCCCCTTGCACAACGGGCATACCAGAATTTCAAGCAGCTTGGCGTCCATCAATATTCCTCAATTTTTGTAGTATTGTTTGTCCAAAAGCCGGCGGCAGAATGGCTTCCACCGCCAGCACCCAATAATGTTCGGCGGCGAAGCCGGCGCATTTGACCGCATCCTTCTCGGTCATCAGCAACGCATCGGCATCATGGTAATCCAGATCCTGCGGCCGAAAAACGCAATGATCGGGGAAAGCGTGTTCCTCGAACCCCAACCCAAGCCTGCGCAAATGGGCGAAAAACCGTTGCGGGTTACCGATGCCGGCCACGGCATGAAGCTTCTTGCCACCAAAATCGGCTGCTCCGGCGAACAATTCCGGGTGGCGCAGATTGCGAAACACCTCGCCTTCCAGGCTCATTTCGAACTCGTTGCGCAGCAGCATGGCCGCCTTCAGGCTACCGCCGTTCACCACCACCGCGTCCGCCGCCCCGAGGCGGGAAACCCCTTCACGCAATGGGCCCGCAGGCAACAGCAAGCCATTTCCGAATTTACGCTCCCCGTCCACCACCACGATTTCCATATCGCGGCCGAGGCGGTAATGCTGCAAACCATCGTCGCTCAGCAGCACGTCGCACTCCGGGTGCGCACACAGCAAGGCATTTCCTGCCGCCACCCGGTCGCGGCCAACCCAGACCGGGCAAGCGCTTTTTCTCGCCAGCAGCAGCGGTTCATCGCCCACTACCGCCGGGTCGCTGAGGGCATCAACCGCCACCGCGCCCTCCGTGCCGCCCCCGTAGCCGCGACTGACAATTCCGGGGTGGTAGCCCTGCTGCCGCAGAAAATCAGCCAGCCATAGCACCAGCGGCGTTTTTCCGGTACCGCCGACGCTGATATTGCCGACCACGATCACCGGCACCGGCAATCGGATAGCGCGCAGCAGTCCGACACGGTAAAGCACTCGACGCAACGACGCAGCCAGTCCGAACAAGATACTAAGGGGAAGCAACACCACATGCCACGGCGTCAGACGGAACCATTGTCGCTGGAGCCAGAGCATGCTAATCGGGAATGAGCGCTTGCCCCAATCCCGCCTACTTTTCCGGTTTCGCCTGAGTGGCAAAAGTGATGTGGCTGTAACCTGACTGGCGCGCGGCCTCCATGACATTCACCACCGCCTGATGGGTCGCCTTGGCGTCGGCATTGATGATAATCACCGGATCCGGCTTGTCCCCCGCAGCACGGCGCAGCGCCAGGCTGAGCGCGGCAGTATCGGTATCAGCCACGGCCGAACCGTTGACCAGGTAACGTCCGCTGGCGTCCACCGCCACGTTGATGGCAGCAGGCTTGTCGGCCGGTTTTTCCGCCTCGGCGGTGGGCAGGTTGATCTGTAATTCGGAAATCTGGGAAAAAGTGGTAGTGACCATCAGAAAAATCAGGATCACCAGCAGCACGTCGATCATCGCGATCAGATTGATCTCGGGGTCTTCCTTGGCCCTGCCGCGCTGAAAATCCATCCGGCTGCCTTTATTTCCGTTCGCCGTGGACGATCTGCACCAGCTTGATCGCCTGCTGTTCCATTTCCAGCACCAGCGTTTCAGCGCGGGCACGGAAATAGCGGTAAAAAATCATGCTGGGAATCGCCACGATCAGGCCCATGGCGGTGTTGTACAGCGCCACCGAAATGCCGTGGGCAAGCTGGGCGGTGTTGCCGCCGGTGGGGGTGAGGGCACCGAAAATCTCCACCATCCCGATCACCGTGCCGAGCAAGCCGAGCAGCGGGCTCACCGAGGCGATGGTGCCGAGCGTGTTGAGCGAAACCAGGAAAGACAGGCCATATTTCAGCCGGGGCTGTTCGATTTCATGGGCGACGCGCCGGCCGGTTTCCTCGATCTCTTCCTGCATCACTTCGCGCGAGCTCTTGGTATTTTTCAGCCCGGCCGCAAAAATCTGGCCGAGGTAGGAGTGCTTTTCCAGTTGCGCCAGTTTTTCCGGAGTCACCGCCCCCTGCTTGACCCATTGCTGCACCTGGGACAGCAATTCCTTGGGCGCGATCAGGTTGAACGTCCACAAATGCCAGCCGATGATCGTCAAGGAAATCACCGATGCGATGATCAGCGGCCAGATCGGCCAGCCCGCTGCTTGAATAATGGATAACACTCGCCCTTCTCCCTTACAATTCGGCATCTCGTTAAACGCCCGTAACTTTAGCCTGCCATAGTATTTTCGGCAAGCCCGGTTATGTAGAGCATCAAGAAAGCGTATTAACTTATTGTCCTAAAAACCCTTTACCGACTATCCACAAAGACTGTGGATAACACTGTGGGCAAGTTGGTTGCATTTACCCTAACTTGCCCAAGCGAAAAGAGAATTTCAAGCAGGTCAAAATTTAGCCTGCTGTTTTATTGTTTACAATCAATTAGTTAAAAAATATGCAATGGGCTCATGGTGATAGCACAAGTTACGCCCGTATACGCCAGGCCTGTGGATTAATGTAGAATGGAAAAATGCATTTCGCCCCAGCACTTACAGACGAATCTCCGGTCCTCAGCGTCAGCGAACTGAACCGCCGCGCGAAACAGTTGCTGGAGAGAAATTTCCCGCTGATGTGGATTTCCGGGGAAATCTCCAATTTCATCGCTGCCGCGTCCGGCCACTGGTATTTTTCCCTCAAGGACGGCAATGCCCAGGTGCGCTGCGCGATGTTCCGCCACAAAAGCCAGTACCTCGACTGGCAACCGCGCAACGGCGACCAGATCGAAGTGCGCGCCCTGGTCACCCTGTACGAACCGCGCGGCGAATATCAGCTTAATGTCGAAAATATCCGGCGCGCCGGATTGGGCGCGCTGTACGAAGCCTTCGGCAAGCTCAAGGCCCGCCTGGAACAGGAAGGGCTGTTCGACGCAGCGCGCAAAAAACCCCTGCCCGCCTTTCCGCGACAAATCGGCATCGTCACCTCCCCTGCCGCCGCCGCGCTGCGCGACGTGCTCACCACCCTGCGGCGGCGCATGCCCTCGATTCCGGTCATCCTCTACCCCACCCCGGTGCAGGGCGAAGGCGCAGCGGCGAAAATCGCCGAGGCGATCCGCACTGCCGCCCGCCGGGCCGAATGCGACGTGCTGATCGTCTGTCGCGGCGGCGGCAGCATCGAAGACCTGTGGGCCTTCAACGAAGAAAACGTCGCGCGGGCGATCCATGCCTGCCCCATCCCGGTGGTCAGCGGCATCGGCCACGAAACCGACTTTACCATCAGCGACTTCGCCGCCGACCGACGCGCCCCCACGCCGACTTCGGCAGCAGAGCAGGCCAGCCCCAACCGCGCCGACCTGCGGCACCGGATCGAAGCCATGCACAGCCGCCTGAACCGCCAACTGCGGCAAAAGCTGGAACAGCGCATGCAGCAGGTGGATTATCTGTCACGGCGGCTGGTTCATCCCGGCGAAAAGCTGAATGCGCGCCTGACGCATCTGACCCACCTGGGCCAGCGCCTGAACAGCAACGCCGGCCATGCTCTCGCCGAACGCGAATGGCACACACAAAAACTGGCTCACCGCCTGGCTGCGGCCAAGCCCGACATCGCCACGCACCAAGCACGGCAGCGCGAGCTGGCGCGACGCCTGCAGCTTTCCCTGGCTCACCGGATGCAGGACTGCCAAACCGGGCTGCAACGACTACAGGCCAGCCTCGTCCACCTCAACCCGCAGTCGGTGCTCGAGCGCGGCTTCAGCATGGTGCGCTCGACCGACGGAAAAATCGTCCGCGACAGCAAGGAAATCACCGTGGATGAAGCGCTTTCCATCACCTTCGCACGCGGCAGCGCCGAAGCCAGGGTAACGCGCAAGGAGGACGACCGGTGAACCTGATGTTCTGGAAAAAGAAAAAAGCGCCCGAGAAAAGCGACAATAGCGCCGAGGACAAAACCCTCGTCGCCAAGGAAACTGACCCGGCTCCGGCAAAACCCGGCTTCTGGACACGGCTGAAAAGCACCCTGACGCCCTCGCGCAAAAAGAACAGACCCGATGAGGCCGAGGAAGCCGGACCCTCCGCGAGAAGCAAGGACAATAAGCATCAGGATAAAGAATCCGAAGCGCCTCCTCCCAAGCCGGGTTTCCTGGTTCGGCTTAAAAGTGTCCTGTTGAATCTACGCAAAAAGCTTAAAAGCAAAGATAAAGAAAAGCCCGAGGAACCCAAACCCCCGGCCAAACAGACCGGCAAGAAACAACGGGAAGAAGAGCCGGAACCATCGGACATCCCCGCAAAAAAATCCGGGAAAAAGCGAGTGATTATGCTGGCGCTCCTGGCCCCGCTGGTTGCCGCAGGAGGTTTTTTCGCTGTAAAAAAAGTATTGCCTCCGCCGCACCAGGAAGCACCGCCGGCCAAAGATGCGGCTTCGGCCAAGATTGACGCACCCCCCGCCCCGGAGCCTGTTAAAGCAGCAGAACAAGCGCCGCAGCCGGAGCCCGAGCAGCCCCTGGCCGAACCCGCGCCGCAACAGGCAGACAATGCCGCTACACCTGCTGCGGAGGCACCCGCACCTCCAGCGGAAACACCCGTTGCCGAGGCGCCCGCCCCAACCGATGAGAGTGTCCAGGCGCAAATCGAAGCGCTGAAAAAGCAGAATCAGGAAATGCAGGCGCAAATCGAGTCCCTGAAGAAACAGCCCGCGAGATCCACTGCTTCCGCCATGCCCCGGGAGGGCGTCCTGATCATCAACGGCAAGAACGCAAAAGAAAGCGTCCAGGGACTGAAAAGCGTCATCGAGGAAATGAACGCCGCATCGGACGGACGAAGCCCGCGCAAGCCAGCGGACAAACCGTAAATTGAACCGCGCACCATTCTGGTGGTGAAAGGGAAATTAGTGGATAGCGAAAACATTGATGTACCGGGACTGAGCGCAGGCGGCAGTACAACCGTGCGCCTGCGCCTGTTTTTCCTGGCGCCGCTCACCCTGGTGATCATGGTGGCGGTCGGACTGTTTGTTTTCGAGTATTACCGCTATCAGCAGGCGGATGTTCAGAGCGGGGTGGTGAGAGTGGAAGCTTCCGCCCCGAAACTGTACCAGAACAGCATCCGCCACAACGCCACTGCACTGCAAACCCTCATCGAAATGCTGGAAAAGGACAAGGCGCTGCGCGCCGCGCTGGAGCGTGGGGACCGAGCCGAACTGCTGGAAAAAAGCACACCGTTTTTTGCCGACATGCGCAGGATTTTCGGCATCACGCACCTGTACTTCTCGCGGGCGGACCGGGTGAATCTGCTGCGTGTGCACCAGCCGGAAAGATACGGCGATGTCATCAACCGCTTCACCACCCGGGAAGCGGAGCGTACCGGCGCGCTGGCGCAAGGCGTGGAACTGGGGCCGCTGGGGACGTTCACCCTGCGATTGGTGGACCCCTGGTATGCGGACGAAAAGAAACAGCACCTGATCGGCTATGTGGAACTGGGGATAGAGGTTGATCGCGCGCTGGAAGAAGTACGCGAATATCTGGGCGTGCAGACCTTTGTGCTGATCCGTAAGCAATTTCTCCAGCGCGAAGGGTGGGAATCAGGCATGAAGGCGCTTGGCCGCGTTCCGGACTGGGAGCGTTTCCCGGATGTCGTTCTCAGCGCCCATGGTACGCAGACAATCCCGGATACGCTGGCCGAAATAATCCGCAACGGGAAGATTGCCGAATCCGCCGCTGCCATCGTGATCGGGCGCGCTTCCTACCGCAGCATTGCCGTGCCACTGAATGATGCGGCTGGCCGAAACGTGGGGCAAATGGTGATGCTGGTGGACATTTCGCACGAAACCGATAGTGCGCGCAGGGCCGTTGTTTTCAGCGGCACGATTGCGCTGGCGGTCGGGGGAATACTGTTCGGATTTTTCTACTGGCTGGTGGGGAGAATCGGCACGCAACTTGAATGCCAGCGGCGCATGCTGGCTGATCTGGCCATGCGCGACGGCCTGACGAAGCTGCTGAATCACCGCACGTTTTATACCCTGCTGGAAAAAGAAGTGGCGCGGACGCAGCGCTACGACAAGCCGCTTTCCCTGCTGATGCTGGATATTGACCACTTCAAGCGCGTCAACGATACCTACGGCCATGTGGCGGGCGACATGATACTTGCGGACCTGGGCAGCGTCATCAGCAGCCAGGTGCGCAACCTGGACAGCGTATGCCGTTATGGCGGCGAGGAAATGTCGGTCATCCTTCCCGAAACCGGCGTGGACGCGGCGGCGCAGATGGCGGAGCGCATCCGTTCCGCAATCGATGGGCATCGCTTCGATGTCGGACAGGGGCAAAGCATAGGCATCACCGTCA
Organism: uncultured Sulfuricella sp.; assembly: GCA_947085875.1. Lineage (GTDB taxonomy): Bacteria > Pseudomonadota > Gammaproteobacteria > Burkholderiales > Sulfuricellaceae > Sulfuricella. Next base: position 12,094 of record CAMTYG010000115.1, read on the forward strand.
GCATCGGCGTCGCCTCGTTGCCTCCACCGGAAACCTCGGTTGAAAAACTGGTGGCAGTGGCGGACAAGGCGCTGTACGAGGCCAAGGAAGGCGGCAGGAACAAGGTGTGCCGGGGATGATTGCGGGAGAGGAAGGTCACGTAGGGTGGGCACGTTTTTGTGCCCACGCGGTGGGCGGATGTTATTTCGCGTGGGCACAAAAACGTGCCCACCCTACCGGACTGTAGCCATCATTTATGACGCGCATTGATTGCGACATCATTAGATGATATAAAGTGTGCATCATTTACGGAGGTTAAAATCATGCGTACTACTCTTTCACTTGATGACGATTTGCTTGAAAAAGCCCAGGCATTTACCGGCCCGATGGAAAAGACTGCCTTGGTTCGCGAAGCGCTCAAGGCATTGATCCAGCGCGAGAGCGCCAAACGATTGGCATTGCTCGGCGGATCAGAACCTTTGCTTGAATATGTTCCACGGCGCCAGTCTGAACCGGCATGATTCTGGTAGATACCTCGGTCTGGATAGACCATTTACGGCATGGTGATGTGGAATTGACGAGACTTCTTAACACAGGCCAAGTGCTGACTCACCGGTTTATCATTGGCGAGCTTGCCTTGGGTAGTTTACAGAACCGCAATATCGTTCTAAGTACCTTGCAAAACCTGCCACAGGTTACCGTTGCCTCAGATGAGGAAGTATTGCATTTCATTGAGAGCCGCGCACTTTTTGGCACCGGAATTGGTTATATCGATGCGCACTTATTGGCCGCTGTGCTGCTTTCTCCTGGTACGTTGCTATGGACGCGTGACAAGCGGTTGTTTGCAGAGAGTGTCCGGCTTGGACTGTGCGCGAACTTGACTCATTGACTTGGCAGGGTGTTGAGAAACTCAGGAAATAGTTCAAAACCACCCGTCACACCGGCGAAAGCCGGTGTCCAGGAAAGTGCGCCAACGAATAGAAGTGAGTTACTGGATTCCGGCCTTCGCCGCCGGCTTGCCGAACAGCTCGATGAACTGCGCCGCTGGCACAATGTCACTTTTGGACGGGAGATGCGCACCATTGAACTCAAGCATGAAGTGAACGAACTGCTGGGCCAGGCCGGACAGCCGGCGCGTTACCCCAGCGCGGAACAGTCGAATGAGGGATGAGGAATAAGTCGAACGCGGAACCAGTCGATCGCACGCCGACACCTTCGCAGCGGGGAAGCGCCACCGGAACTAAACAACCACCGGCTAAAGCCGGGGGTTTAAACCTATTGATAGATAATTATCAAGACAATGATTCTCTCTTACGACGTTGAAGAAGCCAATTTTGACGAACTGGTAGTTGTCCGTTCGCACGAGGTACCGGTGTTGCTGGATATCGGCGCCGAATGGTGCAGCCCGTGTCAAGTGCTGGGGCCGATACTGGAAAGACTGGTCATGGAATACGATGGCAAATTTGTGCTGGCGAAAGTCGATGCCGACGAAAACATGAGAATCGCCGGTCGGCATCAGGCACGAGGCTTTCCGACAGTCATCGCTTACAGCCGCGGACAGGAAATCGACCGTTTTCACAGCGCGCAGACCGAAGGTTTTCTGCGCCGCTTTATCGATAGCTTTATCGAGCGCCACACGGCTGGAAACGATGCGGCCGCGTCCGCGCTTCAGTCCGGCTGAATATCCGGGCTAGAGACACCCGCCGCAACTGCCGCACCGCCAGTCATGGGGGTTAGCCGCCTGATAGAGCCAGCGCATGTGCGCCTCATCGACGGGGATGTCATGCTCGGAAAAAAAATCGGCCAGCCAATCGGCGTGCTCAAGAACCCAGTCATCCTCTAACAATCCTTCGGCAAAATCCTCGTCGTCAGGGTAAATGTAGCTGAATATGCCAAAGGTGCCCAGGTCTTTATCGCGCCGTTCGGCATCAACGGTCAGAAGCCGCCCAAGGTAGCGGATTTCCCATTGACCAAGACAAAGGTTGTTTCCTTTTTTCGTCCAACTGGCAGTAAACGGGTTCGACCTGTCAGTAAAATTTACAACGTGGCTCATGTCAGTAAGATTTACAACGTGGCTCGAAAGGCGGACTATTTTATACCATCACGAAACCGAATTACAAACCCAACCCACGACGGCAATCCGCACCCCAAGACATTCAACCACCTGGCCGACGCGGATTTTTGCCATTTTGCGGCTCTCGGGCTGACCGTCCACCATAACCCGGCCTTCAGCGACCAGGATTTTCCCGCGCCCGCCGCTTTCCGCCACGCCGGCAAGCTTGAGCAGGTTACAGAGTTCGACATATTCTCCGTTAAGCGGAAATTCGACGAATTGCATAGGAATTTCCAAAAAAAGATTCGCCACGGTACGACACCGCAATTTCAGTGTCAACCTGCCTTGACCAGCGAATAGACATTATTTCGCGGGCGCAACCAAATCGGTTATTCTTCGCATCCAGATACTACACGCCCAAGCTGCGCCCACGACAACCGAAAAAGCAAAACTATGGCTATTAAATCAACCATCTTCAAAGCCGAGCTGCAAATTGCCGACATGGATAGTAACTACTACCAGGACCATGCGCTAACCATCGCCCAGCACCCATCGGAAACCGACGAACGCATGATGGTGCGAATACTGGCCTTTGCGCTGCACGCCGATGAAGCGCTATCGTTCGGCAAGGGGCTGAGCACCGATGACGAACCCGATCTGTGGCAAAAGGACCTGACCGGCGCCATTGAACTCTGGATAGATGTGGGTTTACCCGACGAAAAACTCATACGCAAAGCCTGCGGCCGCGCCAGGCAGGTAGTCGTCTATACCTATGGCGGACGTGGTGCCGATATCTGGTGGAACCAGAACAGCAGCAAACTCGAACGGCTCAACAACCTGACCGTAATCAACCTGCCGGAAACCACCAGCCAGGCCCTGGCAACTCTGGTACAACGCACCATGCAGCTGCAACTGACCATTCAGGATGGAGAAATTTGGATAGCTGACAATAACGTCAGAATGCAGGTCGAACTGGCGACGCTAAAAACTCCGTCGGAGTCCTTCCGCTGAAGCAACGCGGATACAGACTTCGCAACAGAATTGAAAGTGGTGCGGAAC
>CAMTYG010000116.1:0-8148 GCA_947085875.1 uncultured Sulfuricella sp.
TTATCCAGGCTGAACTGGCGCGTATCCAGGTTGGCACTGAACGGGCTGGCGATCCGGCTCTTGATGGTGTTATCACCTTGCTGCCCACTGACTTCCAGAGTGAAATTGTCGGCTCGAACAGCGCTGCCTTTGCCGGTCAACGCAGGGACACTCAGCACCAGATCCAGGTTGCCCTTGGGCTGCAACAACTTCGCCGCCAGATCAAGCTTGCCGGCGACACGCTCCGGCCCCAGTTCGAATTTCGGCGAGGTCAGACGAATGTCCAGGCCGTCGGCGCCACGCTTGCCGGCCAGGGAAACCGTCAGCGCATCCAGGGTGACAGCCTTGGCCTCGGTATCGAACAGCAGGCCGCTGGCCAGCGCCACCTGGACATTGATCTTCGGGTTTTCGCCCTGCACGGTGAACTTGAGGCCAACCTTGCCGGGCTGGTTGTTGGCCAGACGCCCGGATTCAAATTCCAGGCCGGAAATATCCAGTTTCCTCTTGGCCATCTGGTCGTCGAAAACAAGCGCGGCGCGGGTGACGCTGACGCCTTCGATGTCGAACTTGAACTGCTCCGACTTTTCCTCCTTCTTCAACAGGTCGTCGATGCTGGTGCTGCCGTCGGGATAACGCACCAGCCTGGCCCGGATGCCGTCTATCCGGATGCGATCCACCACCAGTTGCTTCTTCAGCAGCGGCAACACCGCGAGGGAAACATGAGCGCTGTCGACGGCGGCGAACTCCTTGTCGCTGCCGTGCTCGCTCAAGGCCAGCTTGCCGAGATCGGCGCCGATGCGGGGAAAAAAGGTCAGCTTGATATCGCCTTCGAGCTTCAGGGTGCGCTGCTTCTTTTCCTGCACCAGCTTGACGATCAGCGGCTTGTAATCATTCGGGTTGAAGGTGGCGGCGACCAGTGCGACAAGGGCGAGGAATGCGACGAGAATGGCGCCAACGGATATCAGTCCATATTTCAGGGTCTTGTTCATTGGCATAATCCCGAGGTGGGAATGAAGACTGGAGCGGGTGAAGGGAATCGAACCCTCGTATGCAGCTTGGGAAGCTGCCGTTCTGCCATTGAACTACACCCGCGGGAAAGCGGATTCTACGATGGTTCCACTCATTACTCAACTGCTTGTGGATTTTTCCCGTGGTAAATCCGGGTGACTGAAACAACAAGAATACATTTTCAATCTTTTCATCATGTTGATATAATTTCAATAAAGAGACGCGACAAACGTCCCGCTAGAATCCAACAAGAATGGAGCAAGAACGTGATTGGACAACTCGATGATACGCATGAGAGCCGCTTTCTGCTGAACAGCGAAGCGGATATCCGGGCATTACTGAACAAGCTGCAGAAAAAGCGCAGCCATGTGACGGGCCACCTTGATAACAGCTACCACATTTTTCCCACCTGCCTGCTGGAGGTCGGAAAAAACGCGGTGATTCTGGACGGCGTCTCCGACGAAACGGCATCCCAACGTATCCTGGCCTGTTCCCGGCTGCATTTCAGTTCGGTATGCGCCGGCGTGCTGGTGAGTTTCGATTCCTCACAAATCGAGCACCGCCTCTTCGAAGGCGCAACCGCGTTTTCCATTCCCATCCCTTCAACCGTATGCTGGCCACAGCGCCGCGAACTCTTCCGGATGCCGACCCCCATAGCCAAGCCCGCTCTATGCGAAATCGACCTCAACAATGGCGAAATCGCCCGCAACCCACTTTCGGACATCAGCGTAGGCGGCATCGGCATGTTGACGCAAACCTCTTCCCCAATGCTCGATCGCGGCGCCCTGTTTGGGGGATGCCACATTGACCTGCCTGGATTCGGCGAACTGACATCCGATATCCGCATTTGCAGCTCAGCCGATATCACCCTCAGAAATGGCAATCTCGCCAGGCGTTACGGTTGCAAGTTCATTGATCTTTCGCACCGGGAGCAGTCGCTGTTGCAGCGCTACGTGATCAAACTCGAGCTTGCCATGCGCGCTTCCCACGCTTAACGTGAGACTCGCGCAGCGAGACTTCGTTCTGCCATTGAGCTGCGCGTGCATGGTAGAATTCACTCCCACTTTTTCGCGGCAATATTCAAGACAATGCAGCTAACGGTCAACGGCGTACCACACCCCTTTGGGCAGAATCCAACCCTCACCCAGTTGCTGGAAACCCTGAACCTCGCCGGAAAACGTCTGGCGGTGGAAAGGAACGGCGAAATCGTGCCGCGCAGCCAGTTCGCCGGCACGCTGCTGGCCGATGGGGACAAACTGGAAATCGTCGTTGCGGTCGGCGGCGGCTAAATATCCGTGAGGGGTGAGGAGTGAGGCGAAAAACCCATCACTCCTCACCCCTCACTCTTCACCCCTCACTGGTTTTAAAGACATGGACGAACTCATTATTGCAGGCAAGGCTTATTCCTCGCGCCTTCTGATCGGCACCGGCAAGTACAGGGATTTCGACGAAACCCGCCGCGCCGTCGAGGAAAGCGGCGCGCAGATCGTGACGGTGGCGATCCGCCGCACCAACATCGGCCAGACCGCCGGCGAGCCCAGCCTGCTCGACGCACTGCCGCCCTCGAAATACACTTACCTGCCCAACACCGCCGGCTGCTACAGCGCCGACGACGCCATCCGCACCCTGCGCCTGGCGCGCGAGCTGCTGGACGGCCACGACCTGGTCAAGCTCGAAGTGCTGGGCGACCCGAAAACGCTCTACCCGAACATGGTGGAAACCCTCAAAGCCGCGGAAATCCTGGTCAAGGACGGCTTCAAGGTGATGGTCTACACTTCCGACGACCCGATCATCGCCAAACAGCTGGAAGAAATCGGCTGCGTCGCGGTGATGCCGCTGGCCTCGCTGATCGGCTCCGGCATGGGCATCCTCAACCCGTGGAACCTGCAGATCATCATCGACAACGCCCGCGTGCCGGTAATCGTCGATGCCGGCGTGGGCACTGCGTCCGATGCCGCCATCGCCATGGAACTGGGCTGCGACGGAGTACTGATGAACACCGCCATCGCCGCCGCCGGCAATCCGGTGCTGATGGCCTCGGCCATGAAAAAGGCGGTGCAGGCCGGGCGCGAAGCATTCCTCGCCGGCCGCATGCCGAAGAAGCTGTATTCCGCCAGCCCGAGCTCGCCGACCACCGGCCTGATCGGCAAACCACAGGCCGAATGAATTCGGCCCTACAACGACGCCGCCTTGCGTAGGTGCGAATTCATTCGCACAAACACCCCCATGACAGAAACCACCCACCGACCAATCAGAAGCTTCGTCCTGCGCCAGGGCCGCATGTCCAATGCCCAGACGCGGGCGCTGGAAACCCTGCTGCCGCGCTGGGGCATCCCCTACCAGGAAACCCTGCTCGACCCCGATACCGCCTTCGGCAGGGCAGCCCCGAAAATTCTTGAAATCGGCTTCGGCATGGGGGATTCCACTGCGACCATCGCAGCCGCCCATCCGCAGAATGACTATCTCGGCATCGAGGTTCACGGCCCCGGCGTCGGCAGCCTGCTCAACCAGATCGAAGCTCTGGGCCTGACCAATCTGCGTGTCATCCAGCACGACGCGGTGGAGGTGCTCAAGCACATGATCGCTCCGGCCAGCCTCGATGGCATGCACATTTTCTTCCCCGACCCCTGGCACAAGAAAAAACACCACAAGCGCCGCCTGATCCAGCCGGAACTGGTCGCGCTGCTGTGCGAAAAACTCAGACCCGGCGGTTATCTCCACGCCGCCACCGACTGGCAGGAATACGCCGAGCACATCCTCGCCGCGCTCACAGCCGAACCCGGGCTGGCTAACACTGCCGCCAATTACGCCCCCAAGCCGGACTACCGCCCGCTGACCAAGTTCGAGCAGCGCGGCATCAAACTTGGGCATGGGGTATGGGACATCGTGTTTCGCCGGGTTTAAGCTATCCTGTTGTTTCCACCAGATAAATCATTAAGGAGACTTCATCTTTGAAACAACTGGCTATGGCCTAGTAGTGCTTTCCAGCAAAACCGTTACCGTTCGCGGTGAGCTTGTCGAACCGCCAGTTCCGCGCCAATACTGGCCTTCGACAAGCTCAGTCCGAACGGTTTATTTGTAATGGTTTTAACGGAACGATCTACTAGTAGTGCTTTCCAGCAAAACAGTTACCGTTCGCGGTGAGCTTGTCGAACCGCTGGATGCCCGCCAATACTGGCCTTCGACAAGCTCAGGCCGAACGGTTTATTTGTAATGGTTTTAATGGAAAGCACTACTAGCCCCAATACTGTCTACTTAATGAGGCGTCACAAGGTTGGGTTAGGCGCGGTTTTTTGCGCCGTAACCCAACAAACCTAATCTTCCCTTTAAACACCGGCCTTGAATGTCGCCTAGTAGTGCGTTCCAGCAAAACAGTTACCGTTCGCGGTGAGCTTGTCGAACCGCTGGGTGCCCGCCAATACTGGCCTTCGACAAGCTCAGGCCGAACGGTTTATTTGTAATGGTTTTAATGGAACGCACTACTAGAGGCGCCTGCTTTTGGTTGGGTCTGTTGGGTTACGCGATAAGGCCGCTAACCCAACCTACATGTCTGCGCTCGGTGCAATGCGCTGCGTTACCGCGTACGCACTGCTTCCAGCATATTGCGCTCGAACTCTTCCGCCGGCACCGGCTGGCTCAACAGATAACCCTGAATCGAATCACAGTCGCAGCGAATGAGAAAATCCCGCTGCTCCTCGGTCTCCACCCCTTCCGCCACCACCTTCAGTCGCAGGCTGTGGGCCAGGCCGATGATGCCGGCGACGAGAGCGGCATCATCCGGGTCAGTGGTCACGTCGCGCACGAATGATTGGTCAATTTTCAGGGTATCCACCGGGAAGCGCTTGAGGTAGCTCAGGGACGAGTAACCGGTGCCGAAGTCATCGATGGAGAGCTGCACGCCGAGATCCTTCAACTGATGCAGGGTGGACAGGGTTTCCTTGGCCTGTTCCATCAGCACGCTCTCGGTGATTTCCAGCTCCAGATGCGCCGGGTCGAGCCCGGTTTCCTCCAGCACCGCCCTGACGCTATCGACGAAATTGCGCTGCCTGAGTTGCACCCCGGACAGATTCACCGCCATTGCCAGCGGCATCCCGGCATCAGCCCAGACCTTGGCCTGAGTGCAGGCCGTGCGCAGCACCCAGTCGCCGATGGAAACGATCAGCCCGGTTTCCTCGGCCAGGGGAATGAACCTGACGGGGGAGATCATGCCAAACTTCGGATAATTCCAGCGCACCAGCGCCTCCACTCCGGACAGGGCCCCGGTCGCCAGTATCTGCTTGGGCTGGTAATGCACCAGCAGCTCGTTCCTTTCCTCCGCCCGGCGCAGGGCGCCTTCCATCTGCACATGATCGGAAATCGCTGCCTCCATGCCCGACTCGTAGAACTCATAGCCGCTACCGTTTTTCTTCGCCAGGTACATGGCGCTGTCGGCGTGTTTGAGCAAGGTATTGCCATCCGTGCCGTCGGCAGGGTAGACAGAAATGCCGATGCTGGCGCTGACGTAGATGTCATAGCCGTCGATGTCGAACGGCGCGGCCAGGGCGAGGCAGATCTTCTGGCTGGTCACCGATTCCGCCGTGGCGCTGGACAGATCCTCCAGCAGCACGGTGAATTCGTCGCCGCCGAAGCGCGCCACACAGTCGCTGGCGCGGACGCTGTGCCTGATCCGCCGCCCCGCCGCAACCAGCAGGCGGTCGCCGGCATCATGGCCGAGAGTGTCGTTGACATTCTTGAAGCGATTGAGATCGAGAAACAGCAGCGCAAACGTCTGGCCCTCGTCCCGTGCGCGGCCTATGGCCTGGTTCAGCCGGTCCGTGAACTGCGTCCGGTTCGGCAGCTCGGTCAGGGTGTCATTGTAAGCCAGATAGCGGATGTGCCGTTCGGCGTGGCTGACCGCGGCGATGCGGTCTTCCAGCGCCGCCATCATGCTGTTGAAGGCCTGGGCCATGTCGGCAATGTCCTTCGGCCCGGACAGCACTGCGCGCACATTGGTCTCGCCTGCCTCGGCGCGCGCCATACTGGCCGAAAGCTGGTTGATCGGCCGGGTCATGCGGCCGGTCAGGAAGCGGATCAGGGCCAGGATCAGCAGCGCGAAGGAAAACGACGAAATCATGTTGGCAATGAAAATGTCGCTGGTCATCTGGCTCAGCGCCGCCTTGCTCATCACCACCACCACATCGCCAAGCCGTTCGCGCCGGGCTTCCTGAACCTGGAAAGGCGATTCGGCGGAAGGCTGCGAATACACCGGCGCGGTGAAGCGCCATGCACCCTCGCTTTCCGCGTCGAGCACGGCCGGGGCTTCCGCTTCGGCTAGCGGAACGAAGTTTTTGGAGAATTCGGCGGGCCGCGTGCTGCCGCGAGTCAGCAGGACACGCTGGCCGGTGTCGCGAATCTCTACGCTCGCCACGCCGGGGAAAGCCAGGGTCGCGCCCACCGCCTCGGCAGCGTTTTCGGGCGAGGCATAGAGCAGCGCCAGGGCGCTCTGGCGCGCGAGGTTTTCGGTGATGTGCCGCCCCTGCTCGATGAGGTTGCGCTGCACCCGTTCTTTACCCTGCCACGAGCTCACCAGGGAAGAAAACAAAGCCATACTGAGGATGCCGAGCGTCACCGTGATGCCCAGTTGGCGCCGGAAACTAAACTCGCGCAGAAATGTTTTGAAGATCTTATTCATGGGCGGTATTTCAAGGTTCCGGGAACACGAGGTCGAAACCGCTCTTCTGACGGCTCAGATCGAGCCCGAGGTGCTGGGCGGTGCGCAGGTTGACCGCGATCCGCACGTCGCGCAACGGCGTCATGCCTTGCCCCCCATGGTTGCCGGAGGCGAGAATGCCCAGCGCCAGGCCGGCGAGGCTTTTTCCCAGCTCTGCGTTGTCGGGGTAAAGCGCAAACAGCACGCCGCGCCGCACATGGCCGAAGCTGCTGGAAAATACCACGAGATTTCGGTTCCACGACTCCTGCAGCGCAAGGGGCAGAGCCGCTCCTTCCTCCACCGTAGTGGTATCCTGCGGCAGCCACAAGGCATCCGTGCGGCTGTCGGCCGCAGCGAAAACGGCCTGATACCGCTGCATCGCGCCGCGCAGATCCTGGGCCTCGTGCGCCACCAGCTCCAGCCCCTGGGCGCGCGCGGCTTCCTTGGCCAGCCTCATCAGCCAGGCATTGTTGCGGGGATCGTAAACAACGAACACCCGTTTCGCGGCCGGCATCAGCGCCTTCAGGCGGGCGAACAGCAGCGAGGGATCCGGCGACAGGCTGACCACCGACAGGCCGCGCGCCTCGCTTTCCGGCACCGTCACCACGCCGCCCACCACCATCGCCATGCCGCGATCCGGCGTCACCGCCTTCATGCCCTGGCGGCCAAGGGCGATCACCACTTTGGCGTCCTGGCGGCGCAGGGCGGTTTTCAGTTCAGCAATGTCGGCGCCGGGCTTCACCGCGTATTTGACCATCCGCGAACTGGCCCGGTCTTCGACGCCCTCGACGATTTTCTCGAAAATCGCCCGGTAAGGCTCGCCGATGTCGGGGTAGACCACGGCAATCGGCGCCTCCGCCCCCCGGGCCAATGCAGCGACCAGCAGCAGCACGGCGCCCAGCAGCAGGGCGGACAGTCCATGTAGGGCGCAATAAGCGAAGCGCATTGCGCCGAATGTGTTCGCCATACGGCGCAATGCGCTTCGCTTATTGCGCCCTACGAAGGCTGACCGGCCAAAGCTGACAGTTCCAACTTTGTTGTAATGGACAAGCATCATCAAAGCTGGTGGCGCAGTTCGAAGCGCCACTCGCGCGGGGCCAGCGGCAGGTCGTTGGGGGTCAGGGGACTCAGGTTCGGCGCCAGCGCCGGAGCCGGCTCGCGGGCGTCGGCGTTGAACAGGTTGCGCACCGTGAAAGCGAAATCCCAGTCTTTTTTCCACTTCTGTTTGCGTAGCGTGAGATCCACGGTGTGGTAATCGGCGATGGCGGGACGGGTATCCAAGGGCTCGCGCCTGCGGTCGGCGACGTGATTGACCTGTGTGTTCAGAGTCCAGCCCGGCATGAAGCGCCAGTCCGCCCGGGCATAGATGTGCTGCCGGGGGGCGTTGCCCGCGTCGCGGCCTGTTGCCTCGTCGATCGAACGCTGCTGCGCGTAATTGCCCGACAACCGCAAGCTGCGGCTCGCTTCCCAAA
>CAMTYG010000117.1:0-3317 GCA_947085875.1 uncultured Sulfuricella sp.
CTACATGTTGCGCGCCACCAATACCGGCATCACCGCCATCATCAACCAGCGCGGCGAAGTGCTGAAGCGTGCGCCGGAATTCACCGTCACCCGGCTGGAGGGCGAGGCTCAGGGGTTTGCCGGGGCGACGCCGTATGTACGATTCGGAAATTTACCGTTGCTCGGGTTGCTTGGGCTGCTGCTGGCGGCGAACTGGATTGCTGGCCGGGTGGGGGTAGCCAGACAAAAGCAACAACCAGGACACATGGGCCGATGAGCGGCTGGCATTGCTACATGCTGGAATGCGCCGATGGCACGCTTTACACCGGCATTACCAACGACCTGGAAAAGCGCCTGGCGGCGCACAACAGCGGCACGGCATCGAAATGCACGCGCAGCCGGCTCCCGGTGAAACTGGTTTTCACAGAGGGCCAACCAGACCGTGCTGCCGCGAGCCGACGCGAGATCGAGATCAAGCGGTTGCCGCGCGCAAGCAAATTAGCGCTGGTTGGCCGCAACGGGGTTTTGCCTTGCCCTGAAAAGAAGTAAACCCTAAATAATCCATTAGCCTCGTCATTCCCGCGAAGGCGGGAATCCAGCGAGGTAATCACTCCGCGAAGCGAACAAGACCTCGGTTTTGTCCCGCTTCGCGGGGGTAATTCAACCCACTGGATTCCCGCCTGCGCGGGAATGAGTGCGCCCGTAAAGGCGTCACATCTGCACGGTGGGAGTCCGTGTCGGGGTAAGCCAAGACCCCGTAGCCGAAGGTAACTGCGTCGTCGCGAGGCGGGGTGGAGAGCAACAGGAAGCGAACTGGCGGTCCGCCGGATAACGAACTCGATTCGGCGTGGTGTGACGACGAGCCTGCTCATTCATGGCGAAGTCCGAAACTCGCCCGGCACGCTGTGTTGGCGTGTAAAGCGATGCCGGGGCGCACCGTGTGGTTGGAGGCGGAACGTTGGGAAGGTGTGACGAGATAAGCGGGGAGACCTGCAGCCTGAAGTGACGGGAGGCAGGAGTCAGAGCCTTCGTAGTACTGCAAGGCTGAAGAACAGATCAAGGCGCAACGGCTGGGAAACTGGCGTCATGCTGGGGGGCAAACCCTGGAGCCTAAACTCTTGTAGAGGCAGACTGAAAAGCGCGGAAAGTAAAGCCGCGCCGAGGGAAGGGAGGCAGGAAAGTGGAAGCGCGAAAGACAGGAAAAGCGAGAGCATGAGCGAAACGGCGGAAGTGCCTGAAAGGGCTAAACAAGCTGAATCTGCCCCAACCCAATGGGACTGGGTAGATCGCACCATCTGGACGGAACGCATGTTGGCGGCGCTGGGTAACGGCGTCAAAGGAAACAAGTGGTTCAGTTTGATCGACAAAGTCTATCGACCGAGCACACTCCAGGCGGCCTGGGAACAAGTCAAGGCCAATCGGGGAGCAGCGGGGATAGACAGACAAAGCATCGAAGGATTCGCAGCGAATGCCGAGCGATACCTGAACGAACTGGCGAAAGACCTTGAAGAAGGGCGGTATCAACCCCAAGCCGTGCGGCGAGTGGAAATACCCAAAGCGGGAGGCAAAACACGCCCGTTAGGCATCCCCACCGTCAAGGACAGAATCGTCCAGACAGCGGTCAAGCGGGTGATAGAACCCATCTTCGAGAAAGAATTTCTGCCGACGAGTTACGGGTTTCGACCGGGAAGAGGCTGCAAAGGCGCGCTGCGGGAAGTGGACAAACACCTAAAGGAAGGCTACATCCACGTCGTGGACGCCGACCTGAAAGGCTACTTTGACAGCATCCCGCATCCCTTGCTGAAAGAACGGATCGAAGAACGCATCAGCGACGGACGCCTGCTGGAACTACTGGCGGGCTGGCTGAGACAGGACATCGTAAAGGGGCTGGAGAGATGGACGCCGACGGGAGGCACCCCGCAAGGGGCGGTCATTAGCCCGTTGCTGGCGAACCTCTACCTGCACCCTCTGGACGAAAGAATGGAGCGGCAAGGCTACCGCATGGTGCGCTACGCCGACGACTTCGTCATCCTGAGCCAGAGCGCGGAACAAGCGCACACGGCACTGGAAGAAGTCAAGGCGTGGGTCGAAGCCAACGGCCTGACCCTGCACCCTGACAAGACCCACATCGGGGATTGCCGGATAGAAGGGCAAGGGTTCGAATTTCTTGGCTACCGGTTTGAAGCGGGAAAGCGCTGGGTGAGGAAAAAGAGCCTGCAAGGGTTCAAGGACAAGATACGCGAAAAGACACGTCGCACCAGAGGCGACAGCCTGACGCGGATCATTGCCGACCTCACCCCGATGATCAGAGGCTGGTATGGCTACTTCAAGCACGCCGACCGATGGGAGTTTCCAAAGTTGGATGGATTCATCCGCCGACGATTACGGGCGATACTGCGCAAGCAGGAAAAGCGACCGGGTATTGGGAAGTGTCATGCCGATCACAAACGTTGGCCAAATGCCTACTTCGCTGCATTAGGGCTGTTCACCATGACAGAAGCCCGAATGTCGGCGAGCCAATCCCGATGAGGAAACCACTGACTGGAGAGCCGTGTGCGGGAGAACCGCACGCACGGTTCGGAGGGAGGGGAGGGCGATGTCCTTTCTCTACCCCTATCGCAGCTTTTGGCCTAATGGACAATCCGGGGTAAAATCAACCCCTTTCAAATTCGCTCGACGAAACAATGCTGACTTTCCAGGACATCATTCTCACGCTCCAGAATTACTGGGCCGAACGCGGTTGCGCCCTGCTGCAGCCCTACGACATGGAAGTGGGCGCGGGCACCAGTCATACCGCCACCTTCCTGCGCGCCCTCGGCCCCGAGCCGTGGCGCGCCGCCTACGTCCAGCCCTCGCGCCGCCCCAAGGATGGCCGCTACGGCGAGAACCCCAACCGTTTGCAGCATTACTACCAGTTCCAGGTGGTGCTGAAACCCGCGCCGGCAAACATCCTGGAGCTGTACCTCGGTTCGTTGGAAGCGCTGGGCTTCGACCTCAAGAGCAATGACATCCGCTTCGTCGAGGACGACTGGGAAAATCCCACCCTGGGCGCTTGGGGCTTGGGCTGGGAAGTCTGGCTGAACGGCATGGAAGTGACCCAGTTCACCTATTTCCAGCAGGTCGGCGGTATCGACTGCAAGCCGATCACCGGCGAGATCACCTACGGCCTGGAGCGGCTGGCGATGTACCTGCAGTCTGTCGAGAACGTGTTCGACCTGACCTGGACGCAAGGGCTTACTTATCGCGACGTGTACCACCAGAACGAGGTGGAGCAGTCCACCTACAACTTCGAGCACAGCGACGTGGAATTCCTGCTCACCGCCTTCAATGCCCACGAG
>CAMTYG010000118.1:0-7232 GCA_947085875.1 uncultured Sulfuricella sp.
CCGGCGCGCCCTGCAACCTGCATCAGTTGCGCGAAGAGACGCTCCGAGGCGCGGAAATCGGCGCTGTAAAGGGCGCCGTCCGCATTTACCACTCCGACCAGGGTGAGCTTCTTGAAGTCGTGGCCTTTCGCCAGCAACTGGGTGCCGATTACGATATCCACCTCGGCCGCGTGGATGCGCTCCAGCATTTCGGGCAAGGCCTGCTTGCGCCGCGTGCTGTCGCGGTCGACGCGCAGGATGCGGGCGGCGGGAAACAGGCCGCCCAGGGTATCCTCCAGCCGCTGCGTGCCTTGGCCGATAGGCGCCAGGTCGGCATTGCCGCAATCCGGGCAGGTGGGGGGGATGCGCGATTCGTGGCCGCAATGATGGCAACGCAGGCGTTTCTCGCGCAGGTGAACGACTAATCGGCTGGAACAGCGGTGACAGGTGGAGACCCATCCGCACTGGCCGCAGCGCATCACCGGGGCATAGCCGCGGCGGTTGATGAAGACCAGGCTTTGCTCGCCGCGCTCCAGGCGCAAGCGCAGCGCATCGATCAGGGAATCGGACAGGCCATCGACCAGCTTGGCGCGGCTGATGTCGATGCAGTGGATGGCCGGCAGCGCGGCCTCCGCGATGGCTCGTGCCGGCAGTTCCAGCATTTGGTAGCGGCCGATGCGGGCGTTGTACCAGGTTTCCAGCGCGGGCGTGGCAGAGCCGAGGATCACCGGCGTGCCGGCCTGTTTGCCGCGCGCGACGGCCATGTCGCGCGCGGAATAGCGCAGCCCGTCCTGCTGCTTGAATGAGCCGTCGTGTTCTTCGTCCACCACAATCAGCTTCAGTTTCGGCATCGGTGTGAACAAGGCCAGGCGGGTGCCGAGCACGATTTGGGCGCGGCCGGACTGCGCCAGCAACCAATGGCGCAGCCGCTCCCCGGCGGAGAGGCGGCTGTGCAGGCTGACTTGGCAGGTATCCGGGAAGCGGGCGCGGAAACGCGACTCCAGCTGCGGCGTGAGGTTGATTTCCGGCACCAGCACCAAGGCCTGCCCGCCGCGCTGTAAAATCTGTGCGATGACCCGCAAATAGACTTCCGTTTTGCCGCTGCCGGTGATGCCGTGCAACAGCCAGACTTGAAATTGGTCCTGGCCGGAGAGTATGGCGGAGACTGCTTGTTCCTGTGCGGGTGTCAGTTTGGTAGGGTGGGCATGTTCTTTGTGCCCACGCGGTGTTCGGAGATTATCCTCGCGTGGGCACAAAGGCGTGCCCACCCTACATGCTGATGTTGGCACTGAATCGGCAATTTCGTCGCTTTCCTCCGCCCACCCCAGCGCGATAAATTCCTTGATGGCCTGCGTGGCGCTCGGGGAAACAGCGGCAATGTCGCTGCGCAACAGTGTGCCAGCCTGCTTCAGGCTTTGCAGCAGCTTGCGCTTGACGGTTGCACGGGCGGGCAGGGCATCGGTTTCGAGGGCGAGCCCCGCCTCGGTCAGCCGGTAGCCGGTCGGTTTGGCGCGCGCAACCGGCCTGGTCTGGCGCAGGGGGACGGGCAGGGCATTGAGTATGACTTCGCCCAGGGGGTGGTGATAGTAATCGGCGCAGAAACGCAGCAGCCGGAAGATTTCTGCGGAAAGGGGTGGCGTGTCGCGGTAGACCTGGAGCACCGGCTTGATGCGCCCCGGCGACAGGGCGGAATGGTCGGCAATCTCGGCGACCACGCCGACCATCTGGCGCCGGCCGAATGAAACCAGAACCCGGTCGCCGATGGTTATTTCGCCATGGCCTTCGGCGGAGTAGTCAAACAGGGTGTCGAGCGGGACATCCAGTGCGATTTGTACGATTTTCACTTGTGCACTTTTGGGTTGCGTGACGCCGGTCGCAGGTAGACCGCCATTGTTTTGCAACAAGTCGGAAAATAGGACGGGGTTGTTTCTTGAATTGCGCGCACGGAATAGGGGGTACGGCTGTTTAAAGATAAATTTCTATACAGGCTTTGCATTCCTCGACAAATACCTTTTCGATCTCATCCTTGAAGGAAATCAGCACGTTTAGCGAGGATGCCTTGGACTGATTGCCGGTTTTCAGCCAGATGATTTTCGGTGGAGCGCCGTAGAGAGTGCTGAGTTCGTGGAAATCAGAGTCCTTGGTAACAATGATAAAATCGTTGCTTTTAGCGTATTCCCAGATTTCCCTGTCGGTTGCTTTTTCCAGCCCAAGCAAAGCGACTTGGCTGCTGCCGGGATAGTCGGCTTGCAGAAATGGGACGAGGCGCCGCGAAAGATTCTCGTCCAACAGCAATTTCATGGGGTGGTGAGCGTGAACAGGTTGTGCTCGCGGTTGGCGGCGAAGCCCAGGCAGGAAGCGATGTCTTCCGGCTCCAGTTCCGGAAAATCCGCTAGAATTTCGGTCTGGCTCATGCCCTGAGCCAACATTTCCAGCACGTCGTAAACCGAGATTCTCAAGCCCCGAATGCAAGGCTTGCCGCCCCGTTTGCCGGATTCGATGGTGATTCTTTGCCGATAATCCATATGTGCCTCCCGGGATTTGCCGAAATATTGGCCAGAATTTAATCCTAGCGTGTTTTGGCTTCAGCCGACACTGACCCCTTCAGGTCAGGAATGGTACGGCTTGCTTAGCTCGTGCACCGCCTCGACCATGGCGGCGGCGTTTTCCGGATTGGTGAACTGCGAAATGCCATGTCCCAGGTTGAATACGTGGCCGCTGCCCTTGCCATAGCTGTGCAGGACTTTGCCCACCTCGGTGCGGATGGCATCGGGGTTGCTGAACAATACCGCCGGGTCGAGGTTGCCTTGCAGCGCCACCTTGTCGCCGACGCGGGCGCGCGCCTGTCCGATGTCGATGGTCCAGTCCAGACCGACGGCGTTGCAGCCGGTAGCGGCGATGCTTTCCAGCCATAGTCCGCCGCCCTTGGTGAAGACGACGTTGGGGATGGTGGCGCCGTCACGTTCGCGGATCAGCCCGCTGACGATTTGCTCCATGTAGGGCAGGGAGAATTCGTGGTAGGCGGCGTGGGACAGCGCTCCGCCCCAGGAGTCGAAAATCATCACGGCCTGTGCGCCAGCTTCGATCTGCGCATTGAGATAGCTGGTCACGGCGCGGGCGTTGATGTCGAGGATGTGATGCAGCAGGTCCGGGCGCTGGTAGAGCATGGTCTTGACCAGGGCGAAATCCGAGCTGCTGCCGCCTTCGACCATGTAGCAGGCCAGCGTGAACGGGCTGCCGGCAAAGCCGATCAGCGGCACTTCGTTGTTGAGCGCCTTGCGGATCTGGCTTACGGCGTCCATCACATAGCGCAGGTGCACGTTCGGGTCGGGCACGGTCAGGTCGCGGATTTCCCATTCGTCGCGCAGCGGGCGCTCGAATTTCGGTCCCTCGCCGGTACTGAAATAAAGGCCCAGGCCCATGGCATCGGGAATGGTGAGAATATCCGAAAACAGGATGGCGGCGTCGAGCGGGAAGCGCGCCAGCGGTTGCAGGGTGACTTCGGTGGCGAGGGCGGGGTTTTTGCACAGCGACATGAAATCACCCGCCCGCGCCCTGGTCTGATTGTATTCCGGCAGGTAGCGACCGGCCTGGCGCATCATCCATACCGGGGTGTATTCGGTCGGCTGGCGCAGCAGGGCGCGCAGGAAGGTGTCGTTTTTGAGTTTGCTGCGCATTTTATATCCCTCGCCTCCAACCCCTCGCCCGCTAGCGGGTAAGGGGAGGAATAATTATCTTGGTAAATCGGAAAAACCCATCAGATATTCATCGACGGCACGTGCAGCCTGGCGGCCTTCGCGTATCGCCCACACGATCAGCGATTGGCCGCGGCGCATGTCGCCGGCAGCGACTACCTTGTCCGCCGAGGTTTTGTAGCCGCCCGCACCATCTGTCGCGGCCTTGGCGTTGCCGCGGCCGTCCTTTTCCACGCCGAAGGCTTCCAGAACCTTTTGCACCGGGCTGACGAAGCCCATCGCCAGCAGCACCAGATCGGCCCGCAGCTCAAATTCGCTGCCGGGTATTTCGAGCATCTTGCCGGCGTTCCATTCCACGCGCACGCAGCACAGCTTTTCGACCTTGCCGTTGGCGCCGACAAATGCCTTGGTCGTGACGTACCAGTCGCGCGTGCAGCCTTCTTCCTGCGAGCTGGAGGTGCGCAGCTTGAGCGGCCAGTTGGGCCAAGTCAGCGCCTTGTCTTCCTGTTCGGCGGGGCGCGGCATCACTTCGATCTGGGTTACCGAGGCAGCTCCCTGGCGGATGGAGGTGCCCACGCAGTCGGAGCCGGTATCGCCACCGCCGATTACCACTACATGCTTGCCGGTGGCCAATATCTGCTGAGGCAGCTCATCGCCGGCAACGACCTTGTTCTGCTGCGGCAGGAACTCCAGGGCGAAATGCACGCCAGACAGTTCCCGTCCCGGTGCCGGCAAATCGCGGGCTTGCTCGGCGCCGCCGGTCAAAACCACGGCGTCGAATTCGTCCTTCAGTTTTTGAGCCGGGACGTGTTCGCCGATATGTTGATTGACGCGGAATTCCACGCCCTCTGCGCGCATCTGCTCGATGCGGCGGTCGATGTGCGACTTCTCAAGTTTGAAATCGGGGATGCCGTAGCGCAACAGTCCGCCGATGCGGTTGTTCTTTTCGAACACCACCACGCCATGTCCGGCACGCGCCAGTTGCTGAGCGCAGGCCAGACCGGCGGGGCCGGAGCCGACTACCGCGACTTTCTTGCCGGTTTTCTTCTGCGCCGGCTGCGGCACGACCCAGCCCTGCTCCCATCCCTTGTCGATAATCGCGTGCTCGAGGGACTTGATGCCCACCGCGTCATCGTTGATGTTCAGCGTGCACGCGGCTTCGCAGGGTGCGGGGCAAATGCGGCCGGTGAACTCGGGAAAGTTGTTGGTGGAATGCAGCACGTCCAGCGCCCTTTTCCAGTCAGCCCGGTACACCAGGTCATTCCAGTCCGGAATGATGTTGTTGACGGGGCAGCCGCTGGTGCAGAAAGGAATGCCGCAGTCCATGCAGCGCGCGCCCTGGATGGCGGCCTGTTCATCGGTCAGGTGCTGCACGAATTCGCGGTAGTTTTTCAGGCGCTCCGCGACGGGAAGGCTCGCCTCGTTCAGGCGGCGCAATTCCATGAATCCGGTAGGCTTGCCCATTTACGCAATCTCCTTTAGTCCGGCTTGCTGCGTGGCGATTTCCTGCAAGGCGCGGCGATATTCGGTTGGCATGACCTTGACGAACTTCGGCAGATAGCGCGCCCAGTTATCCAGAATTTCCTTGGCGCGCGCGCTGCCGGTGTAGCGCAGGTGTTTTTCGATCTTTCCGCGTAGCGCCGCTTCGTCGGCTTTGCCGAGATGATTGAAATGTACTCTTCCATGCGCTTCCACGTCGCCGGTTTCGCTGGCGGCCGCTTCTTCGGGTATCGGTTCCAGTTGTACCATGGACAAATTGCAGCGGCGCTCGAAGCTGCCGTCCTCGTCCAGCACGTAAGCCACGCCGCCCGACATGCCCGCTGCAAAATTGCGTCCGGTCTGACCCAGCACGATCACCATGCCGCCGGTCATGTATTCGCAGCCGTGGTCGCCCAGGCCCTCCACCACCGCGACGGCCCCTGAATTACGCACCGCGAACCGCTCGCCCGCCACGCCGCGGAAATAGCATTCGCCGCTGGTCGCCCCGTACAGCACGGTGTTGCCGACGATGATGTTTTCTTCCGCCACGATCTTGCATTCCCTGGGCGGCATCACCACGATGCGCCCGCCGCACAAGCCCTTGCCGACATAGTCGTTGCCTTCGCCGGACAGCTCGAATGTGACGCCATGGGCGAGGAAGGCGCCGAAGCTCTGCCCTGCCGTGCCGGTCAGCTTCACCGTGATGGTGTCGTCCGGCAGCCCGGCATGACCGTAGCGCTTCGCCACTTCGTGCGACAGCATGGTGCCGGCGGTGCGGTTGGAGTTGCCTATAGTGCTGTTTATCACCACCGGTTGCCGGCTCTCCAGAGCGGCGCCGGCCTGCGCAATGAGCTGACGATCCAGCGCTTTGTCCAGGCCGTGATCTTGCTCTTCGGCATGGCGGCGCGCCACGCTGGTCGGCATGGCGGGCTGATGGAATACCCTGGAGAAGTCCAGTCCCTTGGCTTTCCAGTGCGCGATACCCTGCTTCATGTCGAGCAGATCGCTGCGCCCGATCAGGTCTTCGAACCTGCGGATGCCCATCTGCGCCATGATTTCGCGCACTTCTTCGGCGATGAAGAAGAAAAAGTTCACCACATGCTCGGGCTGGCCGGTGAATTTCCTGCGCAGCACGGGGTCTTGTGTCGCCACGCCCACCGGGCAGGTATTCAGGTGGCACTTGCGCATCATGATGCAGCCTTCCACCACCAGCGGTGCGGTGGCGAAGCCGAATTCGTCCGCGCCCAGCAGGGCGCCGATCAGCACGTCGCGGCCGGTCTTGAGCTGGCCGTCCACCTGCAGTGCAACGCGCCCGCGCAACCGGTTCAGCACCAGGGTCTGCTGGGTTTCCGCCAGACCGAGTTCCCACGGCGTGCCGGCATGCTTGATGGAAGACAGCGGCGATGCGCCGGTGCCGCCATCGTAGCCCGCTACCACGATGTGGTCCGCCTTGGCTTTGGATACGCCGGCCGCCACCGTGCCCACGCCCACTTCGGAGACCAGCTTGACCGAGATGGACGCGGCCGGGTTGGCGTTTTTCAGGTCATGGATCAGCTGCGCGAGATCTTCAATCGAGTAAATGTCGTGGTGCGGCGGCGGGGAAATCAGGCCCACGCCGGGTACCGAGAAGCGCAGCTGGGCGATGTATTCGGATACCTTGTGGCCGGGCAGCTGGCCGCCCTCGCCGGGCTTGGCCCCTTGCGCCATCTTGATCTGGATCTGGTCGGCGCTGGACAGGTATTCCGCCGTCACGCCGAAGCGGCCGGATGCCACCTGCTTGATCCGGGAGCGCAGCGAATCGCCTTCTTTCATCACCAGGTCGCGCTCGATGCGGCCCTTGCCGATGATCTCGGAGAGCTTCTCGCCGCCCTTCACTGCCCTGAAGCGGGCGGCGTCTTCGCCGCCTTCGCCGGTATTCGATTTGCCGCCGATGCGGTTCATCGCGATGGCCAGCGTGGTATGGGCCTCGGTGGAGATGGAGCCTAGCGACATCGCGCCGGTGACGAAACGCTTGACGATCTCTTTCGCCGGTTCAACTTCATCCAGCGGCACCGGCGCGCCCGCCGGCCTGATCTCGAA
>CAMTYG010000119.1:0-2890 GCA_947085875.1 uncultured Sulfuricella sp.
AACACCTTGGAGCGGCGCTGATAGTTGTACAGCCCCTGCTTGGCCTTGGGCAGCTTGTCCACGCCGGCCTCGGTGAAGCCGCGCTCAATGAACCAGTGCGCGGTGCGGGTGGTGAGCACGAACAGCTGTTTGAAGCCCTTGCCCAGCGCCCGGACCTGCATGTATTCGAGCAATGCCTCGCCCCGCCCGGCACTGCGGTAATCCGGATGCACCGCCATGCACGCCAGCTCCGCCGCCTGCTCTTGCGGGAACGGATACAGCGCGGCACAGCCGATGATCAGGCCGTCGTACTCCAGCACGGAGAAGCGGTCGATTTCCATTTCCAGCAGCTCGCGCGAACGCCGCACCAGAATGCCGTCGGATTCCAGCGGCGCTATCAACGCAAGGATGCCGCCGACATCGTCGATCGTGGCATCGCGCAGGGTTTCCAGCGGATCTTCGCTGACCATGCTGCCGATGCCCTCATGGGTAAACAGTTCCTGCAGCAATGCGCCATCGATATGGCGGCTGATCAGGTGCGCCCGCGCCACGCCCTTGCGGCAGGCGCGCACCGCGCAGGGCAGGTAATAGCCCACATCCGTCGGCAGCGCGGCGGAGCGGGCAAGAATCGCTTCCGCCTGTGCCGTGGTCAGTTCGCGCAGCAAATCCCCGTTTTCGCCGGCAACCCCGACCGTGTCCATCAGGAATATCAGCTTATCGGCATCCAGCGCGATCGCGGCGAAAGTCGCCACATCTTCCAGCGACAAATTGAACACCTCGCCGGTGGGCGAATAGCCGAGCGGCGAAAGCAGCACGATTTCGTTGGCGTCGAGCCTGCGCCGGATGCCGATTGTATCGATCTTGCGCACCTCGCCGGTGTGCATCAGGTCCACTCCGCCGAGCACCCCCATCGGCATGGCAGTGACAAAATTGCCGCTGGCCACCCGGATATCGGCGCCCGCCATCGGCGAATTGGCGAGACCCATGGAAAGCAGCGCCTCGATCTCCACCCGTACCGTGCCCGCCGCCTCCTTGACGCATTTCAGGGCGTCATCGTCGGTGACGCGCATTCCCCCGGCATAGCGGATCGCCGCGCCGCGCTCGGTCAGCTCCTCCTCGATCTGCGGCCGCGCGCCATGCACCAGCACCAGCCGCACGCCGAGGCTGTTGAGAAGATTGATATCGTGCGCCAGCGCGATAAACTGGCCTTCGCTCACCACCTCGCCGCCGAAGGCAACCACGAAAGTCTTGCCGCGAAAGGCGTGAATATAGGGTGCGGCCGAGCGAAACCACGCCACAAAATGGGTTCTGAGTTCTGAGTGCTGAGTACCGACAGGCATCGAGAGCTAATCCGTTATCAAATCAAAGCATTCCATCGCAAGTGTAAAGTGTACCCCAATCCCTTCGCCCAGCGCCAACCCATGCATACCTTACACCTTTACTGGGCAGGGTGAGGTCAATCATCCGATGCCTCACGTGCGCTTTCCAGCAAGGCGCGGTCGCGCTCCAACTCGGCGCGCAATTCTTCTTCTGTCGGCAATACCAAACGGTATTTGCTGGCAAACAATTGCTCGTTCTCATGCAGCACGGAATATCGCACCACTGAAGCATCCTTGGTCGCGCAGAGAATGATGCCCACCGTCGGATTATCTTCCGGTCCGCGTTTCAGATCATCGTACATACGCACATACATATCCATCTGGCCGATGTCCTGATGCGCCAGTTCGCCGGATTTGAGATCGAACAGGACGAAGCACTTGAGCAGATAGTTATAGAAAACCAGATCAATGTAGAAATCCTTGGTTTCCGTGCTGACGCGCTGCTGGCGGGCAACAAAGGCGAAGCCCTTGCCGAGCTCCAGCAGAAAGGATTGCAAGTGATTCATCAGCCCCTGCTCAAGATCGCTTTCGAGGACACGTCCAGCTTCCGGTAATCCCAGAAATTCCAATATCACCGGAACGCGCACCAATTCGCGCGGCGAAGACAACACACTTGTGTTTGCCTGCGCCTCCGACTCGACAGGTTCGCGGTCTCGGCTGGCGAGCAGACGCTCATAGTAGAGCGTGCCAATCTGCCGCTCCAACGCCCGCGAACTCCAGTTCTGCGCAGCCGTTTCATCCATGTACCAACGACGAGCCTGCTCATCCTCCACGCGCAGCAAGGTACGGTAATGCGTCCAGCTCAATTCGGTACGCACTGCGTTCCAAATTGAAAAAGCCTGGAAAAATGCCCGCATATTGCGCAGATTCCGTTCGTCGAACCCCCGCCCGAATTCCACCGTCAACGACTCCGCCAGTCGCGGCAACAGCCGCTTGCCGTATTCCGCGCGCGCAGCCCCGCCCTGTTCGAACTCCACAATATGCCGCCCGATCTCCCAGCAGGTACGCACCTGAATCGCATCCACCGCCCGCAGAGCACGGCTCCGCGCATCGCGGATGAGCTCGCTGAGCTGTCCAACTGGCGTTTGCAGGGGCGGATCGTTTTGGATGGGTAATTGGTTACTCATGGATTTAAGCCCGAGTTGCGTGGTCATCTACCCGAATCAGCGTACGAAAATGCGACCAGGCCAATTCGCTACACACTGTGTAGCGAATCTCCTCCCAAGAGAAATTAAGGAAGAATTGCCGAAAATTGCGCGGGTTGGCCAAGGCAAAACCTTTGCCGAATTCCGCCGAGAGGCGTTTTTCCAGCTCGGCCAGCACACCCTTGCCATATTCGGCGCACCCCTCGCCCCCTTGCTCATCTTCAACGATAAGGCGACCGACATGCCAGTGAGTGTGTTCACCCGATTTGATGGTCTGATTTTCACGTTTGGCGATGGTTGCGGAAATGGAAACGCCGGCGATATTTGAAATTGCCGGCGCGTGTGGAAGTTGCGTGATGCAATCAGAAAGGCGGATCGTCAGTCGGG
>CAMTYG010000120.1:0-3409 GCA_947085875.1 uncultured Sulfuricella sp.
AAACCCACCAGAAGTAGGCGCCTCTAGGCGACAAACCTGAACAACAAAACCTGTTCTTGAAGTTTGGGTTTGTTGGGTTTCGCAAAGAACCGCTCAACCCAACCTACATGACTGCATTTCACATCAGTTTGAATCGCACCCATACCATCCAGGAGTATCCGGCCTGCCACGGGTCTGGTGATAAACTAAAAAAATCGACTCCCTTCAATGCACTGCCATCTTCTAATTCCGGGCCTGTTTCCGCCCTTCCGCCCTGAAACCAGAAACGCGCTCCGGGATTTATCCCTGCCCGTTCTGGCAACGCTGCTGGCGCGCGGCAGCCAGAAGACGCTTGCGGATGGCGGCATGGATGCGTGGCTGTGCCGAACCTTCGGCGTCGAGAAACAGCACGACTGGCCAGTAGCGGCCTTTACCCTGCTGGCGGACGGCGGCAACCCCGGCAGCGATTTCTGGCTGCTGGCAGAACCCGTGCACCTGCAGTTGCAGCGCGACCGGTTGGTGCTGGTGGATGCCGGCAACCTGGACATCACTCGAGAAGAGGCTGACAGCCTGACTGCCGCCCTTAACGGCCATTTCGCCGATGAGAGCCTGAGCTTCTTTCCGACCCGGCCCGGCCACTGGCACTTGCGCCTGATTCACCCCCCCGTCCTCCTGAAAACCTATCCCCTGGAAACCGCCATAGGCAGGAATGTCCGGAATATTCTGCCGGGCGGTACGGACGGCAAACGCTGGCACGTCATCCTCAATGAAATCCAGATGTTGCTGCACCGCCATCCGGTCAACGAGGCGCGGGAGCGGCGCGGCTTACTGCCGGTGAACAGCATCTGGCCCTGGGGCGGCGGAGCTCTACCGGCTAACCTGACTTCCCCTTTCGCCCATATCTGGGCCGACAACGCTTTGGCCCGCGGCCTGGCGGCCGCCACCGGCATCCCCTGCGCCAGCGCGCCGGAGACCGCCATGGAATGGCTGCATGCCGCCCAGGCCGGCTCGCATCATCTGGTTGTTCTCGACGCGCTACGCAACCTTGCCCTGTACGGCGATGTCCACCGCTGGCGCGAAACCCTGTTGCACCTGGAAAAAGACTGGTTTGGGCCGCTGCGGCAGGCACTGTCCCGCAACAAAATTTCCCGGTTGACGCTCTATGCTTTCGATAGCGGGAAGGCCAGGTCGTTTTCAGTCAGCCGGACCGCCCTGTGGAAAATCTGGCTCCGCGGCAAACCGCTGGAAGCCTCAATGGAGAATCCTGATCATGATGAACACCCCGAGTTTCTATAATGACGCCCCCAGAATCACCCTTTACGATCCGCTGGCCGAATTCCTCGGTGCGGCAGAAAAAGGCATCATCGAGTACACCTACCTCGACGCGGTCAAACTGGCCGGACACTCCTGCCCCACGGTGGCGGGCGCTTACTTGATGACGCGCACGGCGCTGGCCAGCCTGTATGGCGACGAACTGCCGGTGCGGGGCGCAATCCAGGTTGCATTCCGCGATGGCCAGGCTGACGGCGTGACCGGGGTAATCGCCAACGTTGTCGGCCTGCTCACCGGCGCCGCGCAGTCCGGCGGCTTCAAGGGAATCGGAGGAAAATTCGAGCGCCGCAACCTGCTGCATTTCAATGCCGGCATCGGCGGCGAGATTCGCTACACCCGGCTGGATACCGGAATCAATGTGGAAACGACCTACCATCCGGAACTGGTCAGCCCCTCCCCGGGCATGAAAGAACTGATGCAAAAAGCCATGATGGGCGTTGCCAATGCGGAAGAACGGAGCCAGTTCGGCCTGCTCTGGCAGGACAGGGTCAAGCGCATCCTGATCGACCATGCCGACAATGCTGGAATGATCTCGGCCATCATCAGTGGGAGGTAGGTGCGTGGCTGAACACAACGAAATCGCCCTGCTGCTCGCCGCCAGTGGCGACCCGGATGCGCCGGATTTCAGCAAGGCCGGGGTGATCAAACGGCGATTTAGGGAAAACCCTTATTGACAACGGAACCTTCCACATAAACTGTGGATAAGTTTGTGCATAAGCTGTAGGGATACGTTGTAAGTCCCTTGCGCATAAGGAAGAACAACAATTTGACTAAATTCTAACCTTGCACCAAGGTTGTTTATTATCAATATGTTATCAATAAGTCCATGGTTTATCGGGATGTTATGATCGTAATTCCTCATTGCCGCCAAAATTGTGGATGAATAAGCCCCAATACATTGACAAATGACGGCTTGTTCAAGCGTAGAAAGCAAGCAACCTGCTCTCCACGCTTGACGAACAACTTGGGCGAATATTCACTGGTTGCGAACTATACTGATAAATAATTCACACAATCACACGCAGCCAGTAAACCATCATGAAAAGCAGCGCACCCATGCCTTTGAACCTTTGCCCACACCCCGGCGACGCGCTGCTGCTGGTGGATGTGCAAAACGATTTTCTGCTTGGGGGCAGACTGGCCGTACCGGCCGGCGACGAAGTCATCCCTGCACTCAACTGTTACATCGAGGCATTCAGAAGAGCATCCCTGCCGATCTATGCAACCCGCGACTGGCACCCGCCGGATCACTGCTCATTCCGAACGCAGGGCGGCATCTGGCCACCGCACTGCATCGCCGGCAGCCCGGGTGCGGCATTCTCGCCAAAACTTGATTTACCCTCTGATGCGGTGGTGATTGCAAAAGCCACCCGCCGTGACGCGGACGCTTATTCCGGCTTCGCGGGAACCGAACTGGAGCAGCGCCTGCGCTTGGGCGGCATCAACCGCCTGTTTGTCGGCGGACTGGCTACCGATTACTGCGTGCTGAATACCGTCAAGGATGCGCTGGCCTGCGGCTTCGATGTCCTGCTGCTGCTCGACGGCATCCGCGCCGTCAACCTGAAACCCGAAGACGGGCAGCGCGCCATCGAGGAGATGACTTCGCTCGGCGCGCGCCCAGTCAGTTTCTAGGATATCGCCGCGTGAATCCGCAATCCAGCCCGCTGCTGACGGACCTTTACCAGCTCACTATGCTACAGGCCTATTTCGATGAGGGCATGGATGAAATCGCTGTGTTCGAATTCTTCGTGCGCGACCTGCCGCCGCAGCGAAATTTTCTCATGGCGGCCGGGCTGGAGCAGGTGCTGCAGTTCCTGGAAAATCTGCGCTTTACTCCCGAGGAACTGGACTGGCTGGCCGGCTGCGGCCGTTTCAACACGGGTTTCATCGGCTTTCTCAAGACGCTGCGCTTTACCGGCGAAGTCCACGCCATGCCGGAAGGCACTTTGTTCTTCCCGCACCAGCCGATCCTGCGCATCACCGCCCCGATCACCCAGGCGCAACTGGTGGAAAGCCGCATCATCAACCTGCTGCATTTCCAGACCCTGATCGCCTCAAAAGCCGCACGCAGCGTGCTGGTCGCGCCCGGAAAGCTGCT
>CAMTYG010000121.1:0-7583 GCA_947085875.1 uncultured Sulfuricella sp.
ACATCCTCAGTCGCGACTGTAAACATAGGGCGGGGAAATGTGCATGCCTTGGTGTGAAGAACATCGGAAAGCCGTGTGCGGGAAAATCGCATGCACGGTTTGATGAGGGAGGACAGGCGAGAGCCTGTTCTCTACTCTACCCTTTATCACTCGCCGATGGCCATGACACCCCTAATGAATGGACACCTTTAACGGTGTATATCCTGGCGATTTAAATCCCGCGCAGCAGTTCGTTGATCCCCACCTTGCTGCGCGTTTTCTCGTCCACCTTCTTCACGATCACGGCGCAGTACAGGCTGTAGCTGCCGTCCTTGGAGGGCAGGTTGCCGGACACCACCACCGAGCCGGCGGGGATGCGGCCGTAGGTGACTTCGCCGGTTTCGCGGTCGTAGATCTTGGTGGACTGGCCGATGTAAACGCCCATCGAGATCACGCTGTTGTCTTCCACAATAACGCCTTCCACCACTTCGGAGCGGGCGCCGATGAAGCAGTTGTCGCCGATGATGGTGGGGTTGGCCTGAACCGGTTCGAGCACGCCGCCGATGCCGACGCCGCCGGAGAGGTGGACGTTTTTGCCGATCTGGGCGCAGGAGCCGACGGTGGCCCAGGTGTCGACCATGGTGCCTTCATCGACATAGGCGCCGATATTGACGTAGGAGGGCATCAGCACGACGTTCTTGGCGATGTAAGAGCCTTTGCGCGCTGCGGCGGGAGGCACCACACGGAAGCCGCCATCGCGGAAATCCTTGGAGTTGTAATCGGCGAACTTCGACGGCACCTTGTCGAAATAGTTGGTGAAGCCGCCCTTGATGAAGAAGTTGTCTTCCATGCGGAACGACAGCAGCACCGCCTTCTTCAGCCACTGGTGGGTGACCCAGTCGCCGTTGATCTTTTCCGCCACGCGCAGCTGACCTTTGTCCAGCAAGTCGATCACCTGCTCGACGCTGTCCTTGAGTTTGGAATCGACATTGCGCGGAGTGATGTCGGCGCGGCGTTCAAAGGCTTCTTCGATGATGCTTTGCAGTTCGTTCATGTTGTTTTTCCTAAAAGTGCAAAAAAAGGCTAACCACGAATGACACGAATGTCCACGAATGAAAAGAGCCATTGCAGGGTTTCGTTCGTGCTCATTCGTGTTTAATTCGTGTCATTCGTGGTTGAGTTTTTTACCAAATTCTGGATTCTTTCCGCTGCTTCCACGCATTGCGCCAACGGCGCGACCAGGGCGATGCGGACGAAATTTGTGCCGGGGTTGAGGCCGTGCGCTTCGCGCGCGAGAAAACTGCCGGGCAAAAGCGTAACATTATAATCCCGGTACAGCGCTTTCGCGAATTCCGTATCAGATACCGGTGTTCGCGCCCACAGGTAGAACGAGGCATCTGGTTCCTCCACTTTGAGTGCTTGCTGCAGCATTGGAGTGACGGCGGCGAATTTTTCCCGATACAGGCGGCGATTCTCCCCGACATGCGCTTCGTCGTTCCAGGCCGCCGCGCTCGCCGCCTGCACCGCCGGGTTCATGGCGCAACCGTGATAGGTGCGGTAGAGCAGGAATTTTTCCAGGATCGACTCGCAGCCGGCGACGAAGCCGGAGCGCATGCCGGGCACGTTGGAGCGCTTGGACAGGCTGTTGAACACCACCAGCCGGCCGTAGTCCTCGCCGCCCAGCTGGTGCGCGACCTGCAGCGCGCCGAGCGGCGGTACATGCTCGTCGGGGTACAGCTCCGAATAGCACTCGTCGGAGGCGATGATGAAGCCGTATTTGTCGGACAGGTCGAACAGGCGCGTCCATGCCTCGATATCCATCACCTTGCCGGTGGGGTTGCCGGGCGAACAGGCATAGACCATCTGGGTGCGCCGCCAGATTTCCTCCGGGACGCTGGAAAAATCCATGGCGAAGCCGTTTTCCGGCGTGGTGTTGAGGAAATAGGGCGTGGCGCCGGCCAGCAGCGCCGCGCCCTCATAAATCTGGTAAAACGGGTTGGGGCAGATGATGATCGGGTCCGGCTTGCTGGTGTCGATCACCGCCTGGGCGAAGGCGAACAGCGCCTCGCGGCTGCCGTTCACCGGCAGGATCTGGGTGTTCGGATCGAGCGGCGGGATGCCGTAACGGCGTTCGATCCAGGCGCCGATAGCCTGACGCAGCGCATCGCTGCCCTGGGTTGTGGGATAATTGGCCAGTCCGTCCAGGTTTTCAGCCAGCGCGCGGCGGATGAAGTCGGGCGTGGCGTGCTTCGGTTCGCCGATGGAAAGATTGATCGGACTGTAATCCGGGTTCGGCGTCACGCCGCGGAACAGGTCGCGCAGCTTCTGGAACGGGTAGGGGTGGAGCAGGTCGAGGTTGGGGTTCACGATTTTCAGAGTAACATTTCTGGATGCACAACATTATAAACCTAGAAAAGCTTTTAACCACGAATTTACACGAATACAACACGAATGTTCACTAATAATCAGTTGGTTAGAATTTATGGTCTGATTCACCTTTTATAAAAATAGATAATTACCTCTAATCTATTCGTGTTTATTCGTGAACATTCGTGAACATTCGTGCCATTCGTGGTTAATGGTTTTTAGATAAAGGCTCGCTGCGTGGCATCCAAAGAAAAACTTCTGGCCGTTTCGGGCCTGCTCTCGGGCGCGATCGTCTGGGGGCTGATCTGGTATCCCTACCGGCTGCTCGAGCAGATGGGTGTTTCCGGCGCGCTTTCCAGCTTTGCCACCTATTCGATCCCGTTGCTGCTGGGTTTCACCCTGTATTCCGAGCGCGTACGGCTGCGGCATTTTCCCCCGATACTGCTGCTGATCGGGCTGACGGCGGGCTGGACCAATCTCGCCTACGTGCTGGCGGTAATCGGCGGCGAAGTGATGCGGGTGCTGCTGCTGTTTTATCTCTCGCCGCTGTGGACGGTGCTGCTGGCGCGCCTGATCCTGCACGAGCGCCTCCGCTTTCATGGCTACCTGGTGATGGTGCTGTCTTTTGCGGGCGCCGTGGTGATGCTGTGGCGACCGAGCCTGGGGCTGCCGCTGCCGCAGAATATGGCGGAATGGATGGCGCTTTCCGCCGGGTTGACGTTCGCCGCAGCCAATGTGCTGTCGCGCCGCGCCGCGGCATCCGATATCTGGCTGAAATCGTTGAGCGTATGGGTCGGCGTCAGCGTGTTGTCGTTGCTGGCGCTGATCTACCAGCCCGCCACGCTGGCGGTTTTGCCGGTTTTGCCTTTTTCCGGATGGATGTGGCTGCTGTTGGTCAGTATCCTGATTTTTGCGGTGACCCTGACCGTGCAATACGGCTTGGCGAGAGCGCCGGCCAACCAGGCGATCGTGATCTTCCTGTTCGAGCTGGTGGTGGCGGCGGTAGCGAGCTACCTCCTCGCCGGCGAAGTGATGACGGCCCAGGAATGGCTGGGCGGCGCGATGATCGTCGCCGCCAGCCTGTTTTCGGGGAAGCTGGAGGGGTCAGCTAGTCATGGTGATGCGGCTTGATTGCGCGGCGGTGGTAGCGGAAAACGGTGCGGGAGAGCCAGTCCTGGGCTTCTTCGCTGAGATGGGTGAAAGTGGCGTAAATCCTTGTTCCGCCGGGCTCTTGCCGCACGGCCTGGATTTTCGCCGGTAGAACCAGCGGTTGTGGCAGTTTCTGGCTGATGTAGGCGGAAATAACGATATCGTCTCCTGCGGTAGCCGCTTCCTCGCCGATCCATTCCATGCCTTCGGCGCTGACAAAGACGGGGCAGGTTGAGGGCTGGACTGCATTCTGCGCCAGCAGTTTGGCAACCAGGCTGAGCGCCAGGTCGATCTTGAATTCGAGGCGCTCCAGCACCTTGCTTACGCCGGATCCCAGGTCGCCATCCCGCTCCGGTTGCATCGCCTCGATCGTGGCCAATGCCCGTAGCAACGTGACGTCGCCATACATCCAGATGGCGATATCGTCAGCCGAAGGTTTGCCTTCAGGGCGCCAGCTCAGGGGAATAATGGTGAAGTAGGAAACGCCTTCCTGAGAGAAAATCCGGTTCAGTCTGTCCATTTAGTCGCTGTTCTCCGCTGGTTTCTGCTCACAGCATAGCAAATTTTCTCCTCTTGCTGCCAGCAGTGCTGTGCCATAGGCGGCTTCAACGCGGGCGGAAGGCAGCACGGGCACGCCAAGGAATCGGGATCGAATCGCGCTCCAGGTCGGATTGCCGGCCCCGCCCCCGGCGGTCAGCACCGATTCGAGCGGGGTTGCGCCCAGCTCCTGCAACAGGCGATAGCCCTGCGCCTCGACTCGGGCTATCCCCTCCAGCAGGCCATGCAAAAACAGGGCGTCGTCTTGCGGTCTGGGTGTCAGGCGTGGTTCCAGTTCGGGATCGTTGATCGGGAAACGCTCACCCGGACTGGGCAGAGGGTAATAATCCAGGCCGCTGTCTGTTGCGGGATCGATGCGCGCGCTCAATTCTTCCAGCCGGGCGTCGCTGAAAAACGATCGCAGCACCGCGCCGCCGCTGTTTGAGGCGCCGCCGGCCAGCCACAGGTTGCCGATGCGGTGGCTGTAGATGCCATATTGCGCCGCGTCCACCCGCTTCCGGCTCAACAGTTTCAGCACCAGGGTCGATCCGAGCGAAGTCACTGCCTGGCCGGGACGGCTGGCCCCGCTGGCGATGAAGGCGGCGATGCTGTCGGTGGTGCCGGCACGGATGAGGCAGTCGCGAGAAAGAGAGAAGCGCTCGGCGATTTCGGCGGTGACCGTGCCGATCGCGGCCCCTGGCGTCAGGATTCGCGGCAATAGAGGCGTCATCGCCAGGATCAGCAGCCATTCCGGGTAGCGCAGGGTTTCCGGGTCGAAGCCCAGCTTGAGGCTGTTGTGGTAATCGCTGATGCCCGGCCTGCCGTGCAGCAGTGAGGCCAGCCAGTCGGCCTGGTGCAGGAAAAAACGGGCACAGGAAAATTCGGGCTGTTTCTGGAACCAGAGCAGTTTCGCCAGGCTGGAGCTTGCGCTCAGCACCGGATGACCGGATGGAGCGATCTGCGCAAGCTGCTTCGCTTCAACCTGGGCTCGCGCATCGTTGTAAAGCAGCGGCGGACAAAGCGGCTGGTTGTCAGCGCCGCACAATAGCGCGGTCGATGAAGTGCCGTTGATGGCGATCGCGGCCAGGGCTCGCCGGACGTCTGCCGGAATCTGGCCAATCAGGTCGAACAGCGTGGCACGCCAGGCTTCAGCGGTTTGATCGCTGAAAGCCAACCTCGCCTCGGCGAGAATGACTCCACTGCCGTCAATTGCAATGGCGCGGGCGCCGCTGGTGCCGAAATCAATGCCCAGAAAAGCGTGAGGGGTGAGGGGTGAGGGGTGAGTCATAGGGTGCCCATAACTTGAATGTAGGTGCGAATTCATTCGCACATGGCCGAATGAATTCGGCCCTACTCACCCGCGAGTGTTGGAACTGGCATCGAATGCGGTCAACTCGACGCGCGGCAGAGGTTCCCAGCCCGCTTTGCGGTGTTCGGCCACGACATTGGTGAAGATGCCGCCGCGCACGTAGAATTTCGCCGTCAGGCGCATGAAGCGCGGCTGTGTCGCGGACACCAGGTCGTTCAGGATGCTGTTGGTGACGGCTTCATGAAATGCGCCTTCGTTGCGGAACGACCAGACATACATCTTCAGGCTCTTCAGCTCGACGCACTTCTGATCCGCGATATAGTCGAGATACAGCGTGGCGAAGTCGGGCTGGCCGGTTTTCGGGCACAAGCAGGTGAACTCCGGGATTTCCATGTGGATGTGGTAATCGCGTTCCGGGTTCGGGTTGTCGAAGGTTTCCAGGGTTTTGCTGGGTTGGCTGGACATTTTCACGCTCTCAACTAAATCGGTTAAAATGCTGACATTATACGCGGATAGGTGAGGGGTGAGGGGATAGGGGTGAGGCGTAAAACATGGGGCAATGCGGGTTTTGACTTGTCCGCCTCACCCCTCACGCCTCACCCCTCACTGAAATTATGCGCCTCACCCACATCAAGCTCGCCGGCTTCAAGTCCTTCGTCGATCCCACCACGATCCCCGTCCCCGGGCAGCGGGTCGGTGTTGTCGGCCCGAATGGCTGCGGCAAGTCCAACGTGATCGACGCGGTGCGCTGGGTGCTGGGCGAGTCGCGGGCGCGGGAGCTGCGCGGCGAATCCATGCAGGACGTGATTTTCAGCGGCTCGGCCACGCGCAAGGCGGTAAGCCGGGCCAGCGTCGAGCTGATCTTCGACAACAGCCTGGGCAAGGCCGCCGGGCAATGGTCGCAGTACGCCGAAATCGCCGTCAAAAGGGTGCTCAGCCGCAACGGCGAGTCCTCCTACCACATCAACAACCTGCACGTCCGTCGCCGCGATATCACCGATATCTTCCTGGGCACCGGGCTGGGCGCGCGCGCCTACGCCATCATCGAGCAGGGCATGATCTCGCGCATCATCGAGGCGCGCCCCGAGGAGCTGCGCGTTTTTCTGGAAGAGGCGGCGGGAATTTCCAAATACAAGGAACGGCGCCGCGAAACCGAGCTGCGCATGAAAGATACCCGCGAGAACCTGCTGCGCGTCGAGGACGTGCGCCAGGAGCTGGACAAGCAGATCGGCAGGCTGGAAGCGCAGGCCGAGGTGGCGCAGCAGTATCTGGCCTTGCAGGCCCAGTTGAAGCTGTCGCACAACCTGCTGGCTCTGCTCAGAAAGCGTGAGGCGGCAGCGCAATGCGAACGCTGGCAGCGCGAAGTGGCTCGCCTGAGCAACGAGCTGGAAGCGGAAAACGCGTGCTTGCGCCTGGCCGAGAGCCAGCTGGAACAGTCGCGGCAAGCCCATTACGCGGCCAGCGATGCGCTGCATGAGGCGCAGGCCGGCATTTATGCGGCCAATGCCGAAGTTTCCCGTCTGGAGCAAAACCTGCGGCACCAGCGTGAAAGCCGCCAGCGCCTGACCGCTCAATCTACCGCCCTGCGCGAACAGGGCGAGCGCCTGGCAAGACAGCGCGACGAGGCGCTGGCGGCCCTGGAACACTGGCGCGGCGAATTGGCGCGGGCGGGTGAACGCTTGGTGCAGAACAAGGAACAACTGGAGCGGGAGGGCCGCAATCTGCCGCTGGCCGAGGAGAGTTTCCGCGATTGCCAGCGGCGCTACAGCGAGCTGCAACGTAGCCTGGCCCAGGCCGAGCAGGCGAAGCAGATCGAGGAAACCCATCGCGCTCATGCGCAAAGGAACTTGCAGCAACTGCAAGCCAGGCAGCAGCGTTTGCAGCAGGAAGCCGGCAGCCTGCCGCGCTTCGATGTCGCGGTGCTGTCGCAGAAAGAGGTCGAGCTTGCCGATGTGGCGGGCGAGTTCGAGACGGCTCAGGCTGAATTGGCACGGCTGCTTGCGGTGCTGCCCGAGCTGGAAAAGGGCGCGCGCGAGGCCAGGGACGGGCTGCAAGCGGAGCAGCGGCTGGCCACCGGACTGGAAGCCCGGCTGAACGCCCTGAAACACCTGCAAAGCCGCCTCGACCATAACCAGAAATTGCAGGCGTGGCTGGCGAAGCACCGGCTGGAAAACTTGCCGCGGCTGTGGAACAGCCTGCGCATGGCAGCGGGCTGGGAGGATGCGCTGGAAAGCGTGCTGGG
>CAMTYG010000122.1:0-26904 GCA_947085875.1 uncultured Sulfuricella sp.
ACCAGCGGATACAGGTCCTGCGCTTCCTCCAGGAACACGGGCAGGATATTCAGGTCGATGTCGTCGCGGGATGTCGGCATCGGCACCTCGAACGCCGCCGTCCGAACCGCCTTGGCTCGCCTCTCCACCTCGGGGAATGAGGCCATTGGCTTCACGGCTTCGGCTGGCGCGCGCTCCGCCAGCGCCGGCGATGCGGCCTTTTCGCCGCCCGCACGCGCTTTTTTGCCCAGCGCTTGCAGCGAACGCACGATCTGCTTTGCCGGTTTCGGCATCTTTCGTTCTTCGACCGCCTGCACCATCTTGTTCAGCGCGATGACGGCGTCACCGGTCACTTTGACCTGCTTGGCATTGGCCGGCTGCGGGTGCTCCAGCATTTCCCTGAGCCATTCTTCCAGTTCAAAACCAAGCCCGGCCAGCACCGGGAATCCCACCGTGCGGGAAATGCCGCACAGGGTATGGGCTGCGCGCATGAAATCTTCCCGGATCGGCTGATCCGGCTGATCTTCCAGACGCGCCAGCTCTTCCCGCAGAACCGCAACCCGCTGTTTGGCTTCGCTCATGAAAATGTCGAAAAGCGCGCTCGGCAGGGTGACATCGCCGATCACAATCTCGGTTTCCGGCGACAGTTCTGGCGCCATCTCTTCCGCCCCCGGTTCAGGGGCCACGGAAACAAGCTCCTCAACGGCCGGCGCCTCGATTTCGACTTCAGCGGCAGGCGCAGCCGTTTCGGCAGCCGCCTCTTCGATCAAATCGGAATCCATTACCGGCAAACCGATTTCCTCGACCGGCTCGATGGCATCCGCCACAACCTCTTCAAGCGGCGGCGCGAAGATTAGCGGCTCCTCCGCAGGGGCGAGCTCCTCCTCGACGGAAGCCGGCATTGCCCCGGCCTGCGGTGCAACCGCGGCCATTTCCCCGCCGCTCTTTAACTGCTCCGCCATGGCGATCAGGGCATCGGCCTCGACCACCGCCGCGCCTTTGCTTTGCAGTTGCCCCACCCATTGCTCGAACGCTGCGCGCGCCTGCTCGATAAAATTCAGCAGGGCGGGAGTGGCGGCCCTCTCATCCTGCAGCCATTTGTTTATCACCTGCTCGACCACCCATGCAGCCTCCCCCAGATCGGCCAGACCGACCATGCGCCCACTGCCTTTCAGGGTGTGGAAGCCGCGCCGGATCGCGGTCAGCGCCTCGCGGTCGCCAGGCCGCTCACGGCTGGCCTGCAGGCTCTCGCTGACGGCGGCCAAGACCTCGGCCGCCTCTTCCAGGTACGTCTCGAGCAATTCGGCGTCGATCGCTTCCTCGGAGGCCTCCAGCAAGCGTTCGGTTTCTTGCGAAGGCGCCACGGGCGCCTTGGCCGAGGCCAGGGCGGCAACCGCGTCCGCCAGTCCGGCAGCAGGCGCTTCCCGCTCTTCATCGAGCAGGCGCCTCGCGGTTGTGGCTTGTTCCTTCAACTCCGAATCGGCCACCAGTTCGGCATCCTGAGCCAGACCGGACAGCGATAATTCCAGCTTCTGACGCGCCGCCAAATCTTCGGGGTTGGCCTGCCACTCCTGGAAGTTTTCCTGCGCCAGATGTTTCTGCAAATCCAGACTGGCTTCGATGCTTTCTTCCGCAAGTGTTTGCTCGGCCTCTTCTTGCGGAGCAGCCCTTTTTTCCTCCGCCTCGCCCGCCAAGCGGGACAGGGCCCGGCTAATGATATTTTCCGCATCCGCGCGGCCATGCTGGATTTCTTCGAGGTAGAAACCCAGGCCGCTCAAGCCTTCAGCCACCCCCTCCAGCTCCTGCGCGCTCGGCTCATAAGCCGGATCGGCGAAGCGCCGGATACTGGAATGGCAGATGCCAAGCAGCTTGCCCGCCTTGCCAAGGTCGAGAATGGTCAGGGCGCCGGAAATCTGCTTCAGGGCAGATTCGAGAGAAGGAATGCCGTCCCGCTTGGTCGGATCCCTGAAGAACGCATCCAGCACTTCCTCAATCCGCTGCAGATTGGCCTGAATCTCATGCGCCACCTGAGCCAGCAGGAGTTTTTCCTGGGCTTTGCGGCTGACATCGCCAAGGCTGGGGATTCCCGCGGCATCGATTTCTTCCGGGCGGCCACTTGAAATAGCCGACATCCGCCTGGTCTGGATTTCCAGCTGCTTTGCCGATTCATCGTTGAACTGAGCAAAGTTTTCCAGCACATTCTCGGCCAGCAGCAGCGCCGTGGCCACTTCTATCGCTAGAGCCTCCCCGGCGCCTTCCTGCTCCGGCTGAGCTGCCACGAGCGCTTGCGTCTGCGCGAGCAGTCCATGCAAAGGACGGTTATCCAGCGCCCGGCTTTTTCCTACCAGCCGGCTCAAGGGCTCCTGCAGATTTTTCAGGCTTTCTTTATGGCCGGTGGTGAATTTCAACCACAATTCCTTGACCGGCGTCAGCAACTCCTTCAGTTCCCGAAGCAGAGGCTGGAGCCGAGCCGCGTCGGCCTCCGCGGCAGTGGCCGTCTGCGGCAAACAGCTGTCCAGATCGAATGCCTGCTTGACCTGCTTGATCCGCTCAGTCACCGGCTGGCTGCAAGCCACCCGGTATAGCAAATCGCGCAGCAGGTGTTCCGCCACCTTGGGCGAGGATTCCGCCAGCTTGCGAATCTGCTGATCAATCTTGCCCAGCAGCCGCTTGGCTTCGGCGTCGGGGCTCAAGCCCTTGTTGAGCAAAGCTTCTATCAGCGCCCCCGCAGACCACCAGAAGGTGCGTTGCGCCGGCAGGCTCTGCGCCCGCTCGATGGCCAGCAAGGCCACGCGCATCGCTTCCATCCCCGCCGGATCGTCCGGCGTGCGAAGAAATTTGAGCAAGCCCCACTGAAAGCGCGCGCGCTCAGCCTTGGCCAGTGCTTGCAGTTCGGCCTCGCTCACCGACTTCGCATTGATATCCTTCGGCGCGCGCGCGGACAAATCCGGGAAAAACAAGTCGCTTTCGGCAAAATCCGGGGCATTACGCGCCTGGTGCAGACTTTTATAGACGGGATAGAGCCTGAGCGGCACATCCGGCTCGCCATCAAGCAGACCGGAGAGATATTTGGAGAGCGCGGCAATGGCCTGGCTAATGACTTCGATATTGGCGGCGGAGGGAGCAACCTCCTGCTTCTCCAGAGCGGCCACCAGCTTTTCGATTTCACCGCTAACGCGCGCGGCCCCTTCCAGGCCGACCATCAGGATGGCGCCATTCACCTGATGCAGGTGAGTCAGGCAATAGCGTAGCGGGGAAAGATCGCCGGGGTTGCCAAAGAATCCCGCCAGATTCTGCCTGGCCTGGTCCAGCGCCTGGTCGATTTCGCCTTTGACCCAGGTCAGTGGGCCGATGTCCAATTCGGTGGCCATGCTCTTTAGGTTACCTATGCTAGTTTAAAGCCCGCCACCGAACCTTTCAGCTCGGCAGCCAGCTCGGTCAACTGACCCACGGAAGCGGCGGTCTGTTTGGTGCCGTCCGTGGTCTGGTTGGTAATGTCCTGAATATCCCGCATGTTCGTCGCCACTTTGCCGGCGGCCTCCGCCTGTGCCTGGGTCGCCCTGGAAATGGTGTCGATCAGATCCGCAAGGCTGCGCGTAACCCGCTCGATCTCGGACAGAGCCTGGCCCGCCGCGTCTGACAGCTTGGCGCCTTCCACCACGCCCTGAGTGCTCTGCTCCATGGCCGCCACCGCATCGTGGGTATCGGTCTGAATGGTCTTCACGATCGCGCCGATCTGCTTGGTTGCCTCGCCCGAACGCTCCGCCAGCCGCTGCACCTCTTCCGCCACCACGGTGAAGCCGCGTCCCGCCTCACCGGCGGAAGCGGCCTGAATCGCCGCGTTCAGCGCCAGAATGTTGGTTTGTTCGGTAATGTCGGAAATCAGTTCCACGATCTCGCTAATCTCCTGGGAGCTTTCACCCAGCCGCTTGATCCGTTTCGCTGTTTCCTGAATCTGGCCGCGAATCTCGTTCATGCCGGCAATGGAGTTCTGCACCGCCACGGCACCCTTGTCCGCAGCTTGCAGGGATTGCTGCGCCACTTTCGCCGACTCGGCGGCGCTGGCCGACACCTCATTAATGGAGTCTGCCATCTGCAGCACCGCCGTACTGGTTTCCTCGATTTCACGCGACTGCTTTTCCGACGCCTGCAACAGATGCTCGGAGGTGCCCTGCGCCTCCCGGGAGGCCCGCGCCACTTGCTCTGTCGCCTTGTTCACCCCCACCACCAGCGAGCGCAACTCGTCGATCGCGTAGTTGATCGAGTCGGCAATCGCGCCGGTGATATCCTCGGTCACTTTCGCCCTCACGGTCAGGTCCCCTTCCGCCAGGTCGCCCATTTCATTGAGCAGCCGCAGAATCGCCTCCTGGTTCCGTTTGTTTTCCCGCTCGCTGATGGCCGCCTTGCGCTTGGCGTCATCCAGCAACACCTTGGCGAAGAGCACGGCGAACAACAGTGCAGCGCCGCCAGAAACGGCGGTCAGCAACGCCTCCAGCCAGCCACTGCTGGCAGTCTTGTCGTAGCTGTCGGTCAATTTGCGGGAGAGCTCCAGCATCTTGTCGCCGTCCTTGAACAAGGAACGCTGAGCATTTTTTGCCTCGACCAGCCCCTTGATTTCGCGCAGGATATTGCCGGCGTGGGCGGCAAAATCCCGGAATGTATCATTAATTTCCCCCAGGGTTTTCCTCGCCTCGGGGTCCTTGATGGAACCCAAACGCAGCTCGTCGCTCCCGTTCAGCAAGCCCGCCACAATCTTGTTGTAAGTGCTGATGTCCTTGCCCAGTGCAAGCGCATTTTCCGGGTCGATATCGGCACTCGACTGCAAGGTATTGGAAATTTTTGCGATCCGCTCGGTCAGCATCCCCATCTGGTGGGCGGCGGACACTTCCTGCACTCCAGCGCCCGACTGAACCATCCGGCGCGACAGTTGCTCGGATAATTCAAGCAAGGTCTCGTCACTGGCGTTAATGCCCATAACGCTGTTGCTCAATACCGCCAGGTTCTTTTCCCGGGAAGTGATCTGGCTGATATCTGTGCGCATTTCGGCCCACTCTATGCTCATCTCTTTCAGCAGGGGCTGGATAGCGGACGACGATGCGGGCACACCATCGCCACCCTGGATCAGATTTTTGAGGTGCGCGGAAAAGTGCTGGTCAGCTTCTTTCAACTGGGCAAAAGCGACCGGGTTACCCTGCGCCACCAGCTGTGCGCTCTTCGCTATCCGTTGCGACAGCATCTGCATTTCTGTCGAAATACTCGTATGCTGCTTCAGGATGTACAGGTTCACCCCGTACCAGACCAGAGAAGAAAAAGAGAGAAGCATGGCAACGGCCCACGCACCGCCCAGAATCTTCAACTGCTGCTGCATGGGTTTTTCACCGATAAGCGGCAGGGGATGCGCCGAATCATCGGCCATCTTCTGGAGTCCCTTCATCACCAGGGTCGTATTCAGCCCCAACTTCGTCGCTGACCCGGCCGGGTTAGCCGGTCCAGACTTTCCCTTGAAAAGATTGAAACCTGGCAACTTGAATCCCATGCTTGAATCTCCATCCCTAATTATATTTGCAGCTCACAGAAACGATCATTCCATGGCGCCCGCCGAACACCCTTATGGCAGGCCCACGTTCAGGAACTGGGCGTGCCCGGTCAGCGCCTGCATGTTCAGTTCCTGCCACCGCCGTCCGGTTTCATCATGGTATTCGGCAGCGACCCAGGGCGGAGCCTCCCCCTCTATTTCCACCCGTTGCATTTTCTCTGGATTGCGCAATCCCAGCATGCGACTGACGACGATTCCGCAATTGACGGAAAATTTCTGGTGAACCAGAAGCAAGCGGCAATCCACGCCGAATTGCGTTGGCGCGCCACCGAGAAAATGGGGAAAATCAACGATACCGTAGAGATTGCCGCGAAAATTCGCCACGCCGCAAAACCATGGCTGCGCCAGGGGAACGGACGTCAGTTTTGGAACAGGCAACGCCTCGCTGATATCGGAAAGATTGACCAGCCAGAATTGCGAGCCAATCTGGACACCCAGCCTGGAGGGGCTGGCCGCATCGCTGGACGCCAGGCCCTGCAGCTTGTCCACCACGCTCTCGTGAAATTCTCGCAAGCTGATTTTTCTTGCCATCTGCTACCCTTGTAAGCCCCAAGCAACGTACAGGAACATAATCATCCGAGTGCCGTAATTTTTTTCAGCAGCTCATCCTGGTTCACCGGCTTGACGATGTAATCCCTGGCGCCCTGCCGCATTCCCCATACCTTATCGGTTTCCTGCCCCTTGCTGGTGCACATGATGACAGGGATATCCTTGGTTTCATCATCCTTGGAAATTGAGCGTGTCGCTTGGAAGCCATTCAGGCCTGGCATCACCACATCCATGATGATCAGATCAGGCTTTTCCTGCTTGGCTTTGGTGATTGCCTCCTCGCCACTTTCGGCAGTAACCACCTGATATCCGTGCTTGCTCAACAAGCCGCCAAGAAAGAATCTTTCGGTAGGCGAATCATCCACGACCATGATCTTATTGATAGCCATTTGTTCCCTCACTGGCTGACACTGCGCTGGGCCATGTACTGACCCACGGTTTTAAGCAGGCTTTCCTTGGTAAAAGGTTTGGTCAAATATTCATCGGATCCCACCATCCTGCCCCGAGCGCGGTCGAACAAACCATCCTTGCTGGAGAGCATGATAACGGGCGTGACTTTGAATTTTGGATTTTTCTTGATCAACGCACAAGTCTGGTAACCATCCAGGCGCGGCATCATGATATCAACGAAAATGACATCGGGTTGATGATCGGCAATCTTGGATAGCGCGTCAAACCCGTCTACTGCGAGGATAACCTCGCACCCGGCCTTCACCAGAAAAATCTCGGCGCTGCGGCGAATGGTATTGCTGTCATCAATCACCATCACCTTGGTTCCCGCAAGGGTTTGTGTTTCTCCGCTCACTCGCATCCTCCCTGCTTTTCTTTATCCAGTACTATCCACCCTGTCACGGAATAGTATCAGCCTTTGCGTTTATCTTGAAGACACTATTTTCGACCTTTTGTATAATAAACTTTTTTCAGATAAAGCGCCTTGTCATAACTCATCCGGCAAAATGCCGGGAATCTCCGCCTCAATTTAGGTTAAGATACCGTTTTTCGATCAACCCTGCCCCCGTAGGCACCGCCCGATTTTTCCGGCATGACAACGTCCGTACTCATGGCAAACACGCGCGAAACACCCCCGATCGTCCTTACTTTCGCCGCTTCCGATCCAAGCGGCGGCGCCGGCCTGCAGGCTGACATCCTGACCTTGTCCAGCATGGGATGCCATCCCCTGTCGGTGGTCACCGCCATCACAGTGCAAGACACTCTGGGCGTGGAGGACGTGATGGCCATGGAGGCCGAATGGGTTGCCGACCAGGCGCGCTGCGTACTGGAAGACATGCCGGTGGAAGTTTTCAAGGTCGGCCTGATCGGCAGCATGGAAAACGTCGCCGCCATCGCCGAGGTGGTCGCCGATTACCCGGATATACCGCTGATACTGGATCCGGTGCTGGCCTCTGGCCGGGGAGACGAGCTGGCTGGCGACGACATGCTCACCGCCTTGCTGGAAATGCTCATCCCCCAGACCACCCTGCTCACGCCCAACAGCCAGGAAGCACGGCGTATCGCCCAGCTCGACGACGAAGAGGGCGACGCCGAACCGGATCTCGCCGAATGCGCCCGGCGCATCATCGAGATGGGCTGCGAATTCGTACTGATTACCGGCACCCATGAAAACACCCCCCAGGTGGTGAATACGCTCTACGGCGAAAGCGGCGTGTTGCGCAGCGACAGCTGGCCGCGCCTGCCAGGCAGTTACCACGGCTCGGGCTGCACCCTGGCGTCAGCGATTGCCGCTTCGATCGCCCACGGCCTGGATATTCCGGAAGCGGTGAAGGAAGCACAGGAATTCACCTGGCAAACGCTGAAAGCCGGTTTCCGCCCGGGCATGGGGCAACACATCCCCGACCGTCTTTTCTGGGCGCGCGAGGAAGAAGATGCCTCCGGCGCCTGAAACAATGCGTAGGGCGTCAATAAGCGAAGCGCATTGCGCCGTATGTCTGCCCCAGGGGGAAACCCTCTCCCCAACCCTCCCCCGGAGGGGGAGGGAGCAAACGAGAAAGGCACTTGTTTTGATTGGCTTGTTTTGATTGGCGGCCTGTATGCCATCACCCCCGAATGCGCCGACACCGAAAGTCTGGTGCAACAGGTCAGGCAGGCCTTGTCGGGCGGCGCTCACCTGGTGCAATACCGCAACAAGGGGGGCGACGCCGCGTTGCGCCACGAGCAGGCCAGCGAATTGCTGGCGCTGTGCCAGCATTTCCATGTGCCGCTGATCATCAATGACGACATTCGCCTCGCCGACCTGACCGGTGCGGACGGAGTGCATCTGGGCAAGGACGACGGCGGCGTGCGCGAAGCCCGGCTGATCCTCGGCCCGGATAAAATTATCGGTGTGTCTTGTTATGACGACTTGCAGCGGGCGCTCGATGCCGAAACCCATGGCGCCAATTATGTCGCCTTCGGCAGCTTCTTCCCGTCGCCGTCCAAACCCGGCGCGGCTGTGGCGCCTTTAACTCTTTTGCACGAGGCGAAGCAGAGCCTGAACATCCCGGTCGTCGCCATCGGCGGCATTACCGCGGATAACCTCAACCCCCTGATCGAAGCCGGCGCCGACGCCGTAGCGGTCATTTCCGCGCTATTCGACAGCGATGATATCGGGGCAGCCGCCAGCCGCTTTGCCGTGTTATTCGAAAAACCAACCCACCATACATTGCACTAAAAGGTAACGACCATGACTTCACGCAACCAGCAACTTTTCGAGAAATCCCAACAGTTCATCCCCGGCGGCGTCAAT
Source organism: uncultured Sulfuricella sp. (assembly GCA_947085875.1). Lineage (GTDB taxonomy): Bacteria > Pseudomonadota > Gammaproteobacteria > Burkholderiales > Sulfuricellaceae > Sulfuricella. The sequence goes on from CAMTYG010000122.1 coordinate 8,868, forward strand.
TCTCCGGTACGGGCATTCGGCTCGGTCGGCGGCACGCCGCTGTTTTTCAAACGCGGCGCGGGCGCCACCGTCTGGGACGAAGACGGCCAGGCGTATATCGATTACGTCGGTTCCTGGGGGCCGATGATCCTCGGCCACGCCCACCCCGAGGTGGTCAAGGCGGTGCAGGAAACCGCTGTCAACGGCCTGAGTTTCGGCGCACCCACCGCGCTCGAGCTGGAAATGGCGGAATACTTGTGCTCGCTGCTGCCTGGCATGGATCAGGTGCGCCTGGTCAGCTCCGGCACCGAGGCCACCATGAGCGCCATCCGCCTGGCGCGCGGCTTTACCGGCAGAAGCAAATTCATCAAGTTCGAAGGCTGCTACCACGGCCACGCCGACTCGCTGCTGGTCAAGGCCGGCTCCGGCGCGCTCACCTTCGGCCAACCCAGCTCCGGCGGGGTGCCGGCGGAAACTGCGGCACACACCCTGGTCCTGGCCTACAACGACAGCGCCGCACTGGCGGAAACCTTCAAACAAATCGGCGACGAAATCGCTGCGGTAATCGTCGAGCCAGTTGCCGGCAACATGAACCTGGTCGCGCCCAAGCCCGAGTTCCTCAAGGCGCTGCGCGAACTGTGCACCCGGCACGGCAGCGTGCTGATCTTCGACGAAGTGATGACCGGCTTCCGCGTCGGGCCGAAGTGCGCCCAGGGGCTGTTCGGCATCGTTCCCGACCTGACCACGCTGGGCAAGGTGATCGGTGGCGGCATGCCGGTCGGGGCGTTCGGCGGCCGGCGCGACATCATGCAGAAGCTCGCTCCGCTCGGCCCCGTCTACCAGGCCGGCACCCTGTCCGGCAACCCGGTGGCGGTGGCGGCCGGCCTGACCACGCTCAGGCTGGTGCAGGCGCCGGGCTTCTACGACAAGCTGGCCGCGGCAACCGGCAAGCTGGTCGATGGCCTGACCGCAGCGGCCAAAAAGCATGGGGTGGTATTTTCGGCTCAGTCCGTTGGCGGCATGTTCGGCGTCTACTTCCGCGCCACGCCCCCGACCAGCTATGCCGAAGTGATGGAATGCGACAAGACCGCCTTCAACCATTTCTTCCACGCCATGCTGGGAAAAGGCGTCTACCTTGCTCCTTCCGCATTCGAGGCGGGATTCGTTTCCGCGGCCCACACCGACGTGGAAATCGGGAAAACCTTGCAAGCCGCAGATGAAGTTTTTGGGGAAATGTCCCCGCGTTGATAATACCAAGTAGTAAATATTGAGGAATGCGCCATGCGCCCGGCCCAACTCTCCACCATCCTGGATCGTGAATTTCTGAGCGCCCGGGAAGGGCATCACACCCCCGTCATGCTATGGGGCCCACCGGGCGTGGGCAAATCCCAGATCATCGCCCAGGTTGCCGCACGCCACGGCGTGCCGATGATAGATATACGCCTGTCGCAAATGGAGCCCTCCGACCTGCGCGGCATCCCGTTCCGAATCGAGGATCGCGTTGAATGGGCAATCCCCTCGATGCTGCCGGACGCCAAAAGACATGGGCCGCGAGGCATCCTGTTTCTGGACGAAATCACCTCGGCGCCGCCCAGTGTTTCTGCAGCCGCCTACCAGCTGATTCTCGACCGGCGCCTGGGCGCCTATCAAATTCCGGAAGGCTGGGCGATTTTTGCTGCCGGCAACCGCCAGGGCGATCGCGGTGTCACCTATACCATGCCGGCGCCGCTGGCCAACCGCTTTTCCCATTTCGAGGTCGAGGCCAATCTCGACGACTGGGTCGCCTGGGCCTACGCCAACAACATCGACGAACGCCTGATTGGCTTTCTGCGCTTCCGGCCCGAACTGCTGTTCGATTTCGACCCGGCGCACAACCCCGTCGCCTTCCCCAGCCCGCGCTCCTGGGAATTCGCCCACCGCGCGCTGCAAAAATTCGGCGACCGCCCCGAGCTATTGCTGCCCACTCTGCAAGCCTGCGTCGGGCCGGCAGCCGGGCTCGAACTCAACGCCTTCATCGAGAACCTCGACCGCATGCCGGACCTGGATGCCATTCTGCGCGGTGAAGAAGTCCCCGTGCCGCGAGAAATAGATCTTCAGTATGCCGTCGCCTCTGCCCTGGTGGGTCGCGCAATTCGCGCCAAGGACAGCCCCGATGCACACAAGGTTCTTGGCCACATTCTCGATTATGCCGGCCGTTTTCCGCTGCGCGAGATGGGCATCATGCTGATTTCAGACATGCACCGCGCCGTCGGCCAGAACCTGTTCGCCGTGCCGCAGTTTTCCAAATGGGCTAATGCCGCCGCCGATTTGATGCTGTACAAAATGTAGGGCCACCCATGTCGGGCAAAGACATCGAAACCAAGCTGGCTGCTGCCCGCACCCGGCTGATTCTGGACAAGCCGTTCCTCGGCGCCCTGGCGCTGCGCCTGCCGATGGTCGCAGCTGACCCGAAGTGGTGCCAGACTACTGCAACGGATGCCCGCAGTTTTTACTACAATCCTGACTACATCGACTCCCTGAGCCTGGAACAAACCCAGTTCGTCCTCGCCCACGAGGCGCTGCACTGTGCGCTCTCCCATTTCGCACGGCGCCAGCATCGCATCAAACAGCGCTGGGACGTCGCCTGCGACCATGCCATCAACCCGCTGCTGGTCAAGGACGGCCTCAAGCCACCGCCCGGCGCGCTGGTGCTGGACCTCTTCGAGGGCATGACGGCGGAGGAAATCTACCCGTGCATCGACGAAAACAACACCGACCTGCCGATGGACCAGCACATCTATGACGGCCCGGACGGCAACCCGCAAAGCAGAGGCCAGCAACAAGATGACGAGCAGCGCGCCGGCGGTCAGGGACAAACACCGCAGCAGGGAGAAACCGGGGTGGGCGATGGCCAGGAAGGCTCGCAACAGGATGGACAGAATGGTGCGCCTCAGCCGCGCCCGCTGACAACCGGAGAACGCGAGATTCTTGCCGCACAGTGGCAGCAGCGCCTCGCCGGCGCTGCCCAGCAGGCACAGCAGGCCGGCAAACTGGGCGGACTCATGGCGCGCATGGTGGGCGAGCTGTTGCAGCCGAAACTGCCCTGGCGCATGCTGCTGGCGCGCTACATGACCCAGGTTGCCCGGGATGATTTCAGCTACACGCGCCCCTCGCGGCGCGAAGGGCAGATGATCCTGCCTTCCTTGCGCAGCGAACAGGCCGATGTCGTGGTCGCACTCGATACCAGTAGCTCGGTCAACAGCGAGGAGCTGAATGAATTTCTGGCCGAGATCAATGCGCTCAAAGGCCAACTGCGTGCCCGGGTCACCCTGCACGCCTGCGATACCGCTCTGGCCGAGGGAGGGCCGTGGATTTTCGAACCCTGGGAGGAGCTCAAGCTGCCGCAGGAATTTCAAGGGGGTGGCGGCACTGACTTCCGGCCGATATTCAAATGGGTCGAGCAACAAGGGCGATCGCCCGACTTGTTGCTTTATTTTACCGATGCCGAAGGCGACTTTCCCCAGTCGGAACCTCATTACCCCGTAATCTGGCTGGTCAAGGGCAAGGCGCCGGTGCCATGGGGACAGCGGGTGCAATTGAACTAGTTTTGCCACAAAAAGGCACAAAAATCACAAAATGTTTCAAGATCGCATTTCTTGAGTATTCTGTGCCTTTTCGTGGCCATAAAGTTTATCCATGTCAGAACTCACTCCCGAAGACGCCCTGTGCCTCAACGTACTGCTCGCCGGAGAAATCCAGGCAATCCGCATCGACGAAGCCAACATGGCGGTTCTAGTAGTGCGTTCCAGCAAAACAGTTACCGTTCGCGGTGAGCTTGTCGAACCGCTGGGTGCCCGCCAATACTGGCCTTCGACAAGCTCAGGCCGAACGGTTTATTTGTAATGGTTTTAATGGAACGCACTACTAGCCCTGTCCCCGCGCGGCGAAGCAACGGTCAAATTGCATCCGGTCGGGCGCAACGACCAGTACTTGCGCCGGGTGCGCGAACTGCTGGCAGGCCACGCCATCGGCTCACCTGGCGGCTATCCGGTATATATCCAGCGCTGGACGCGGATGGGGCAAGCGCGCGACAAGGGGCTGGATCGCCTGCTGCTGCTCGGCGAACCCGAGGCAGTGGTGTCGGTCGCCTATTCCAACGGCCTCACCGACGAACTGGCGCGTTGCGCCTGGTGGGCCATGCCGAGCGCCGACAACGCCCGGAGCATGCTGGAGAGGGAAGGTGTCGCACAAGGAAAAATGGGCAAAATTCTGGCGGATTACCTGATCGAACATCTGCCCTTCGAAAACGAACCCCATGTCATCATCGACACAGTTCGGATCGTGCTCCGGCCGGAGTTGACCGATGCGTCAGCCCGATATCACCTGTGGAAGAAGGGCGCCTACGACAATGCCTACTACATCGGCTTTCTCGAACGGATGCCGGACAATCTGCCGGAACAGCACGCTCCACGCGCCGACTGGGAGGCCCGGCGGACAAATCTGGCGCCGCTAATCGCACAGGGAAATGCTTACGCCTGCCAGCTGGAACGGCTGCTATCCGGGCCGGGTCAAACCTTTTTTCAGATCAGCGAAGAAGTGTTGCGCGGCCCGGAAAACCAGGATGTAGTCGTCGCCCTGCTGAACGCGATGATGGCCTATTTTTCAGCGGTGCGGTCGGCGATCGGGGACGATGTAAACTCCATCGAGGCCGCCCTTGCCCAAGCCGAAACACTCTGCGCCAGCAACGATCAACCAGTGGAATTACGGGAACTGCTCAACGCAGTGCCGGAGTTGGCAGGAGAAACACGGGCGATGATCGCGCTGGCCTGCATGGGCGCGGCAGTGGCGACACCTGTGCTGGCGCTTACCACCGCCTCCGGCACCTTGATGCGCAAAAAACTGGAGCCGGTGATCACTCCTATTCTGCAGCAACTGGCCGTGCTGAAGGGGCAGCCTTTCAGCGCCACCACTCCAAGGCGGCGGCGCTAATTCCGGAAAAAATCACTGCCTGGCGGCGCTGCGCTCCGGCATGGAAAGACGTGACATATAATCCACCACCGCTTCCATGTCCGCATCGGTGTAATTCTGCACTACCTTCACCATCTTGGGGTTGGCGTTTCTGCGCTTGCCATCGCGGATATTCACGATCTGGCGCAGCATGTACTTGTAATGCTGCCCCGCCAGAACAGGGTAGAATTTCTTTTTGTTGCCCTCGCCGTTTTCGCCGTGACAGGCTTGGCAGTCGTTCTTGTATAGCTCCTTGCCGCGCGCCAGGCTGACGCCCGGACCCTTGCCGTTGTCATGCGGAATTTCCATGTTCTGCAAGAAAATGGCAATATCGGCGATTTCCTGCAAGTCGACGATGTGCTTGCCGGCGAACGGGAACATCTTCGGGTTTTCCCTGCTGCCGTCGCGCACGTCGGCTATCTGCTTGATCAGCACGGTAGCGTGCTGGCCCGCCAACTGCGGGTAGGCGCCGTCCGGTAGCCCGGCGCCATTCGGCTTGTGGCAACCCTGGCAAACTCGGTAAGCATTGCGGCCACGTTCGGCGTCGCCCTTCAATTTGAGAATTTCGGCTTTTTCGCCAGCCGGCTCGTTCCAGACATAGTCCTTGGATTCGATCCCCGGCGCCTTGGGCTGCTGAGGCACCCCGGCCAAGGCGGGAACTGTCTGTGCCACAGTCAACGCCAGAACGAGGAAGCAAAGTTTTTTCATCCTGGAACCCTCAGTTAGGCGGGGTGGAGCGTGCGGGCTCACCCCCCGGGTGAAACGGTAAAGCATTAAAAATGATTATTGAAATCACGCCGTTAAATATCCAATCGAGCGGTCAACCGGGGTTTCCAGGAGCCTGACGAATCGAAATCCCCTTGTCTTGCCATGGTCGCCGCCAACGCGGGGACCCGGCGGTGACACGCCTTGCGGGTGGTGGGCAAAATAATCCCGCTTATTTTAATTGGACACCCGCAAGATATTCCGACACGGCGCTCATTTCCTGCTCCGTCATTTGAGCCGTAACGGACTGCATCGCCAACCCCTTGTCGTTATCGCGCTCGCCGGTATTGAAACGCTTCAGCTGCAATAAAGTGTACTCGGAATGCTGTCCGGCGAGGTGGGGGAAAAGACCATAACCGGAGGCATCCGCTCCGTGGCAGCCGGCACAGGCCGGTACGCCGGCATCCGGGTTGCCGTCCAGATAAATCTTTTTCCCCTGGGTCGCCAGGGCGCGGTTCTTGACCACGCCGGGCTTGGCTTTCTGGCCTGCATAATAGAGGGAAAGGCTGGCCATTTCATCGGGCGTCAGGTTCGCCACCATGCCGGCCATAACCTCGTTCTTGCGCTTGCCAGCCTTGAAATCCTTGAGCTGCTTGAGGAGGTACTCGGACTGCTTGCCTGCCAGCTTGGGGAATTCCGGGTTGGTCGGCTCGGTGCCGTTGCCGTCGACGCCGTGGCAGACAAGGCAAACCTGGGAGGCTATCTGCTTGCCCTTCGCCGCATCCCCCTTGGAAGGGGCCGCTGCAACGGTGCAGGAGACCGTCACTCCCGCCAGCATTGCTGTCGTCACTATGAATTGCCTCACGCTTCATCTCCTTGATACATGGCACTCCGGCCAGCCACATATTTGCGGTTTGCTTGATTTCCAAGGCAAACGATAAAGTATGTAGATTCAATGCATGTATTTTAACGTGCATGCGGACAAAACGTGTTGATATATGTCCATCAAATTCACTTTGGGTTCCTATCATGTTCCATTAAGAATGCAGGCCAGAAAGGAACATGCTCGCGCCAGGAAAGGCGAACGCCATGACCAGCCGCCCGCCCCGCCACGGTCAGCGGGCTGATGGCGAACAGCATTGATCTCAACAACTCATAAACGGCTCTGGAAAACGGTGCGCGCTTGCTTGCATAGGCCCCCTCTCAACAGACAAAAAAGGGTGGCTTGCACCACCCTTTCTCTTAATTGCCGTCTGATTTTTGATCAGAGGGGGTTAATTTAGTGCAGCCCGGAAATATATTCCGCGACAGCTTTCATGTCCTGGTCGGACATTTTCATGGCGATCATCTGCATCATCTTGGCAGGGTCGTTGGCGCGCTCGCCGTTGCGGAACTTGATCAACTCCGCAACGATATATTCGCCATGCTGGCCGGCCAGACGAGGGAACATCGCCGGGATGCCGGAACCGTCAGGGCCGTGGCAGCCGCTACAGGCCGGCACGCCCATCGCAGCGACACCGCCGCGATAGATTTTTTCACCTTGCGCCACCAGCGCCTTGTCCTTGGCGGCGGCCGGCGCCTGCTTTTGCCCGCCAAAATAGGCCGCCAGGTTCTTCATGTCTTCCGGTGTAAGCATGGCGGCCATGCCCGCCATGATGGGACTCTTGCGTTCGCCCGATTTGAAGTTGACCAACTGCTTGTTAAGGTAATCAGGATGCTGGGAAGCCAGTTTCGGATTGGCCGGTGCCGGGCTGTTTGCCATCCGCTCCATGGCACCCAACGCAGACGGTATTGGCAATCTGCTGAGCCTTCGCCGGGTCAGCCTTGGCTACCGCCTCCGCGTTTACCCCTGAAGCTGCCATCAACCCGACAACCGCTACCATCACCATGGCTTGTTTCATCGCTTGCTCCTTGAAAAACCGTTGTATGAATTGACTAAAAATAACTTGGCATTCTATATCAAATTTGCCTTATCATGCCAAGCTGAAAAAGGAGCAACATGGCATTATTTCAAGAAGCACAGTTTTTTATCTCGGCGAACAAGCTCACCGATCTGCCGCCGCCCAGCGGCATCGAGATCGCCTTCGCGGGCCGCTCCAACTCGGGAAAATCCAGCGCAATCAACACCCTGGCCAACCGCAACCGCCTCGCATATGTCAGCAAAACGCCGGGGCGCACCCAGTTGATCAATTTTTTCAGCCTCGGTAATGACCGCTTTCTGGTTGATCTTCCCGGCTACGGCTACGCCAAGGTGCCGGAGGCCATGCGCGTGCACTGGCAGAGCGTGCTGAGCCGCTACCTGATGGAGCGGGAATCTCTGTCCGGGCTGGTGCTGATCATGGATGCCCGCCACCCGCTCACCCCGCTGGATCAACAAATGCTCAACTGGTTCATCCCCACCTGCAAACCGGTGCATGTCCTGCTCACCAAGGCGGACAAGCTCAGCAAGCAGCAAGCCACGACCACTCTGCGCGCAGTTCGGGCGGAGCTCGAGCGCACTTACCCGAACTGCACGGTTCAACTTTTTTCCAGCCTGAAACGAATCGGCCTCGACGAGGCGGAAGCGATGATAGGGAAATGGCTGTCCGCTTCCCGGGAAGATGCGGGGGACGTTGCTACGGATTGACGCAATCTGGTGACATTGGTAATCTTTGGAAATAAAAAAACCCCCGGGTAAAGGGGAGTAAACCCGGGGGGCGAAACGCCTTAACAGGGGGGTTAAGGCACCCGCTCCAGGGAGGAAAAGCGGGGGACGAAAGGGTTATCGTCCACTTGCTCAGAGTGGAATGGCTTGAATAAAGTTCCGCATATAACATAAATTTCCGCTTTTCTGATGTGCCACACATCTACATTAATTACGAGGCCGTGCGATCCGCGGACTCGATCTAAACAGGACCGGTATGCACGCTTTAGGCAAATATCCTCATAAACGCATGCGTCGCATGCGGCACGACGAGTTTTCCCGCCGTCTGATGCGCGAAACATTGCTGACGCCGGCCGACCTTATTTACCCCGCGTTTGTGCTGGACGGCAACAACCGCAGCGAGAAGATTGCCTCCATGCCCGGAGTGGTCCGGCAAACCCTGGACAAGCTTCTTCATCAGGCGGAGGAATGCGTCAAGCTCGGCATCCCGGCTCTGGCGATTTTCCCGGTGATCGATCTGCCCCTCAAAAGCCTGGATGCAGCCGAAGCTTATAACCCTGAAGGCCTGGTGCCCCGCGTGGTACGCGCCCTGAAACAGCGGTTTCCGGAATTAGGCCTCATCACCGACATTGCGCTTGACCCTTACACCACCCATGGCCAGGATGGGCTGATCGACGGCAGCGGCTATGTTCTGAATGACGAGACCGTGGCTGTACTGGCAAAGCAGGCGCTCACTCACGCCGAGGCTGGCGCCGATGTGGTCGCCCCTTCGGACATGATGGATGGACGCATCGGCGCGATACGCAACGCGCTCGACGGTCAGAATCATATCCATACCCGGATTCTGGCTTATTCCGCCAAGTACGCCTCGAGCTTTTACGGGCCGTTCCGCGATGCGGTCGGTTCCGCCGCCAATCTGGAGGCGGGCAACAAATATACCTACCAGATGGACCCGGCCAACAGCGATGAAGCCTTGTGGGAAGTGGGGCTGGACCTCGAAGAAGGCGCCGACATGGTGATGATCAAGCCCGGCATGCCCTATCTCGACATCGTTCGGCGCATCAAGGACACCTACCAGGCGCCGACTTTTGTTTATCAGGTTAGCGGCGAATACGCCATGCTCAAAGCGGCCGCCCAGAACGGCTGGCTAAACGAGAGGGCCTGCGTACTGGAGGCCTTGCTGGGATTCAAGCGCGCCGGAGCGGATGGGATTCTGACCTACTTTGCGCTGGATGCGGCGAACTGGCTCAAGGAAAGCTGAAATCCGGCTATTGCCGGTCCAGTTCCCTGGCCTTTCTCTCCCGCTCCACTTTGATAATGTAGCGTTGAATCATGGACTGCATACTTGCCGACAAGTTGATGAACCGACAACCTGCCCGCCTGGTTTTCGACCCGTTTCTCAAAGTCACTTCAAACACGTTTCGTATTTCCATGGTCGCCACAATATTGCCGATCTCGGGCAAAACCAGGTTGCATCCATTGAATGTCATTCCCGGTTCAACGACAGCATCCGCCGGCGGAAGAACCACCCCCACTCCACCGATGCTGATGTCCGCAACCACCATTTCAATCTTGCGCTCATCCTTCATTAGCACGATACATTTCAATGGGTTGGCAATAGGCGTCGTCACCCGATAATATTCCCGCCGCTGCAGCTTGATCAACGACCTGGGGAGCTCGACCCTGAACACATCCCGACCGTCGAGCCGGACCTTTTCTATCCAGTTGGCGACAAACTGAACTTTGACCCTGTCATGAGCCGTAATGAAAATAATTTTTTCGCTATCGAGAATTTTTTCGTTGATCTCTTCGTTAGCTCCCAAATCCAGAAAAACAAGCTCCTCGTCCGGATCTAGGTCAATGATGGATGTCAGTATGAAGCTTTCGCCACGATTAAAATAAGCGCTTACCAGCTCGGTTTTTTCCATCACTGCGCGAAGAATATAGACAATCTCTTTCTTCCAGCTAACCGTAAAACTGCTGGCGTCGTCTTCGCCGACAACCAATAAACCCCGGGACGAATTTGGAGTGGGATTTACCATGTTGCCCCACCAGGAGCTGCGGAAAGAATGTCATTTTGACACCCGTCAAGGATTGCCCATAAATTCATATGGCAAGAGCACGAACAGGAAAGCAATGAAAATGTCATTAAAATTTTGACTCTGGACTATTCGAAAAACAAAACGCTAAATCCTTTTGCCATGCGCGGCAAGCAAAAGCGCGCTTGAAAGTATAAGGGCATTATCCCTCTTCAAGCAATGTCTCGACCTGCCTGGCATGCGCGCGCACATTTTTTTCAGCATGGCCGCGTGGAATTTGGCGTATATCCTCCGTGGCAAAAACTGTAACATTAATTTCTGCGGGGCCCTCCAGCAAGGTAAAGATCGGGAGGGAACGCTTTTCACCGCCGAAATGGAAATGGTTTTCGCCGCTTTTATAGGACACCTGCCTGGCCAGTAGAAACAATTCCACCTCCTTGACGCTATCCGTGAACAACTGCAGGTTAATGTCCGAGTGACGGGTCGCCGTGCCATTCAAAACCGAGCCGGTAAGATAAGGATTGAACGGCTCCAACAGGCGCATCGCCTCCAGTGCCTGCTGCCGTAACTGACGCAAACGCATACTTTGCTCATCCCGCTGATAAAGCGCCTGATAATCCCTTAAGGCCCGCTCCACTTCGTCATTATCAGGCAGGTTGCGTGTGTCCGGCGCGCCTATCTGGCGAGCGGCCTTGTGCTTGGCCGAGGCATAATCCTGAAGACCGTCCTCCGCAATGATGCGAGCCGCCTGGTGCGCGATTCGCTCACGCATGCGGAGATTCGCTGTTTTTTCTCTCTCCCGATTCAGAACAATTGATCCTTAACCTCTTCCGCAGACTTGCCGCCACCGCCAAAGAGGCCTTCGAAGAAGCCGGCCTGCTCGGCCGGAATATTTTCCTGATAAAAATATTCCAGGATTCCCTCACTCCCATCGGGAACACGGCGTCCACTTTGCGGGTTGATCTTGACCGTCGCCACGCCTTCCGGCACCCCTACATCGGCTTCCGGCACGCCTTTCAGCGCCTTGCCCATATAACCCATCCAGATCGGCAATGCAGCCTGCGCACCTGTTTCCGTTCCGCCCATGGAACGAGGCTGATCAAAGCCGATCCAGGCAACGGCCACCAAACCAGGGTTGAAACCCGTGAACCAGGCATCCACATGATCATTGGTGGTTCCGGTCTTGCCGGCGAGATCCTGGCGTTTCAGTTGCATGGCGCGGGTCGCCGTGCCAAAACGCACCACATCGCGCATGATGGAAGTCATGATAAAGGCGTTGCGCGCATCAATCGCGCGCTCTGCGTCATCGCCGGCACGCTTGGGTTTGGCCTGCGCCAGCAGAGTACCGCTCGCATCGACAATCCGGTCGATCAAATAAGGCTGCGTACGGTAACCCCCGTTGGCAAACACCGAGTATGCGGCGGCCATTTGCATGGGGGTTGCCGATCCCGCGCCCAGCGCCATGGTCAGGTAGGGCGGGTGCTGCTCGGGCGAAAAGCCGAAACGGGTGATGTAATCCTGCGCATACGACGGGCCGATAGACTGCAACACACGGATGGAAACCAGGTTCTTCGACTTGGTCAGGGCGGTGCGCAAGCGAATCGGGCCGGCATACTCGCCATCGAAATTTTTTGGCTCCCAGACCCGGCCACCAGTCTGGGCAGCGTCCACAACGATGGGAGCATCATTGATCACGGTTGCGGCGGTCAACCCTTTTTCCAGCGCCGCCGAGTAGATAAACGGCTTGAAGCTCGAACCCGGCTGACGCCACGCCTGCGTGACGTGGTTGAATTTACTGCGGTTGAAATCGAACCCCCCGACCAGAGCGTGTATCGCGCCATCCTGAGGCACCACCGAGACCAGCGCCGATTCGATTTGCGGCAATTGTAAAATCTGCCACCCCACCCTGTCATCCTTCTGGACACGAATCAGCGCACCTCGGCGCAACCGTGTTTTCGGGCTGACATTGTCACTCAGGTTTTTAAGCACAAATTTCAGGCCTTCGTTGCCAATCTGGGCAGTTTCGCCTCCTTTGATGTAGCACTTTACCTGCTTCGGACCCGCCTCCAGAACGATCGCGGGCACCAGGCCGTTACTTTCATCCGCATCCGCCAAAGCGTCTTCCAGCCGTTCTTCCATATTTGCCGCGCCGACCGGCAGCTCAACAAAACCCTCCGGCCCACGGTAGCCATGACGGCGGTCATAATCCAGCACGCCCTGGCGCAACGCCTGATTGGCGGCCTCCTGGTCCGCCTTGCGCAGCGTGGTGTAAACCTTCATGCCGCTGCTGTAAATCGCCTCCTGATAGCGTTCGAACATCGCCTGCCTGACCATTTCCGCCGCAAAATCCGCATTGACCTCGGTATTATGCACATCACGCTTCACTGCCAGAGGCTGCGCCAGAGCGGCCTTATATTCCGCATCAGTGATGTATTTGAGATCATGCATGCGGCGCAGAACATACTGCTGTCGAATTTTTGCCCGCTTCGGGTTAACCACTGGGTTGTAGCGCGAGGGCGCCTTGGGGAGTCCCGCCAGCATCGCAACCTCTGCCACGGTCAATCGTTCAAGCGGGCGCCCGAAGTAGGTCTGGGCCGCAGCGGCGAAACCGTAGGCGCGCTGCCCCAGATAAATCTGGTTAACGTAAAGCTCGAGTATTTGGTCCTTGGATAAATAGTGTTCGATTTTCAGCGCAAGCAGCACTTCGCTGAATTTGCGTGTCAGCGTTTTCTCTCCGGACAGGAAAAAATTTCGCGCCACCTGCATCGTAATTGTGCTCGCGCCTTCCCGTGCGCCGCCAGCGGTCAGATTCGCCAGGGCGGCGCGCAGCACCCCCATATAATCTATCCCGCCATGGCTATAAAACCTGTCATCCTCTGCAGCAAGAATCGCTTGCCGCATTGGCTTGGGCACAGCCTCGATCTTGATCAGCGCTCGCCGCTCCTCGCCAAACTCGCCAATCAACGCGCCCTCCGCAGTATAAACGCGCAGCGGGATTTTGGGCCGGTAATCGGTCAACACCTCCAGCGAAGGGAGATTGGGGTAGGCCAGAATTCCCGCCAGCATGATCGCGGCAGAAAAAACAAAACCCAAGGCCAAGAGGGCCAACAGCGGATATCGCCACCAACGTGAGCTCATCAAACTCTTTCTTACCTTAATTTAATATCAGAGCCAATTGACATAAATTGCTTAAGGGGGGGATTATAGGCGCACTGGCTCGACAAAAGAAACGCCAAAAAAATACTTTACATGCTCAACACTTGTTGCTAGCATTTAATGTAAATTATACGTAATGCACATAACCGGGCAATATTGAAAGGGAAATTCGTTGCAGCTCGACTTCAATTTGAACCTCGATTTCCTGCAGGCCAAGTCCCCGCCTCTCATCGGCGTCGATATCAGCACTTCGTCCGTCAAGATGGTCGAGCTCAGCGATGCCGGTAAAGGCTTGTACCGTATCGAACGCTATGCGATCGAGCCCCTGGCAAAAGATGCGGTTGCAGACGGCAACATCGCAAATCTCGAAGCAGTTTCGGAAGCGATTAAACGCGCCTGGCGCCAAATGGGGACGCGCACCAAAAACGTTTCTCTGGCTTTACCTGCGGCGGCCGTCATCACCAAAAAAATAATCGTTGCTGCCGGACTGAGTGAAAACGAACTCGAGATGCAGGTGGAAAGCGAGGCTAACCAGTATATTCCTTTCGCGCTGGACGAGGTCAACCTGGATTTTCAAGTATTGGGTCCTGTTCCGAACAACCCGGAGGAAGCCGAGGTTTTAATCGCGGCATCGCGCAAGGAAAAAGTTGAGGATAGGGTCGCCGCTATCGAATCGGCCGGACTAAAAGCGCTGGTCATGGACGTGGAGTCTTACGCAACCCAAACCGCCTACGAGCTGATTGCCCCGCAACTGCCTAATGCCGGAAAGGATCAGGCCATTGCCATCATCGACATCGGCTCCGCCATGATGCATGTCAATGTGCTGCTCAATAACCAGTCGGTTTATATGCGCGAGCAAACTTTCGGCGGAAATCAACTGACCCAGGAAATCCAACGCAGGTATAGCCTGTCCGCGGAAGAAGCTGAAATCGCAAAACGCAACGGCGGCCTGCCGGAAAATTATGCGCCTGAAGTACTTCAACCCTTTTTGGGCTCGCTTGCGCTGGAAGTGGCGCGAGCACTGCAGTTTTTCTTCTCCTCAACCCAGTTCAACCGCGTAGACCATATTCTGCTGGCCGGCGGATGCGCCATGACCCCGGGCGCGGATGAAGCCGTTTCGCAACGCACCCAGGTCCGCACCTCCATCGCCAATCCTTTTGCCAACATGGCGATCTCTTCGCGCGTCAAACCACGCCAATTGGCGCAGGATGCGCCGATACTGCTGATTGCCTGTGGCCTTGCCATGCGAAGGTTCGATCCATGATCCGCATCAACCTGTTACCCCATCGTGAGCAGAAACGAGCCGCGCGCCAGCGTGAGTTTGCTTTTTTGGCCGGCGCCGCATCGGTACTGGGCTTGCTGATTGTTTTCATGGTTCATACCATTCTGGGCGCCCAGATAGAAAATCAGGGGGCGCGTAACAATTTTCTTGAAATGGAAATCAAAAAACTCGACGACCAGATTGCAGAAATCAAAGTGCTCAAAGAACAAACACAAGCCATGCTGGCTCGCAAGCAAGTGGTGGAAACCCTGCAGAGCAATCGCTCGGCAGCCGTCTATTTGCTGGATCAACTGGCGCGCCAATTGCCTGATGGGGTGTACCTCAAGGCAGTCAAGCAAAGCGGCGATAGCATAAGCCTGCAAGGGTATGCACAATCCAATGCGAGAGTAGCCACATTGATGCGCAGCCTGGAAGCATCCCCTTGGCTACAGTCCCCAAATTTGATTGAGGTAAAAACTGCCACAATAAACAACCTGCGCGCCAGCGAATTTTCCTTGAATGTCAAACTTGTCCCGCCGGAGGCCGACAGGGGCAAGGGGGGGGGCAGCGCCAAGCCCAAGGATATAAGGGCCTATAAATGAATAACATGAACATTCTGACTGCACTGGAGGGCGCGCTGCTGCGTTGCCGGTCGCTTGCCCCACAAGGGGACTCCGACTTTCTACGGCCTGAAGGCCGTGAAAGATCGTATGCATGGAATGGCCATGCAGCGCGCCCGGCGTCTTGCATCGCATCCCGCCAGCACACCCATAATTGCCCAAGTTATCCATTTATAGGCCCTTAAAGCATGAACCTGGCCGATTTCAAAAAACTCAACCCAAAGGATATTGGCAACTGGCCAACGATTCCTAAAACGCTTGCGCTATGCGGGCTGTTCATACTCATCCTTTTTGCCGGATACTGGTTCGACTGGCAAAACCAGCTCGCCGAGCTGGATACCGCCAAAGGAAATGAATCCCAACTTCGCGAAACCTTTATCTCGAAGAAAAAACAGGCCGTCAACCTGGATACCTACCGTCGGCAACTCAAAGACCTGGAACAGGCTTTCGGCGCGTTGATCAAACAACTACCCAACAAGGCTGAAATGGATGCGCTCCTGACGGACATCAACCAGGCCGGCTTGGGACGCGGACTGGAATTTGACCTGTTTCGACCCGCAGACAATGAAACCTTGTCCGAGTTTTATGCGGAGAGGCCCATTTCCATTCGCGTAACCGGCAATTACCATGACCTCGGGGCCTTTGCCAGCGATGTCTCACGGCTACCGCGCATCGTCACCTTGAACGAAATCAATATCACCCCCAGCGGCCAGACGTTGACCATGAGCGCCATCGCCAAAACTTATCGCTACCTTGATGAGAACGAACTCGCAGCGCAGAAAACCGCGCAGAGAAAAGCCGCCAAGGAGGCCAAGAAATGAGGCCGGCCCACCTTTTTTTAATTCTGGCCAGCCTTGGTCTTTCGGCCTGTAGCGGGGATGGCCTGGATGATTTGAAGCAATTCGTCAACGAGCCCGGGGAAGGATTGCGAGGCAAGATTGAGCCCTTGCCGGAAATCAAGCCTTATGAATCCTTTGCCTACAATGCGTTCGACTTGCCCGACCCCTTCAAGCCACGCAAACTGCAACCCGGTCAAGGCGGCGGACTCCAGCCCGATCTCAAGCGCAACAAGGAAGAACTGGAGAAATATCCGCTTGAAAACCTGCAAATGGTCGGCTTTCTGGAGCAAAACAAGGTCAGATATGGCCTGATAAAAACCTCCGACGGCACTCTGCACCGGGTCAAAACGGGTGACCACATGGGACAAAATTTCGGCTTGATCACCAAGATTACGGATAACGAAATTATCATGACAGAAATTGTTCAGGACAGCACCGGGAATTGGATCGAGCAAAACACCCGCATTAATCTGGCCAGCGCGCCAGGCCAAAAGTAAAGATAGAGGTCGCCATGAACATGATTAAATCGACAATTCACTGCTTTCTCCAGGCCGTCTGCCTGATGGCCCTGTTTCTTGCCAGCAGCCACGCGGCTGTCGAGCCTGGCGGCGCCAATCCGGAAGCCATCCCGATGCCGCAGAACAGCATTGAAAGCTTGGACTATTCCGCCCTTCAAAGTGGCAAATTTTTGATCACCCTGAAGCTGAAGCACGCCCTGAAAAACCCGCCTGCCGGGTTTACCGTCAACAATCCGCCGCGGATTGCGCTGGATCTCCTGGATACGGCCAACGCATTGGGGAAAAGCAGTATCGACGTCGGTCAAGGCGTATTGCGTAACCTGAATATTGTTCAGGCGGGTAGCCGCACCCGGCTGGTCATCAATCTGGCCAAGCCCGCCGGCTATGAAACCAGGATTGACGGAAACACCCTTTTGATCACCCTGCAGAGTACCGAAGCCACCGGGGTGACCTCAAACATGAGCGCGAAATTTGCCGAAGCGCGCCCCGGCACGCAAAAACATTCTCTGCAAGACGTCGACTTCCGCCGCGGCAAAAGCGGTGAAGGCCGGGTCGTTGTCGACCTTTCCGATACCAATACCGGCATTGATATCCGTACCGAAGGCAAATCCATCGTGGTGGAATTTATCAATGCCACCCTCCCACGCAACCTGGAGCGCAAGCTCGACGTGGTGGATTTCGGCACGCCGGTGCAAACAGTCAGCACGTTCAGCCATGGTAACAATACCCGCATGGTGATCGAGCCCAAGGGGCTGTGGGAACACTCCGCCTATCAGACCGACCGCCAGTTTATTCTGGACATCAAACCGATTATTGAAGACCCCAATAAACTGGTGCAAGGAACCAAGACCGGCTACAGCGGCGAGAAGCTTTCCCTCGACTTCCAGAATATTGACACCCGCACCTTGCTTGCGGTTCTTGCCGATTTCGCCGGAATGAATGTGGTTATCAGCGATTCCGTCAGAAGCTCCACCACCCTGCGCCTGAAGGACGTTCCCTGGGATCAGGCCCTGGATATTACCCTCAAGCAAGCGGGATTAAGCATGCGCAAATCCGGTAATGTCATCATGATCGCCCCCAGCGAGGAGCTGTCCACCAAGGAAAAACTGGAGCTGGAAGCAAAGCAACAGATCTCCGAGCTGGAGCAGGTGCGAACGGAAAGCTTCCAGCTTAAATACACCAAGGCCGAGGCCTTTCAGAAGATCCTTACGGACGACAAACAGAAAATCTTGTCCAAGCGCGGCAGCGCCGTCTGGGACCCGCGCACCAACATGCTGTTTGTTCAGGACA
>CAMTYG010000123.1:0-1097 GCA_947085875.1 uncultured Sulfuricella sp.
GCCGTGAGGGGTGTGGCTGTGGGATGGCGCCGAGAAGCGGGCGCGCTGCTGGCATCTTCTGGTGCGCAGGGAGATCGACGGTTCGAAGCTGAAGTTCTGTCTGTCCAACACCAAGCCCGCTGCCAGCTTGCGCCGGTTGGCAGAAATGCAGACGGCTCGGCATTTCGTGGAGCGGGCGTTCGAGGATGCCAAGGGTGCGTGCGGGATGCACACAAGCAATTTGAAGGTATTGAGGTCGCGTTGACGGAAGAGGCGAAGGCCAAAGGCTTCCCCGAATCATTTGCCGATTATAATGTGACTTGCGGATGGGCGGAGGACAGCCTACCGAAAGGTGTGCGTTTGCACAAAAGGCATGAGTAATATGGGAGAGCGAAATGACCGAAACTCAATTCAGTAACGAAGAAACCCTGCTACACCAAATGGTGGAAACCATCGTCCGCGAAGTTGCCCCGGAGGCCATCATCCTCTTCGGCTCCCGCGCGCGGGGCGATGCGCGGCCTGATTCCGACGTGGACCTGCTGGTGGTGGAAAGCGAGCCGTTTTCGCCCCAGCGCAGCCGCCGCAAGGAGGCTGCGCGCTTGTACATGGCGTTGCGGGGGCTGGCGGTTTCCAAGGATATTCTCCTGTACAGCCGGGATGAATTCGATCACTGGAAAAGCTCGCTAAACCATGTGGTCGGACGGGCGCATCGGGAAGGGAGGGTGCTGCATGGCCGACCTTGAACATGCCCGCTCGATGTTGCGGATGGCGCATAAGGACTTCAATGCACTCGTCGGTATGCAGGAAAATTCGTTGTTTGCCGATGAGATTTTCGGTTTTCATATCCAGCAGGCGGTTGAAAAGGCGCTGAAGGCATGGCTCTGCACCCGCGACGCCATCTACCCGATGACGCACGAGCTGACGCGATTGCTTGCCCTGTTGGAGAACCAGGGCGCTGAGGTGGAAGAGTTTTGGCCGCTGGTTCAGTACACCCTATTCGCGGTTCAGGCGCGCTATGAAGAAGGTGTTGCCGACCTGGATGAGCCTATCGACCGTGCCGTCGAGGTCGAGAATGTGCGTGTGTTGCTGGACCATGTCGAACAGATGATCGCCGCATA
>CAMTYG010000124.1:0-8574 GCA_947085875.1 uncultured Sulfuricella sp.
ACCAGCATCCGGATTTCCTCTTCGTTGATGACATAGGGCGGCATGAAATACACCGTGTTGCCGATCGGACGCAGCAGCAGGCCGCGCTTCAGGCCTTCCTCGAAGAATTTTCGGGCGAAGCCGGACTCCGCATCCGCCACCTCGAACGCCCAGATCATGCCGCTATGGCGAAAATTCCTGACGCGCGGATGAGCCTTGAGTGGCGCGGCGATATCGTTAAAACTTGCAGCTTTGACGCGGTTGGCCGCAATCACCTCGTCCTGCTCGAAGATATCCAGCACCGCCAGCGCCGCGCGGCAGGCCAGCGCGTTGCCGGTGTAAGAATGGGAATGAAGAAAGCCGCGCGCCATCTCGTCGTGGTAAAACGCCTGGTAAACGGCATCGGTGGTCAGCACCGCCGACAGCGGCAAGTAACCGCCGGTGATGCCTTTCGACAGGCAGAGAAAATCCGGTTTTATCCCGGCCTGTTCATGGGCGAACATCGTCCCCGTGCGCCCGAAGCCCACGGCGATTTCATCGGCGATCAGGTGCACCTCGAATTCGTCGCAGATCGCCCGCGCCTGGCGCAGGTATTCGGCATCGTACATCCCCATCCCCGCCGCGCCCTGCACCAGCGGTTCGAGAATCAAGGTCGCAGTTTCCCGGTGATGGCGCTCCAGATGCGCGCGCAAAGCCGCCCCACAGCGCAGCGCATAACCCCGCGCCGACTCTCCCGGCTCGGCATGGCGCCAGTCGGGCGTCGGCACCTGCGCGCTTTCGCGCAACAGCGGGGCATAGGTGTCCTTGAACAGCGCCACATCGGTGACCGACAGCGCACCCACGGTTTCGCCGTGATAGCCGTTTTGCAGGCTGACGAAGCGGGTCTTTGCCGGGCGGCCCGAGTTGCGCCAGTAGTGGAAGCTCATCTTTAGCGCTATCTCGGTGGCAGAAGCGCCGTCCGAGCCGTAGAAACAATGCCCCAGGCCGGACAGGCGCGCCAGCCGCTCCGACAGCTCGACCACCGGCTGGTGGGTGAACCCCGCCAGCATCACATGCTCCAGCTGGTCCAGCTGATCCTTCAGCGCGGCATTGATGCGCGGGTTGCAGTGGCCGAACAGGTTAACCCACCACGAACTCACCGCGTCGAGATAGCGATTACCTTCGAAATCGTGGAGCCACACCCCCTCGCCGCGTGCAATCGGCAGCAGCGGCAAGGTTTCGTGCTGCTTCATCTGGGTGCAGGGATGCCAGACGGCGGCCAGACTGCGATGGAGAAATTCCTGATTAGACATTGAGCGTGACATGCCCCGAAAAGATGGATTGGACAGTGCGCATTATCTCACAGCAGAATTACCCTTGGGATCGCCCCGAAGCAGCGGATTTCTTTATAATTGCGCCATGCTCTACTGGGAAAAACGCAACTACGACAAAAACCGCCACAGCTGGTATGCCGTCACCTTCGGCCACGACCTGCTCGGCGACCTGGTGCTCACCCGCAGCTGGGGCAGTCTCGGTCGGCGCAGCCGGCAGTACCGCAATCAGCCGGTCGGCTCGGCGGACGAGTTGCGCGCCTGGCTGCGGATCATCGGCACGGAGCGCGATGCGCACGGCTATGCTGTAGTCGCCGTCGGCTGATCGGTATCCCACCCTGCGGGCGCCGCGAATTTCCCGGCTGAGCCGGGATACCGCCAGCGCATAATGCTGGCTGCTGAAGAACATGCCGGCGCCGAAGGCCTTGAGGAATTCGGCCTTGATCGGTTGCAGGGGCGCAAGAAAGATTCGGAACTCTACCGCAAGACGCATTGCCGTTACTGGACGCATGCGTCCAGTAACACGCAACACTTAACGGGCTCTGCCTACGGTGCCTCCAAAAAGGCTGAAATTCAGAACAACGCTAGCCGCACCGGTTTGCGGGTCCAATTCCAGTTTTTTTGTCGCATAGACAGTCATGGTTTTGCTTTCTTCATCATAGATGGCCATCGGCACACATCCATCATCCATGACCTGTTGTATTATTTTCCTGACAGCCTTGTGCGATTCTTCGTTTTCTTCCGGCATTGCCAATTCTTTTTTGCCCTGCAAGGCTATATGCAGGAAATCCGGTATGCAATTTTTCGGCTTTATCTCGGCGATGGCCGTTACGCACCGTTTCCTGCCCCATTCTGCCGGCGTGTCGTAATAATGAAAGACGGCATGTGCAAATGTTTTTGCATCAACGCCGTCCGGACAGCTTAGATAGAATATGTGCTGCATCTTCTCTGTCGAAAAACCCACTTCATAGGTTTTACTGTTCTGTTCCGCTGCCATTTTGTTTTGCCTTTAGTCCATTCGGCGTTTGCCGGTAAATATTTCGTTGACGAATCATTTTCGCGGCAACAATTATAAACCGACATCTGCCGGATTAACCCAACCACCGTAAATTCGGGTGACAGAATATTTATTACTTGGCGATGGGGCAGGTGCTTTTTCCCGTACCAAGTGGAACGCATTCAAGCTGTGCGGCTTGTAACAAACCATGCCGGTGGTTGCGTATACCAAAATTAACAAGTATTATCAAAACTTGTTAACGACGATAATTTAGGTATAACAATGGATCCCAGACGCAATCCCTATGCCCCTGGCGCCGGGACGCCTCCACCAGAGCTTGCTGGACGGGACGAGATTATTGAACGTGCGTCGATCGCGCTCGACCGGATTCGGTTAGGCCGCGCCGCTCGCAGCGTTGTGCTGTATGGATTGCGCGGTGTCGGCAAAACAGTATTGTTGCAGAGAATTCGCCAATCCGCCGAACAGGCCGGGTTTGTGCCGGTGGCTATTGAGGCGCCAGAAGGGCGTTCCCTTCCTGCAACGCTTGGACCTGCTTTACGGGCTGCGCTCATCAAGATGAGCAAGGGAGAGGCCGCAAAAAATGCGTTGAAGAAAGCGCTTGGCGCGCTGGCTGGTTTTGCGCGTGCGGTAAAAATCAAGTACGAGGATGTGGAATTCAGCATTGACGTTGACAGCGAGCACGGTTTGGCGGACAGCGGTGATCTGGAGGCGGATTTGACGGATTTGATCGCTAGCGTTGGGGAGGTTGCCGCCGAACGCAAGACGGTCGTAGTGCTGTTTATTGATGAACTACAATACATTCCCGAGGAACAGCTTGCCGCGCTGATCAGCGCACTGCATCGAGCAAATCAAAACCAACTTCCGGTCACGCTGGTTGCGGCTGGCCTGCCTCAGCTTCTCGGCCAGATGGGCCGTGCAAAATCTTATGCAGAACGTCTATTCGAATTTATCCCCATCGGGCCACTGGGATCGGATGCTGCACGAAATGCGCTTTGGATCCCCGCCGCCCACGAAGATGTTGCCTTCGAAGAAGCCGCGATTGAGGAAATTCTTAAATGCACCGAAGGTTATCCTTACTTCCTGCAGGAATGGGGCAAACACGCTTGGGGCGAAGCGGCCGCTTCTCCGATTACATACAATGACGCTGTTCGGGCCGCGTCTGTCGCACTCGCGGAACTGGATGCGAGTTTTTTTCGTGTCAGGTTTGACCGGTTAACTCCGGCAGAAAAACGTTACATGCGTGCCATGGCCGAACTTGGGCCCGGCCCCCATCGATCTGGCGACATCGCGGAAATTCTGAATAAAAAAATCTCGGCAGTTGCTCCGATTCGCAGCAGATTGATCGAGAAAGGAATGATATTCAGCCCGGCTCACGGCGACACGGCCTTTACCGTTCCCCTCTTCGATGGCTTCATGAAGCGAATCATGCCGGACTTCCAACACTAAGAAGATTGCGCGGATCAATCACGGAATCCGGATACCCTACCCTATATTCGCGTCTACCATGACCATATCCGATGCCGCGCTGCGGCAATTCATGCGCCTGCCGCGCCTCACGACGCGAAGTGGGCGTCACGCCCGGGTAGTGCGTGGGCGGCAGCGCGCAATTCATCCAGAGGCGGGTTGTTGTCCGCGCTGTCGATTACGACGATGTACACGGGCGGTTGAGCGGCAATCCATTGCCGGGCGCCCGCCAGATTCATCGCCCGCTCGACCACAGCCTTGTCGTGTGTGAGATAGGCGGCCAGATCGTTGGCCATATCAACTGGGCCATCCACCAATAGAGCCTAACTAAATTACGTCAAAGTTGGATAATTGCCTACACAATAGTTGGAAATTCTCTTCGGCTGTAAGCCGTCAATACTAATTTTCACCCATCAGTAAAGAGTTGTTTTTATTGGTTGTTAGTTAGCGCTATCGCTGATATCAATACCCAGCATAGCGGTTGACTATCGGACTTATTGGCAAAGCTATCGACTTTATTGGCGAACGACAACACGAACGACATTTCTTCCCCTTGAAATTTGACTGCTTAGCCCCTATTATTAGCACTCGTCGGGCATGAGTGCTAACAGCGCCATCCCCGAAATTTTTTTACCGGCAAACAGCGCAGGCGGTTTGCCGGATTTAATTCGTTAACCAGACCTGACAGGAGATTGAAACAATGAAAATTCGTCCGTTGCACGACCGCGTGATTGTCAAGCGGTTGGAAGCCGAAGAAAAAACCGCTTCCGGTATCGTCATCCCCGGCTCTGCCGCTGAAAAACCCGACCAGGGCGAAATTGTCGCCGTGGGCAAGGGCAAGATTCTGGAAAGCGGCGAAGTGCGCGCGCTGGATGTCAAAGTCGGCGACAAAGTGCTGTTTGGCAAGTATTCCGGCCAGGCCGTCAAGGTGGGTGGCGATGAGCTGCTGGTGATGCGCGAAGAAGACATCATGGGCGTGGTCGAAGCTTAATCGAATTTGCAGGTTGGGTTAGCGCAGCGTAACCCGACATCAACCAAGTATCAGGAGATATCAAACATGGCAGCTAAAGACGTAAGATTCGGCGACGACGTTCGTCACCGCATGGTGGCCGGCATCAATGTTCTGGCCAACGCAGTTAAAGTGACCCTCGGCCCGAAAGGCCGCAACGTGGTTCTGGAGCGCTCTTTCGGCGCCCCGACCATCACCAAGGACGGCGTATCCGTGGCCAAGGAAATCGAGCTGAAAGACAAGTTCGAGAACATGGGCGCGCAGATGGTGAAGGAAGTTGCTTCCAAGACCTCCGACGTGGCCGGTGACGGCACCACCACCGCCACCGTGCTGGCCCAGGCGATTGTGCGCGAAGGCATGAAATTCGTTTCCGCCGGCATGAACCCGATGGATCTGAAGCGCGGCATCGACAAGGCGGTTGAAGCCTGCATCATCGAGCTGAAGAACATCTCCAAGCCTTGCACCACCAACAAGGAAATCGCCCAGGTGGGTTCCATTTCCGCCAACTCCGACACTTCCATCGGCGACATCATCGCTGAAGCCATGGACAAGGTCGGCAAGGAAGGCGTGATCACCGTGGAAGACGGCACCAGCCTGCAGAACGAGCTGGAAGTGGTGGAAGGCATGCAGTTCGACCGCGGCTACCTGTCCCCTTATTTCATCAACAATCCGGACCGCCAGATCTCCCTGCTGGAGAATCCCTTCGTGCTGCTGCATGACAAGAAAATCTCCAACATCCGCGACCTGCTGCCGATACTGGAGCAAGTCGCCAAGGCCGGTCGTCCGCTGCTGATCGTCGCCGAGGACGTGGACGGCGAAGCGCTGGCCACCCTGGTGGTGAACAACATCCGTGGCATCCTGAAGACCTGCGCAGTCAAAGCGCCTGGCTTCGGCGACCGTCGCAAGGCCATGCTGGAAGACATCGCCATCCTCACCGGCGGCACCGTGATCGCCGAGGAAGTGGGCCTGTCCCTGGAAAAATGCACCCTGGCCGAACTGGGCCAGGCCAAGCGCATCGAAGTCGGCAAGGATGAAACCATCGTCATCGACGGCGCCGGCGATCACAAAAACATCGAAGGTCGTGTCAAGCAGGTTCGCAAGCAGATCGAAGAAACCACCAGCGACTACGACCGTGAAAAGCTGCAAGAACGCGTCGCCAAGCTGGCAGGCGGTGTGGCCGTGATCAAGGTCGGGGCTGCCACCGAAGTCGAGATGAAAGAGAAGAAAGCCCGCGTCGAAGACGCCCTGCACGCCACCCGCGCAGCGGTGGAAGAAGGCATCGTCGCTGGCGGCGGCGTGGCCCTGTTGCGCACCCGTGACGCCATCGCCAAGATCAAGGGCGACAACGCCGACCAGGATGCCGGCATCAAGATCGTGCTGCGCGCCCTGGAAGAGCCGCTGCGTCAGATCGTCGCCAACGCCGGCGTCGAGCCGTCGGTGGTGGTGAACAAGGTGGCCGAGGGCAAGGGCAACTTTGGCTTCAACGCCGCCAACGACACCTATGGCGACATGGTGGAAATGGGCGTGCTCGACCCCACCAAGGTGACCCGCTACGCGCTGCAGAACGCCGCTTCCGTAGCTGGCCTGATGCTCACCACCGAATGCATGGTGGCCGAACTGCCGAAGGAAGAATCGGGCGGCGGCATGGGCGGCGGCGATATGGGCGGCATGGGTGGCATGGGCGGCATGATGTAAGTCAAATCTTACAATCCGCTTGTACCAATGGACTGAGCGTTTTAAAAACGCCGAATTTACCCTAATGCCCACATTTTGCCCACATTCAAACGATAAAAAAATGATACTCTGTAGGGGTATCGATAGATTAGAGGCTTTTCATGAGTTCGCTGAACTTTTGGGAGGCCTCTTTTTTCATTGTCTTAGTAACGTGCAAATAAACCTTTCTCGTGATCTCATCATCGGCATGGCCTAACCTGCTATAAGTGCGGTCATGCTCTGTGCAACGAACACCATCACCGCGAGTTAGTTGCGGTGGTCGAGAACTATATGCAGACATGGGGACAGCTTATGATCGATTTGCTGTATGACATCAAAAAGAAAAAAGAAGACCTGATCAGCGCAGGCTTCACGCATATGGAACCGGACACAATCGTTGGCTACGAAGCGAAGTATCGAACCATTCTCGACATCGGATTCGCAGAAAATCCACCGCCACCGCAACCAGTGGAAAAAAAGAAGGGGCGGATCAAGCAGAGTAAGGCAAAAAATCTCTTGGATCGATTAGAAAATAGACAAGCAGTACTTGCCTTTATGTATAATTTCCAGGTGCCTTTTACGAACAACGTTGCCGAACAAGCCATTCGCATGATCAAGACCATGCAAAAGATTTCCGGCTCATTCCGCAGCAAAAAAGGCGCAGATATCTTCTGCCGAATTCGAGGATTCATTTCAACGGTTCGTAAGCAAGAGTTTCCAATCCTAAAGAAAATTCGGGATGCTTTTGCAAGCAAGCCTGTTATCCCTGCGCCACCTCTCATTAATTAATTCATATCCATTCATAGGGGTACAAAGTACCCCTATTTGTGTTGCTCAAATATTGCAGTGCTGAGTAGTTACGAAAAATCTGCGCAACGAGCATTAAAGGGATCAAAAGAGATACTAGAAGGTCAACTCGGGCTCACGCTACATCCGGATAAAACGAAGATTGTTGATGCTCGACAAGGCTTTGATTTCCTTGGGTACCACTTCAAAGTCGTACACTTTCGGCGTAAACGAAAAGAGGACGATATCTTTACCTGTTATCTAAAACCAAGTGAAAAGGCGCTGAGTAAGTTCAAAGCCAAGATAAGAGAAATTACCCGACGAAACCAGACAACCAACATGCCAACCTTGTTAAAGAAATTAATTCCTTATATCAGGGGTTGGGCCAATTATTATGGATATGGGAATGTAAAAACTTTATTTAAAACCATAGATACGTGGATACGGCGACGAGTCAGAATGGTGCAGATGCGGAGTTGGCGCAATCCACGCCGTATTTGGTCCATCCTAATGCGCAAAGGATGGAAAAAGGATAAGATGTTAAGCTTGTCCATGACTAGATGGCGAAATTCGGCGTGTCAAATGGTTCATGCATCCCTTGACCTTAAATGGTTTGAAAAGATTGGTTTTGTCAGTCTGTTAAGTGTTTACGAAAATCTTTGTGCTAAAAAGGCGAACTGATGGAAGAGCCGTGTGCGATGGTCCGCATGCACGGTTCCGTGAGAGGGGCGAGTAATCGCCCCTACTCTATTCGCCGCTCCAGATCAGCGTATTGGACCATATTATTGTTGCCAATAGCCAATATCACTCCATGGCCGAGAAGGAGGGTATGCCGCAGACCTCCAGGGATGTAAGCTACGATGCTATTCCTCTGGATAACAATAAGGCGCTCGGGGAGGATAAAGCAGATTTTCATGTGGACATTTCGGATTTTGATGAATTAGACCCAGATGATTTTGATTTTTTAGAACCGGGCGCTCAGGAGGAAAAAGATGAATGGGAGCTTTGACTGACTAATAATAAGGAAAGGAGCGTGTCCTATGGCGAAAGCCGGCAAACAACAGGACGAAAAAATCACCACGTCCATTTATCTTACAAAACAGATGTGCGGCGAAATTGATAAAAAAGCGGACCGGGAGCATATCTCTCGCAACGAGCAAATCCGCAAGTATATTGAAAAGGGCCTGGCGATTGAAAGCTACGAGGAAAACATCGACCTCATCACCGTCATTATCCACCAGGAAATCGACGTGTCTATCAAAGCGCTGGGCAACCGCCTGGCCGGAATGATCAAC
>CAMTYG010000125.1:0-5310 GCA_947085875.1 uncultured Sulfuricella sp.
ATCTGCACATCGCGGATCTTTTTTTCCTGGGTGTAATGCATGATCGCCTTGCGCGCGGCGAACAGCCCCTTGGAGTCGGAATAGCCGGAGGCGTTGGGCAGATTGTGAATCACATCCTGGAGGATTTCTTCCGGCGCTTCGAAGCCGAATGGCGCCGGATTGCCGATGTTGAGCTTGATGATGCGGTGGCCGTCCTCCTCCATCTGCCGGGCGCGCGCCATCACCGGGCCACGGATGTCGTAGCAGACGTTGGCGAGCTTGCTGGATTTGAGTACGGGTTGCATGGCTTCGAGCCCCTTTTGTGCTGGCGACCGGGCCGCTTCACACGGCGCGCTTAAATTGCGCTTAAAAGGTATAATCTTACCCGACCGTCCCTTGTCCCGCAAATGGAGGCCCACCTTGAAGCTCCACCTGGCCAACGCTGCCGGCTTAAACCTTTTCACCGGCTACGACACCGACCATGTCGCGGTCAACCATCAACGCTATCAAGCCAGCCTGATCGTGCTGCCGGACCGGATCGTCGAAAAATGGCCGGCGCACAGCTTCGCAGCGCTGGAAGCCGCCCATTTCGAGGCCATCCTGGAATTCAAGCCGGAGATCGTACTGCTCGGCACCGGCGGCACCCTGCGCTTTCCTCACCCCCGCCTGACGGAGGCGCTGATCCGGGCGCATATCGGCGTGGAAGTGATGGGCACCCCTGCGGCCTGCCGCACCTATAACATCCTCGCGTCCGAAGGCAGAAAAGTGGCCGCAGCGCTGATTTTGAGTGCTGAGTGCTGAGTATCGAAATTTTACTCAGATATGTAGGTTGGGTTAGGCGCGGTTTTTTTGCGCCGTAACCCAACAAACCCAATCTTCCCTTAAACACCAGCCTTGAATGTTTGGGTTTGTTGGGTTACGCGATAAAGCCGCTAACCCAACCTACATATCTCAGGACTTTCAACTCAGCACTCAGGACTGTATTTATTGCGGCCCGAGCACGCGCAGCACTTCTTCCAGCGTGGTCAGCCCGGCATTGACCTTTTCCCGTGCATCTTCAACCATCGGCGTGGCGCCGATCTGGCGCGCCAATTTCGTCATTTCGAGGATGCTGGCGCCACTGGCGATGAGGTCGCGCATTTTTTCATCCGGCTCCAGCACCTCGTAAATTCCGAGCCGCCCGCGGTAGCCCGTGCCGTGACATTTGGCGCAACCCTTGCCGCGAGAGGCGGTGATCTTCGCCGCTTCAAACAGCGGGCCGAGCCGTGCCAGCAGTTCCGGCGCGGGTGTGTCTGGCTCGCGGCAGTCGTTGCAGATGCACCGCACCAGGCGCTGGGCGATGATGCCTTCGAGCGCGGTCGCCAGCACGTAGGGCTTGAGGCCGAGATCGAACAGGCGGGCGATGGTCGCCACCGCCGAGTTGGTGTGCAGGGTGGAATAGACCAGATGGCCCGTAAGCGCGGCATGAAGCGCCACCTCGGCGGTCTCCAGATCGCGGATCTCGCCGATCAGGATCACGTCCGGATCCTGGCGCAGGATCGAGCGCAGCACGATGGGAAAGGTCAGGCCGATTTTCTCCTTGATCAGCACCTGGCCGGCCATGTCGAGGTAATATTCCACCGGATCCTCGATGGTGACATAGTTCTTGCCAGGGTCGGCCTTGTGCTGCAACAGGCCATACAGGGTGGTGGTCTTGCCGCTGCCGGTGGGGCCGGTAGTGAGGATGAGGCCCTGCGGCTTGTCCACCATGTTGAGCACCTTTTTCAGGTCGGCCGGCGCGAAGCCGAGCCCCTCGATGCTCTTCACCGCGGAATTGCGGTCGAGGATGCGCATCACCACCTTCTCGCCGTTGATGGTTGGCAGGGTGGAAATGCGCAGATCGACGATCCGCAGCGGCGTCTTCACCGTGATGCGGCCGTCCTGCGGGCGACGGCGCTCGCTGATGTCGAGCTCGGACATCACCTTCAGGCGCGACACCAGCGAGGTATGGAGCTGGTGCGGGATGTGGATCTTGTCGGCGAGCACGCCGTCGATCCTGAGCCGCACCACCACGCTCTTGGTGCGCGGATGGATGTGGATATCGGAAGCGCCGAGGCGGATGGCTTCGAGGATGATGGCGTTGACCAGGCGGATGGCGGGCGGTTCCTCGGTGCCGCGCAGCAGTTCTTCTAGCGAGCGCTGGTCTTCCTCCTCGTCGATCACCACCTCGATGCCTTCATAGGGATCGGAGCTGGAGACCAGCGTTTCCAGGTCCTCGAACGAGGGCTGGCCCTCGCTGCCGTAGACCTCGGCGATCTTGGCGCGGATGCTGGCCACGTCCGCCATCACCGCCTGGATTTCCAGCCCGGAAACAAAGCGCAAATCGTCCACCAGACCGGAATCCATCGGGTCGGCCACCGCCAGCATCAGGCGCCGCCCTTCCAGTTTGAGCGGCACCACCCACTGCCGTTCGCAGAAGCTCTGCGGAATCAGGGAGGCTATCGCCGGATCGACATGGAACTCGCCCAAGGAAACCTCTTCAACCAGGAAATCCTTGCGCAGGATGTCCCGCAGGGTTTTTTCCGGCACCCAGTCGCGCTCCAGCAGCAGCTTGATGATGGGTTCCTTGTGCGCCTGCTGCAGGCGATGCAGTTCCTGCACCTGCTGGCTGTTGAGCAGGCCGCGCTTGTTGAGCATGATCGCGAGCTGGCTGCGATTGGTTACCGCCATCTTCGCCAGCGCGCTGATTTCATTGGTTTTCTTCGCATTTTCCTTCTGCAGCACGCGGTTCTTCCGGATCAGATCGAACTGTTCCAGCGCAATCGCCACCGTCACGCGCAGGTCGTCATCGTTCCACGGCTTGAGAATGAACTTGTAGACCGCGCCCTCGTTGACCGCCCCCATCACCGCGCCGGTGTCGGCATGGCCGGTGAGCATGATGCGGATCATGTCGGGCTGGATCGCCTTGGCCTGCTTCAGCACCTGGGCACCGGTCATCCCCGGCATCATGTAATCGGAAATCATCAGGTGGAATACGCCCTTGTTCAGCAGGTCGATTGCCTCCGCGCCATTGCTGGCGAGCACGATCTCGTAGTTTTCCTGGCGGAACACGCGCTGCAACGCCTTGAGCACATTCGGCTCATCGTCCACCAGCAGGATGCGGTAAACGGCCGGCTTGGCCGGTTCCGCCTGGCTTGGCGGCCCTCCGTCTGGTGTGCCGGTAAAAAGTGACGCGTAATTAGCCATGTTTCCTCATCCGATTGGCAAACACACCGTAAACGTCGTTCCCACCCCCACCTTGCTTTCCACCTCGATCCGTCCGCCGTGGGCCCGCACAATGTCGCGGCACACCGTCAGGCCCAGGCCGGTGCCGCTGCCCACCTGGCGCGTGGTGAAGAACGGGTCGAAGAGGCGATCCAGGTTCCCCTCCGGGATGCCGCAGCCGTTATCGCGGATGCAGATACGGATTTCATTCCCGGCCACTTCGCTGCGAACCTCGATGAGGCCCCGGTCGGTAATCGCCTGGGCCGCATTGAGCAGCAGATTGAGAAATACCTGGTTCAGGTGCCCCGGCAAACACAGGGTTTTAGGCAATACTCCCAGCTCCAGAACCAGTTTCACCCTGTCCTTGACCTGCCCGGCCAGCACATTGCAGGCGAAGCGGAGATTGTCGTTGAGGTCAACGACCTCCTCCTCCGCCTGATCGACATTGGAAAAGCCCTTGAGGTCGGACACGATCTTCGTCACACGGTCCGCCCCCTCCACGCTCTCGCTCAGCAGGGCGGCGAAGTCTTCCAGCAGGAATTCCATATCCGCCTCTTTCCACGCGGACTGGAACTGTGCCATGTTCCCCGTTTTCATGGGTTCCGCCAAACGCTTCAGGCTGGTCACATATTGTTGCGCGGTGCTCAGGTTGCTGCGGATGAAGCCGATCGGGTTGTTGATTTCGTGCGCCACGCCCGCCGCAAGCTGGCCGATGGAGGCCAGCTTTTCCGCCTGGTAGAGCTGGCGTTGCGCCGATTCGATAATTTTTACCTGCTCCTTGACGCGCGCCTCAAGCTCCTCGGACAGGGCTTTGTAGCGCGCTTCCGATTCCGTCAGTGCCGCATGCTTTTGCTGCAGCGCCGCGTAGTCCGCATGGACAGTCTCGATATGGAGCTCGGCCGCCATGTGGTAGCGCGCCGACAGGCGCAGCATCAGTTCAATCATGGCGGCTGCGGCGGAAAGGCGGGATTCGTCCGCACTCGCCGATTCGAGCTGACCGAACACCTCGAGGTCATGGTTTATCTCGGCGTGGCGCGGCTGCGCGAGCGGCCCCGCACTGCCCAGCAAACAGCTGCCGTCGGCTCCGAGCAGGCGGAAATCGCCGCCCAGAAACACCCTGAGTATCCCGCCCAGCCGCTCCAGCGAAATCCCGGCGAGCAGCTCCTGTATAGTCAGTTCACGGTCAAAAGGGCGCGGGGTGATTTCCATCTCAGCCCCCCATCACTGCGGCAATGAAAGACTGCCGATCGACGCCATGGGTTTCCTCCAGGGCAATAGACTTATCCAGCACCGGGTATACCTGCTCGAGCAGTTTGCAGAACGTCTCCCTGACGCCCTCGCCCACCAGCGCCGACGAAAACACCAGCGGCCAGGGGGCCTGAGACCAGCGTTGCCTGATCTCGTCCTCGGACAGGATCTGCGCCTCCGGCAAGTCGCGTTTGTTGAACTGCACCACCAGTGGCACATGGGAAAAATTCAGGCCCACGCGTTGCACATTCTCCTCCAGGTTCTGGAATGCCTCGGCATTGTTGATTGACTGCGAACGCTGCGAGTCGGCCACGAACACCATGCCATCGGCGCGCGACAGCACCGCCTTGCGGGTCGCATCGTGCGCCACCTGGCCCGGCACGGTAAACAGCTTGAGCTTTACCAGCCAGCCGGACGGGGTTTTAAAGCCGAGCGGCAGAAGATCAAAAAACAGGGTGCGGTCGTTCTGCGTTTCCAGGGTCATGATCTCCCCCTTCATGCCGGGCGTGAGAAGATCATGCAGCCGCATCAGATTGGTGGTCTTGCCGCTTTGCGCCGGGCCGTAATAGACCAGCTTTACCGTGATCTTGCGGTTTATTTCGTCGATTTCAGCCACTTGTCGGCTTCCTGTGCGGCATCGTCGGAAAATTCGGTCTCGTCGAAAATCACCGAACCGTCCTCCCCCCAGTGCACCTTGGTGATCCCCGGCGACTCTTCTTCCAGCCGGCGCAGCGCCATTTCCTGCTTCGAGATCACGCCGATCTGCATCCGCACCTGGTCGGCGAGGCGCTGGTTGTCCCGCAGCAGGTCGCGGTGCGCCAGAGCCAGAGCCACGGCCGA
>CAMTYG010000126.1:0-5369 GCA_947085875.1 uncultured Sulfuricella sp.
ATCCCGCCCGCTGGTGGCACAAACTCGACGATGGGCGCATCCAGTGCGACCTGTGCCCGCGCGACTGCAAGCTGCATGAGGGCCAGCGCGGCCTGTGCTTCGTACGCATGGTGGAAAACGGCGAGATGGTGCTGACCACTTACGGCCGCTCCTCCGGCTTCTGCATCGACCCGATCGAGAAGAAACCCCTCAACCATTTTTACCCCGGCACCAGCGTGTTCTCCTTCGGCACCGCAGGCTGCAATCTGGCCTGCAAGTTCTGCCAGAACTGGGACATCAGCAAAGCCAAAGACATGGACCGCCTGATGGATCAGGCCTCGCCCGCGGCGATCGCCGTCGCGGCGGAAAAATACGGCTGCAAGAGCGTGGCTTTCACCTACAACGACCCGGTAATCTTCGCCGAATATGCCATGGACACCGCCGACGCCTGCCATGCGCGCGGCATCAAAACCGTGGCGGTCACTGCCGGCTACATGCACGACCAGGCGCGGCGTGAGTTCTACACCAAAATGGATGCCGCCAACGTCGATCTCAAAGGCTTCACCGAGGACTTCTACCACAAGCTCACCGGCGGCCATCTCCAGCCGGTTCTCGACACCCTGGTGTACCTGTGTCGTGAAACGGACGTGTGGACCGAGATCACCACCCTGATCATCCCCGGCCACAACGACACGGACGAGGAACTCACCGCCCTGAGCCGCTGGGTGTTCAAGGAGCTGGGAGCAGACGTGCCGCTGCACTTCTCGGCCTTCCATCCCGACTACAAGATGATGGATGTACCGGCCACGCCTTCCGCAACGCTGACTCGTGCGCGGCGCATCGCCATGAAGGAAGGCCTGAGTTACGTCTATACCGGCAACGTGCACGACCCGGAAGGCGACACCACATTTTGCCCGTCGTGCAGGAAACCCCTGATCGTGCGCGACTGGTACCAGATCAACGCCTACCGCCTGACCGACGACGGCCATTGCCCGGATTGCGGCACGGCGATTGCCGGACGCTTCGAGAAATTCGTCGAAGCATTCGGCTCGCGCCGCATCCCGGTGGTGATGAGCGCGTTTCACCCAGAACCATGATTTCCCGACTGGTGCACATTCCCGCCGGGCCATCCGGCACAATCAGCCTGGAAGGCATGCTGGAGCTGCCTGAAAACGCGATCGGGGTGGTGCTGTTTGCACACGGCAGCGGCAGCAGCCGCCTCAGCCCGAGGAACAACACCGTCGCGCGCGTGCTGCGCGATGCTGGCCTGGGCACACTGCTGATCGACCTGCTGACGCAGCATGAAGATACGGATTACGCCACCCGCTTCGACATCCCGCTTCTGACCCGACGGCTGCTGGCCGCGACCCGCTGGCTGCAAAGCGAGCCGGCCACGCAATCCCTCGCTATCGGCTATTTCGGCGCCAGCACCGGCGCGGCGGCGGCTTTACAGGCTGCCGCAGAAGAAGGCAAAAAAATTGCCGCCGTGGTTTCCCGTGGCGGACGCCCCGACCTCGCGGGAGAGGTAGCCCTGAACAGGGTTGCGGCCCCTACCCTGCTGATCGTGGGCGGTTTCGACGACGTGGTGATCGGCCTCAACCAGGCAGCCCATCGCGCCCTGCACTGCGAGAAGGAATTGATAGTCATCCCCGGCGCTACCCACCTGTTCGAGGAGCCGGGAACGCTGGAACAGGTGGCCAGGCACGCCGCCAACTGGTTCGGTAAATTCATGCCGCGTTCTGGCGCAGAATCGCGATAACCTCTTCGTCCTCCACCTGCGGGAAATCCATGTAGAACTGCCCCACCGCCTGGAACCAGGCCGGCGCTTCCAGGCAGATCACCTCGTCAGCATAGCGCGCCACCTTATCCAGCGTGTCCGGCGGAGAAACCGGCACGGCGCAAATCAGCTTGGCCGGATTCTTCGCGCGCAGGGCATGCAGCGCCGAAATCATGGTCGCTCCGGTGGCCAGACCATCGTCGAGCACGATCACAATGCGCCCGGCCGGATCGATCGGCGGCCTGATCGGCGTATATTGCGCACGGCGGTTACGCATGGTTTCCATCTGCGTCTTCTTCTCGGCTTCAAGATATTCCGGCGAAGCGCCCGCCTGCGCCGCATAATCCGCGATATAGGTCCAACCGCTTTCATCGATGGAACCGACGGCGAATTCCGGGTTGTAAGGCGCGCGCAGCTTCCTCACCAGCACTACATCCACGTCCCCTTCCAGGGCCGCGGCGACGATACTGGCCATCGGCACAGCGCCGCGCGGAATCGCCAGCACCAGCGGATTCCGCCCTTTATAGACAGCAAGACGCTCCACCAAGCGGCGAGCGGCTTCGTTACGGTCACGAAATGGCATATTGCCTCCTTGATTAATTCTAGTCGTTTTCAGAAGGTTTTCTTGACGTAAAGACAGTAATCATTAAAATACCCCCATCCCCTCAGAAGTAAAATGATGCTCCCTTACAAAACTTTCCTGCTCGGCGGATTCCTGTTGCTTGCCAGCACGGCTGGCACAGCCGATGGCGTTGTCGCTGATGCGCCGCAACAAACCGCATTCGCCAGCTCGATCGACAAGGCGTCGGAAATGCTGATGTACGCGCTGAGCCTGGTCGGAGTCAACTACAAGTACGGCGGGAAATCGCCTGAAACCGGCCTGGATTGCAGCGGCTTCGTTAGTCACGTCTATAAACAAGCCGCCGGCCTGATCCTGCCGCACAACGCCCGCGCCATCAGCATGTTCGGCCAGAAAATTGCGATTTCCGAGCTCCAGCCCGGCGACCTGGTGTTTTACAACACCATGCGCCACGCTTATTCCCACGTCGGCATTTATCTTGGCGAAAACAAGTTTGTTCACGCCTCGGTGACCGGGCGCGGCGTCGAAGTCGTCAACATGAAGGAAAACTACTGGGTCAAGCGTTTCAACGGCGCCCGCCGTGTAGTTACTTCCCGTTTGCCTTTTGCAGCTTCGAACGAATAAGCGGTAACGCGGCCAGCGCCGCTTTCTCCCCTTCCATGATGGCCAGATGCTTCTGGTCGAATTCAGTCGCACCGATCGTGCCGGTTTGCGGCCGGATCACCACATCCGCCTCGGCCAGCTCGTAGCGCCCGATGGTCTGCCCCATGATGCTGAAGGCCTGCAGGAAGATGTCGATGGTATCGTTCAGCCGGGCATTCTTCGGCTTGCCCGAGATATCCACCGCGATCACGACATCCGCCCCCATGCCACGCGCGGCCCTGACCGGAATCGGACTAACCAAGCCGCCGTCCACATATTCCCTGCCATCGATCTTGACCGGCTGAAACACGCCCGGAATGCTGCTCGATGCGCGCACGGCCATGCCGGTGTTGCCGCGACGGAACACCGCAACCTCACCGGTCTGCAATTCGGTGGTGACGGCAGCAAAAGGCTTGTTCAGCCGCTCGATGGGGCGGTTCTTCAACGCCTTGTTGATAAAATTCTGCAGCATTTCCCCCTTGATGAAACCCCGGTCCGGCAGCACCCAATCCCCCACGCTCTCCTGTTCCAGCTGGAAAGCGATTTTCTGCAACTCGAAGCCGCTGTAGCCGCCGGCATACAGCGCCCCGACCACGCTGCCGGCGCTCGTCCCCACCACCATGTCCGGCACGATGCCGTGCGCCTCCAGCGTCTTGATCACGCCGATGTGGGCAAATCCGCGCACCGCGCCGCCGCCCAAAACCAGCGCGATCTTGGGCGCGGGCTTAACGGCGGGCTTGGGCTGGGGCGCATCGGGCGTTACCGGCGGCGTCGCACATCCGGAAAGCAGCAACAAACCCGACAGCCATAGCGCAAACCATTGGGTATTCATCTGGAAAAAACCGAAATCTGTAAAGGTCGTTATTGTAATGAATATTCCCGCATCAGAACATTGTTCGCGGATTCACTTGATGACTTACGGCGCATCGGAGCGATGCGCAAAAAATATGTTGCGTCGAAAGACTTTATGCATGATAATGAGAACACTTCTCATTAAGATAACAAAAGACGCCATGCAGACGATTTCATTCTCTCAGCCCTACGGACTGGAAAATCGCTTTTCCTCCCAAGGTCTATTCGCCGTCGTCGGGCTGCATGTTGCGGTTGCGGTCATGCTCCTGTCCATGAACGCAGCGCCGCCATCGCCTCAACTGACGACGCTGATGGTTAGCGTCATACAGCCGGAATCGCCCAGACAGGCTGAAGTGTCTCCGCCGAGCCAAAAGCCGGCTGCCCGGCTCCCGGTTCCCAAGGCCGCCCCATTGCTCCACCCTCAGACGCTGGCAGCCAAGTCTGATGAACCGGGCGCGGCGGCTGAGGCGCCGGTGGTCAAGGAAGCCCCTACGCCCGCGCCGGCGCCAGTCCCCGCCGTGACTGAGGCTCCGGTGACGCAGCCCCGTTTCGATGCCGGCTACCTGGATAACCCGGCGCCCGCCTACCCGTCCATCTCCCGGCGCATGGGGGAGAATGGCAAGGTGCTGCTGCGGGTTTTTGTCGAGCCCAACGGCCGGCCCAGCCAGATTCAGATCAATACTGGAAGCGGCTCCCCGCGCCTCGACCAGGCGGCGCAGGAAGCGGTCTGGCGCTGGAAGTTCGTTCCCGCACGGCGCGGCGACGAGGCCGTCGGCGCCTGGGTACTGGTTCCCATTATTTTTAATTTGAAAGGTTGACATGAACGAGCCGCTGGGCCTTGCCCATTTCCTGACCCACGCCGACGGCGTGGCCCTTTTCATCCTGGCCGTGCTGCTGGTGATGTCGCTCGGCACCTGGTACCTCATGCTCACCAAGGGAATCCGGGCTTTCCGGATGCGCCGGAAAAGCGCAGCCTTTCTCGATGCTTTCTGGGAGGCGACCAATCTTGAGGCGGTAGCGCAACGCGTCCGCGAGACCGGCATCACCGAGCCGTTCTCCCATCTGGTGCACCACGGATTCACCGCCCTAGAGCAGCACAGCCGCTGCAAGAACAACCGCGAGTGCAACACGGCCAGCCTGATCGACTCCGGCGCGCCGGAGGAGCTGCTGACCCGCTCCCTAAAACGCGCCATCGAGGAAGACAAAACGCGCCTCGAATTCGGCCAGACCTTCCTCGCCACAGTCGCATCGAGCGCGCCCTTCGTCGGTCTCTTCGGCACCGTGTGGGGCATCTACCACGCCCTGATCGCCATTGGCCTGTCAGGCCAGGGTGGCCTGGACAAGGTTGCCGGGCCGGTGGGCGAGGCGCTCATCATGACCGGCCTGGGCCTGGCAGTGGCGATACCGGCGGCGATTGCCTACAACACCTTTGCCCGCGCCAACCGCAACACCCTGTCGAAGCTTAATTCCTTCGCTTACGACGTCTTCGCTTTCCTCGCCACCGGGGTCAAGTCCTCGCCGATGCTGACCGATGCCCGC
>CAMTYG010000127.1:0-11783 GCA_947085875.1 uncultured Sulfuricella sp.
TCGTGCTGGAGGATACGCCGCAGGGCACGGTCTGGCGACGCGCCTAGCCCTCGGATGAGCTACAAAAGCCAAGGGGCAGGAATTATCTTCCTGCCCCTTGGCTTTCTGCGTTGAGTTAGTGCAAGGGCTACGGCCCGAAGAACTGTTTCATCTTGTCCATCCAGGATTTGGTTCGCGGGTTGTGCCGGGCGCCGTCCTGCTCGTTGAGCGTCTCCAGTTCGCGCAGCAGTTCTTTCTGGCGTTCGGTCAGGCTGACCGGCGTTTCCACCACCATGTGGCACATCAGGTCGCCGTGGGCGTTGCTGCGCACCCCTTTAATGCCTTTGCCGCGCAGACGGAACACCTTGCCGGACTGGGTTTCCGCCGGGATCTTGATCTTGGCGTGGCCGTCCAGCGTCGGGATTTCGATTTCGCCGCCCAGCGCTGCGGTGGTGAAGCTGATCGGCATTTCGCAGTGCAGGTCGTTGTGGTCGCGCCGGAAAACCGCGTGCGCCTTGATCTGGATGACCACGTACAGATCGCCCGGCGGACCGCCGTTGACGCCGGCTTCGCCTTCGCCCGAGAGGCGGATGCGGTCGCCTTCGTCGACACCCGAGGGGATTTTTACCGCCAGGGTTTTGTACTGCTTGACGCGTCCGCTGCCTTGACAGGTGCCACAGGGGTGGGCGATCACCTTGCCGCTGCCGTGGCATTTCGGGCAGGCCTGCTGGATCGAGAAGAATCCCTGCTGCATCCGCACCTGGCCGTGGCCGGCGCAAGTGGGGCAGGTTTCCGGCCTGGAGCCGGCCTTGGCGCCGCTGCCGTGGCAGGTGTCGCACTCCGCCATGGTGGGGATGCGAATCTTGGTTTCGGTGCCGCGTGCAGCTTCTTCCAGCGAGATTTCCAGGTTGTAGCGCAGGTCGGCGCCGCGGTAGACGTTGGAGCGTCCTCCGCGGCCACCGCCGGCGCCGCCGAAGATGTCGCCGAAGATGTCGCCGAAGGCGTCGGCGAAACCGCCGCCGAACCCTCCCGCGCCGCCCATGCCGGACTGCTGGTCGACACCGGCATGGCCGTACTGGTCGTAGGCGGAACGCTTGCTCGCGTCGGACAGGATCTCGTAAGCTTCCTTGGCTTCCTTGAAATGCTCCTCGGCCTTCGGATTATCCGGATTGCGGTCCGGATGGAATTTCATCGCGAGCTTGCGGTAGGCCTTCTTGATCTCGTCGTCGTTGGCGTCCTTATTGACGCCGAGAGTTTCGTAGTAGTCACGTTTGGACATAATTGCGTGAGGCGTGAGGCGTGAGGCGTGAGGCATGAGGCGTGAGGCGTGAGGCGTGAGGCGTGAGGCGGGGTTTTGGAAGTATGCGCAATAAATGCTCACTCCTCACCCCTCACCTCTCACCCCTCACCCCAGCAACCCCTAACTCCTCACTTTTTTTCGGTTTTTACTTCTTCGAACTCGGCATCCACCACGTTGTCGTCAGCTGCCTTCTTGCCGACTTCGGCTCCGCCCGCTTCCGGTTGCGCCTGTTCGGCGTACATCTTCTCGGCCAGCTTGTGGGAAGCTTCTCCCAGCGCCTTGGTCTTGGCTTCGATGGTGTCCTTGTCGTTGCCTTTGAGCGCTTCCTCGGCGTCTTTCAGCGCGGCCTCGATGGCGGCTTTTTCATCGGCGCTGACCTTGTCGCCGTAGTCGGCCAGGGATTTCTTCACCGAATGCACCATGCCGTCGCACTGGTTGCGGGCGTTGACCAGTTCCAGCGTCTTGCGGTCGTCTTCGGCGTGGGCGGCCGCGTCCTGCTCCATGCGGCGGATTTCCTCTTCGGACAGGCCGGAACTGGCCTGGATCTTGATCTTGTTTTCCTTGCCGGTGGCCTTGTCCTTGGCGGAAACGTGCAGGATGCCGTTGGCGTCGATGTCGAAAGTGACCTCGATCTGCGGCATGCCGCGCGATGCCGGCGGGATGTCGGAGAGGTTGAACTGGCCCAGGCTCTTGTTGCCGGAGGCTACGTCGCGTTCGCCCTGCAGAACATGGATGGTCACCGCGTTCTGGTTGTCCTCGGCGGTGGAGAATATCTGGCTCGCCTTGGTCGGGATGGTGGTGTTCTTCTGGATCAGCTTGGTCATCACGCCGCCCATGGTCTCGATGCCCAGGGACAAGGGCGTTACGTCGAGCAGCAGCACGTCCTTGACTTCGCCCTGCAGCACGCCGCCCTGGATCGCTGCGCCGATGGCGACGGCTTCATCCGGGTTGACGTCCTTGCGCGGTTCCTTGCCGAAAATCTCCTTTACCTTTTCCTGCACCTTGGGCATGCGGCTCTGGCCGCCGACCAGGATCACGTCGGCGATGTCGTCGAGCTTTACGCCGGCATCCTTGATGGCCATGCGGCAGGGCTCGATGGTGCGCTCGATCAGCTCCTCGACGAGAGACTCGAACTTGGAACGCGTGATTTTCACGGCCAGGTGTTTCGGGCCGGACGCGTCGGCGGTGATGTAGGGCAGGTTGACTTCGGTCTGCTGCGAAGAGGACAGCTCGATCTTGGCCTTCTCCGCAGCGTCTTTCAGGCGCTGCAGGGCGAGCACGTCCTTCTTCAGGTCGATGCCGTTTTCTTTCTTGAATTCGTCCACCAGGTAGTCCATCAGGCGCTGGTCGAAGTCTTCACCGCCGAGGAAGGTGTCGCCGTTGGTGGAGAGCACTTCGAACTGGTGTTCGCCCTCAATCTCGGCAATTTCGATGATGGAAATGTCGAAGGTGCCGCCGCCCAGGTCGTACACCGCGATCTTGCGGTCGCCTTCCTTCTTGTCCATGCCGAAGGCAAGCGCGGCTGCGGTCGGCTCGTTGATGATGCGCTTGACTTCCAGACCGGCGATGCGGCCGGCGTCCTTGGTGGCTTGGCGCTGGCTGTCGTTGAAGTAGGCCGGCACGGTGATCACGGCTTCGGTGACTTCCTCGCCGAGGTAGTCTTCGGCGGTCTTTTTCATCTTGCGCAGCACTTCGGCGGAAACCTGCGGCGGCGCCATTTTCTTGTCGCGCGCTTCGACCCAGGCGTCGCCGTTGTCGGCCTTGAGGATCTTGTAGGGCATCAGGTTGATGTCCTTCTGCACTTCCTTTTCCTCGAAACGGCGGCCGATCAGGCGCTTCACCGCATACAGGGTGTTTCTCGGGTTGGTGACGGCCTGGCGCTTGGCCGGCGCGCCGCACAGGATTTCGCCATCCTCCGCGTAAGCGACGATGGAAGGCGTGGTGCGCGCGCCTTCGGAGTTTTCGATGACCTTGGACTGGCCGTTTTCCATGATCGCCACGCACGAGTTGGTGGTGCCCAAGTCAATACCAATGATTTTTCCCATGTTTCTTCCTTTGTAACGAATGATTAAAAATTAACCTTGTTTCCCAGATGGGGATGCTCGAATTTATTTCAACCCAGAAATGTAGTCACCGCCTTCAGGCCGGTGTGTTTTCAGTTTGGAAGGGGTTTTCACCCCTCCCAAACCCGCGCATCTGAAACCCCGGCCTTCAGGCCGGGGTAGGCGCTAAGCGTCTTTGCCCTTGGCCACCATCACCAGCGCCGGGCGCAACACCCGGTCGTGCAGCAGGTAGCCTTTTTGCAGAACGCTGACTACCGTATTGGGCGCGGCGTCGGCTTCCACCATGCTGATGGCCTGGTGCTTGTGGGGGTCAAATTTTTCACCCACCGGATGAATTTCACTCAAATTGAATTTGTCGAACACCGATACCAGCTGTTTGAGGGTCAGCTCGACCCCGCTCTTCATGCTGGCCAGGTCGGCGGTTTCCACCTTGATGGCGGCTTCCAGACTGTCCTTGACGGCCAGCAGCTCGGACGAGAAGCCCTCGACGGCGAATTTGTGGGCGCTGGCGATTTCCACCTGGGTGCGTTTGCGGATGTTGTCCGCATCGGCCTTGGCGCGCAGCCAGGCATCATGGTGTTCCTGCGCGTTGAGTTCGGCCTGTTTGAGCATTTCTTCCAGGCTGGGCATGACTTCGACCGCTTCGCCTTCGACGCCCGCCTGGAAGGCTGCGCTCACGGTTGAAGCTTCGCCGAGATTTTCGAGGAATTCTTCCTGTTCGATTTTGTTCTTTTGATTTTCGGGTTGCATGACGTCCTCCTGATAACAATGCAACCCTTAATGGGGCTAGGGACATTTTTTTCAAGAGCAGGGCGATCAAAAATGTCGCGCTACGCTATCGTCGAGGCCGTAGTTGCCGTGGAATGCAGGGAAGAAGTGATGGGTGACTAAACGACCAGGTCGATCTGTTGTACCGTGCCGGCGCCGCCGTTTTCCTTGAGATAGACGCCGGATGATCTGACTTGGCCATCGAGCCGGTTCTGGCCATTCTTGATATCGAATGGCGTGCTGACGTTGCCGAGGTAGATCGCGCCGACATTCCTCTGCGCCAGAGTGCTCAGGGTGTCGTTGCCTTCCGCATCCTTGGCCCACACCCTGAGCTGCGCGTAAACCGCATCGTTCTCGTCGATCCAGTTGTTCTTGTCCTGGTCGTAGGCGGCCAGCTCGGAAAAGCCGTTGCCTGTGCCGGGGCCGAACAGCTCGCTGCCGTTGTTGATCTTGCCGTCCGCGTTCTTGTCCAGCGCCAGGAAGCCGCTGCCTGCGCCGACAAAGGAAATCTGGTCGGTCGTGCCGTCGCTGTCGAGGTCGAAGCTGAACTTGGTATCGGTGAGTTGCGCCGCGGTGCCGCCAAAATTGATCGCCAGCGGGTCTTTCTTCACGGCATCGCCCAGGCGCAGGCTGACATCGGTTTGCTCAAGGTATTCGCGGCTCATGGTGAGATTCAAGTCGAACCTTATTTCCTTGCCGTCTGCGGTTGCGACGGTGCCCGTGGCGGAGAAGGCGGTCTGCTCGGCCTCGTAATGGACTTCGTGACGGTCGTATTCGATGCTGAAACCCGCCGGCTGCGGCTGCTCCGGTGCGGCGGCCTGGTTCGGATCGGGGATGTCCTGAGCGGATTGGGCCGGCTGGCTATCCTCCATTTTTACCAGATTGATCCGCTTGCCGGTGAGCGCTTCGACCATCAGTTTGATCAACAGATA
The DNA here is from genome assembly GCA_947085875.1 of uncultured Sulfuricella sp. Taxonomy (GTDB): domain Bacteria; phylum Pseudomonadota; class Gammaproteobacteria; order Burkholderiales; family Sulfuricellaceae; genus Sulfuricella. Next base: position 5,043 of record CAMTYG010000127.1, read on the forward strand.
GCGAGAATCTTTCTCCAGTTCTTTTTCCGGGTCAACCGCCGCCGTTTGCCTGGATGAGTCGGCTTGCGCCGCAGACTTGCCTTCCGGGGAAAGGTTGACGATGACGGATGCGGGAGCGGCGTTTCGCACCGGTGCCTGCCGCCCCTCAAATCCCGTCCTGAGTCCGGTCGAAGGGTCAGGGCGCTGGCTGCCTGTCCACATTCTGAGCGATTCCTCGACCGTGCGCTTCTCGATGGAGCTATGCTGGCTGGTCAGCAGAATGTTCGAGCTTTCGATTTTCATGATTTGCTCCATCCCGGCGGATAAGTTTTACATAGAACTTAGCGGCGATTCGGACTGGAACTTGATGGGGACAGGCAGAATATTTTGCGATATTCGCAAAACTTTCATTGTGTTAGGCGGATGCAGCAGGGTCTTTCCGAAGAGCTTGAGGACACGGCGGCTTGATGCTGAAAAAGGAAGGTTTTTAGTCTGTTGCGCCCATCGCCAGCGCACGGTTGCGGGAAGCGGCGCAGGCTTCCTTGTTTTCAGTCTCGATCCAGCCTTGCAGGTTTTCGGCGGCGATATGACTCAGGGCGCGAATCCAGTCATCGCGCTCGTTAAGGCAGGGAATGTAATGGAACTCCTTGCCTCCGGCGCCGAGGAAGGAGGCTTTGCCTTCCATCGCAATCTCCTCCAGGGTTTCGAGGCAATCGCCGACAAAGCCCGGGCAAATGACATCCACCCGGTTGATGCCCTGCTTGCCGAGTTCTTCCAGGGTTGCCGTGGTGTAGGGCTTGAGCCATTCGGCACGGCCGAAGCGTGACTGGAAGCTGATCCGGTATTGATCCGGTTTCAGTTCCAGCGCCTCTGCCAGCAGGCGGCCGGTTTTCTGGCATTCGCAGTGGTAGGGGTCGCCTTTATCCAGCGTGTCGCGCGGTGCGCCGTGGAAACTCATGACGAGCTTGTCGGGGCGGCCATTCTGCATCCAGTTGTCGCGCACGCTTTGCGCCAATGCCGCGATGTAGCCGGGGTGGTCATGAAAGCTCCGGACGGTGCGGATTTCCGGCATGTTGCGCACTTTTTTCAGGGCCTCGAACACCGCATCGAACGCCGAGGCCGCGGTGCTGGCAGCATATTGCGGGTAGAGCGGGAGAATCAGGATGCGGCCGCAGTTCTGCTGCCTGAGTTTATCCAGTGCCGACGCAACCGAAGGGTTGCCGTAGCGCATGGCGAATTCGATCAAAACAGAGCCTGACCCTCCGTTCTCTGGAGGGATAGTCGCTTGCCCCCTCTCCCCCTCGTGGGAGAGGGGCAGTGCAGACGGCGATTTCAACGATTCGCCGAGATAACCCTTCAGCATCCTGGCTTGCCGCTGGGTATGAACCAGCAGCGGAGAACCTTCCTTCATCCATATCTTGGCGTATTTTTCCGCCGATTTCTTCGGTCGGGTGACGAGGATGATGCCGTTCAGAATCAGCCACCACAGCGCACGGGAAGTTTCCACCACGCGCGGGTCGCTGAGGAACTCTTTGAGATAAGGTTTCACCGCTGCGGCAGTGGGCGCGTCGGGCGTGCCGAGGTTGATCAGGAGAATGCCGGTACGGCTGGGCGTGCCGTGATGGTAGGTAGGTTCCATGGTATTAGTCCGGGGCGCTGAGTGCCGAGTCTTGGGAGGTGGTGGTTTTACTCAGCACTCAGGACTCGGTACTCAGCACTATTTTTTAATGGTACGAAAGCGCGCTGGACAGCAGCTTGGCAGTGATATCCACGATCGGGATGATACGTTCGTAGGCCATCCGGGTCGGGCCGATCACGCCGACGGTGCCGACGATCTGGCCATCCACTTCGTAGGGTGCGGTCACCAGGCTGCATTCGTCGAGCGGCATGCGGCCGGATTCGCCGCCGATGAATATCTGCACGCCCTGGGCGCGCTGGCTGAAGTCCAGAAGCTGCAACAGGGTGGTTTTCTGATCGAATGCGTCGAACAGCTTGCGCAAGGACGCCATGTTGGAAGACAGGTCCTGCACATGCAGCAGCTTGCGCTCGCCGGAGAGCACGTAGCTGTCGGCGCTCTCGCCCATCGCCTCGCTACCGGCCTCCAGCGCCACAGCCATGAGCGCGGTCATGTCGTGGTGCAACTGTTTCAGTTCAACCTGCATTTTGCCGCGCACCTCTTCCAGGGTGCAGCCGGTGTAGTGCTGGTTGATGAAGTTGGCCGCCTGGGTCAGCTCCGAAGAGGAATAGGCTTTCTCGCTGACGATGATACGGTTCTGCACGTTGTCGTCGGTGGTGACCAGTATTAAGAGTATGCGCTTGTCGGAAAGATTCACAAATTCGATATGGCGGAAGGCGATGCTGCGGCGCTTCGGCGCCATCACGATACCGGCGAACTGGGTCAGGTCGGACAGCAGCTGCGAGGCGGAAGCGATCAGCTTCTGCGGTTCGCTGGGATGAAGCTGGTTTTCCAGTTGGTGCACTTCGATGGCATCCAGCGGTTGCACGGTGAGCAGGGAGTCGACGAAGAAGCGGTAGCCGAGCGGAGTCGGAATGCGACCGGCGCTGGTGTGCGGGCTGATGATGTAGCCCATTTCTTCCAGGTCGGCCATGATGTTCCGGATGGTGGCCGGGCTGAGGTCCAGGCCGGAGAACTTCGACAGGGTCCGCGAGCCGATGGGCTGGCCTTCGCTGATATAACGTTCCACCAGGGTTTTAAGCAGGATTTGCGCGCGTTTGTCGATCATACGTTCAGGTTGTGCGTTATGTGTTATGCACTTCGAGTCATCCCGGATAGTACCACCAAAAGTTTTATTATGGTTTAATTCGCGGCATGAGTCAGCTCTTCAAAACCATTGCCCTGATTGGCAAATACAATAGCCCGGAGATCGGCGATCCGCTGTTGCGCCTGGCCAGGTTTCTCGTCGAACAGGAACACACCGTGCTGGTGGAGCGTCGGACGGCCGAAAGCACCGGCGTGACCGGCTATCCCCTGGCTGACCTGAAAGAGATCGGAGAGCAGGCTGATCTGGCCGTGGTGCTCGGCGGCGATGGCACCATGCTGAATATCGCCCGTTCCCTGCATACCTTCGGTGTGCCGCTGATCGGCATCAACCAGGGCCGGCTTGGCTTTTTGACCGATGTGTCGGCCGATACCATGCTGGAAACCATGGCGGAAATCCTCGCCGGCGACTACCTCAGCGAAGCGCGCTTCCTGCTCGATGTGACCGTCCGCCGCCAGGGGGAGAGTATCTACGAAGCCTGCGCCTTCAACGACACGGTGGTGAGCAAGGGCGCGACGGCGCGCCTGATCGAGCTGGAAGTGTTTGTCGACGGCCAGTTCGTCTACAGCCAGCGCTCCGACGGCCTGATTGTCTCGACGCCGACCGGCTCCACCGCCTATGCGCTGTCATCCGGCGGGCCGATCCTGCACCCCACGCTGGAAGCGGTGGTGCTCGTGCCGATTTGCCCGCATACCCTGAGCAACCGGCCGATCGCGGTGAACAGCGAAAGCACCATCGAAATTCTGCTGCTTCATGCCAACGACGCGCGCGTGCATTTCGACGGCCAGCGCCATTTCGACTTGCAGGAAAACGACTGGGTGATCGTGCGCCGGTCCAAGCAGATGGTGCGCCTGCTCCACCCCTTCGGCCACAGCTATTACGACATGCTGCGCCAGAAACTACACTGGGGGGAGAAGTTGTAAACCTTAAAACAGCACACCACGAATGACACGAATTTTCACGAATGAACACGAATAGAGCAAACGCCGCTTCACCCGGTTGGTGGGCATGCGTACTAAGTGTGCCATTGATTATTCGTGAACATTCGTGCTTCATTCGTGCAAATTCGTGGTTAATCGCTTTTTAGACTGAATTATGCTCCTGACCCTCAACATCCGTGATTTCGTTATCGTAGACCGCCTCGAGCTGGAATTTCAGTCCGGCTTCACCGTGCTGACCGGAGAGACCGGAGCAGGCAAATCTATCCTGATCGACGCCTTGTCGCTGGCATTGGGTGAACGCGCCGATGCCGGCGTGGTGCGCGCCGGTGCGGAGCGCGCCGAGATCGAGGCCGAGTTCGACACCCGCACCCTTCCCCAGCTTCAGTCCTGGCTGGACGAGCACGAGCTCGGCGGCGATCCCGGCGTGTGCCTGATGCGCCGCGTGGTGGATGCCGGCGGCCGCTCGCGCGCCTTCATCAACGGACGTTCCGCCACGTTGCAGCAATTGCGCGAGACCGGCGAGTTCCTGGTGGACATTCACGGCCAGCACGCCCATCAATCCCTGCTCAAGGCGGCTGCCCAGCGCGAACTGCTCGACGCTTACGCCGGCCTGGGACGCCCGGCCAAGGAAACGGCGGTGGCCTGGAAGGAATGGCAGGTGCTCAAGAAGGCGCGGCTGGAGCGAGAGAAGAATGCCGCCGCCTACATTGAGGAGCTGGAGCGGTTGGAATGGCAGGTGAAAGAGCTTGCGACACTGAATTTTTCCACCCCGGAATGGGAAGAGTTGCTGGCCGAACACGGCCGGCTAACCCACGCCGCCAGCTTGATGGAGGGTGCGCAGTTTGGCCTGGAAGTCCTGTCGGAAAATGACATGGCTTGCCTGGCTCAGGTCAATGGCGTGATTGCGCGCCTCAACAACCTGGTCGAGTACGACACCGGATTGAAAGAAGTGCTGGAGCTGCTGGAGCCGGCCGAAGTGCAACTGCGCGAGGCCGCCTACAGCCTGCGCCATTACCTGCAGCGCCTCGATCTGGATCCGCAGCGCCTTGCCCAGTGCGAGCAGCGGCTGGCGGAGGTTCACGACGCCGCGCGCAAATACCGCGTCGGGCCGGATCAACTGCCTGAGCTGCTGGCCGAGAAGCGCGCTCGCCTGGATGAGTTGCGCGGCTTCGACAGCGGCGGCGACGAGGCCCAGCGCGAACAGACGGCCCAGGCGCAATATCTCGATCTGGCCGGCAAGCTGAGCGCAGCCAGGAAAGACGCGGCGCAGGAGCTGGCCGGCAAGGTCAGCGCCGCGATGCAGTCGCTCGCCATGGCGGGCGGACGCTTCGAGATTGCGCTGACCACATTTGAAGGCAATGCGCACGGCCTCGAAGAGATCGAGTTCCTGGTCAGCGCCCACAGCAGCCTGCTGCCCAAGCCGCTGGCCAAGGTCGCTTCCGGCGGCGAACTGTCGCGCATCAGTCTCGCCATCCAGGTCATCACCAGCAAGGTATCGCTGGTTCCCACCCTGATCTTCGACGAAGTGGATGTGGGCATCGGCGGCGGCGTGGCGGAAATCGTCGGCCAGTTACTCAAGCAACTCGGCGCCGAGCGCCAGGTGCTGTGCGTTACCCACCTGCCCCAGGTGGCGGCGCAGGGCGACCATCACTGGCAGGTCAGCAAGGCCACCCGCGACGGCGGCGTGGTGAGCCACATCCAGGAGCTGGAGCGGGATGCGCGCATCGATGAGGTCGCCCGCATGCTGGGCGGGGTGGACATCACCGACACCACCCGCAGGCACGCAGCGGAGATGCTCGAAAAGCAGGGTGCCAATAAGCGAAGCGCATTGCACCGGATGTTCTGATTGCCTGACGTCAAAAAAACGAGCAAACAGGCTACTCAAAATACCTGTACGCGCTAATCTTATGATTTGTAAGGGGGTTTTTTTGTGGTTACAAATTCACCTTTGATTTGGAAGTGGAATCACGGGTCATCCGCGCGGCGATCCAGGTGATGGCCACGGCTACGCCCAGCAAACCGAACGCTACGGCCAGATTATTCAGCCATTCCGGCGCGACCAGCAGCAACACACCCAGCCCCAGCATCATGCTGCCGGAGAGCAGCTTCAGCAGCCGGCCATCCCGTTCCGTCAGCTTGCGCGCGCCCATGGTACGCACGAAAGCCAGCACGATGAGAACCAGCGGCACCACGTAGATCAGGTTGTACAAAGCCAGATAAAGGTAATGCCCGGCGGGCGACAGCCCGCTCAAGGTGAGCAACCGGGTATAGACCATGGGGAATCCGGCGGTACACAACAGCTCGTAAAAATTGGCGGCAACCGCCAGGAACACCGTCGCCGCGGCCATCGCCGGCAGATTACCGGCGCCGAGGATGGCGCGGGCGCGGCGGTAAATATCCGGTTTGCGCGATTCCGGGATGGACAGGGTCGGCCCCCGCCCGAAAGCGAAGAAATCCTTGATGTTGACGGCGCCGACAAACACCGCCAGAGCCCCCGCAGCCAGGGTCACCCAGGCGAGGTTGCCGAGCAACTGGAACAGGTTGAGCCAGGCCGCCATGAAGGCGAAATACATCAGGCCGGAGAACAGCACGAAAATGCCGCCGATGACGAGCATGCGCTTGCGGTTTTTCTGGTGCGCAAGCAGGGAAAGCAGGAACAGCAGCACGAAAAAGGCGCAGGGGTTGAAGGCATCCAGGCCGGCGATGGCGAGGGTCAGCAGGGGCAGGGAGAAACGCTGCGGGTCCACCTCGCCCAGGATGGGCACGCTGAGCTTGCCGGCCGAAAGGCTGGCAATAACACTGCCCGCGAGGAGGCGGGCATGGCATTCATCCAGGCGCCAAGCAATCTCCGCGCCCGTGGTTTCGGCCTTGTCCCAGCCCACATGCATCTCGCCGCAGAACAACAGGGCCGGCACGGAAGCGGCATCCTGCCCGAGTTGCGCCGCCATTTTTTCATACTGCCGGGCATGCCCGGGATGGCGGGTCAGCTCCAGGGAATGCAGCGCCACCCAGGGGCGGGCGGCGGGGATCGCTTCGACGAA
>CAMTYG010000128.1:0-18506 GCA_947085875.1 uncultured Sulfuricella sp.
GCTCCAGTTCCTGTGTCACTGCGGCAAATCCGGTCATGCTGTAGATCATGGGGTGTCCGTTTATTGGTTATTGGCTTTACTTTGCCCAGCCAAATCAGAATAATGGTTGGGGTTCAATCATACAGATGGTGCAATGGCCTCACAACCCAATCAGGCTCTTCCTCACGGCTACCCGTTGCTGAATTACCGTATCGACAAGCAGATCAGCTCAGGCGGCTTCAGCCTGGTTTACCTGGCGCATGACGAGAACGGATTGCCGGTGGCGATCAAGGAGTATCTGCCCAGCGCTTTGGTGCTACGGGAATCTGGCGCATTGGTGCAAGCTACTTCAGCGGAAAACCTGAATGTGTTTCGTTATGGAATGAAATGCTTTTTCGAGGAAGGGCTGGCGCTTGCCCGGATCGCTCACCCCAACGTGGTGCGGGTGACCAACTTCTTCCGCGCCAATGAAACGGTTTATCTGGTGATGCAGTACGAGCGCGGACGGACGCTGCAGGACTATATCCTGCACCGCAAGAAAGAGATCGGCGAGAACTTCATCCGGCGCATTTTCGCCGAAATGCTCGGCGGCCTGCGCGAGGTGCATGCCCACAAAATATTGCACCTCGATCTCAAGCCGTCGAACATCTACATCCGCCTTGACGGCTCCCCGCTGTTACTGGATTTCGGCGCGGCGCGGCAGACGCTGACCCAGGAAAAATCCAGCCTCAACCCGATGTACACGCCGGGTTTCGCCGCGCCGGAGCAATACGGTCACGACCGCGACGCGCTCGGCCCGTGGACCGATATTTACGGCGTCGGCGCGAGCCTGTTCGCCTGCCTTTCCGGTTTTGCTCCCCAGGCGGCCAACCTGCGCCTGGAACAGGACCAGCAGGAGTCGGTAAAAAAACTCTGGAGCGGCCACTTTTCCGAGCATTTGCTCGAACTCATCGACTGGTGCCTGAAACTGGACCCGCTGGAACGGCCGCAAAGCGTGTTCGTGGTGCAAAAGGCGCTGCTGGAGAAGGGCAAGGTGCCGGAAGCGCAGAAAAAAGTCTCGCTGCTGCACAGCATACGCAATAAATTCGGCAAAACAGGTGACCGGTGAAATTTTCGATTTTCCAGTCCAGCCGTCAGGGTGGACGCAGATACAACCAGGACCGCTTGGCCTATTCCTACAGCCGGGACGCGCTGCTGATGGTGGTGGCCGATGGCATGGGCGGCCATTTTCACGGCGAGATCGCCTCCCAGATCGCGGTGCAATTCCTGGTGGAAAATTTCCAGAAGCTGGCAACGCCGGCGCTGAAAGATCCGTTCCGCTTTCTGATAGCCACTATTAACCAGGCGCACGAGGCGATTGGCGATTATGTTCTGGCGCACGGCCTGAGCGAGCATCCCCGCACCACCTGCGTGGCTTGCGTGGTGCAGGATGGTCATGCCTACTGGGCCCATGTCGGGGATACCCGTTTGTACTTCTTTCATGGCGGCAAGCTGGCATCCCGCACCCGCGACCACTCCCTGGTTCAGCAACTGTTCGAGCAGGGCATAATCAGCGAGGACGAGATGACCACGCACCCCGAGCGCAACAAGGTTTACAGTTGCCTGGGCGGCCCCATTCCCCCCGACATCGAGTTGTCGCGCAAGATGCGGCTACGCGAAGGGGATACCCTGCTGATGTGTTCCGACGGCCTGTGGGGCCTGCTCTCGACGGATGAGATCGCCTCGATTCTCGATACCTACCCGATCGCTACCGCCGTTCCCGAGTTGCTCGACCATGCCGAATTGCGCGGCGGTGAGCAGGGCGACAACCTGAGCGCGATCGGCATGCGCTGGGGCGACGAAAAACTGTTCGCCCCGCGCTCGATATCCACCGCCACCATGCCATTGGAAAGCTATACGGTGCAGCTCAATACCTTCAGTGTGGAGCGGGGCATGGAAGGCGGGCAGGATGTGACGGAAGCGGACATCGAGCGCGCGATTGCCGAGATCCAGGCAACGATCCGGAAATTTTCGAAATAAACCGGCGTTATAATGGCGCTTTTTTCGTTGAACCTAAAAACGGCAATTGCTTAACCGCGGAGACGCGGAGGCGCAGAGAAGCAAATGGGTTACAACAATTTTTCGCCTCTCCAAATGGGTGAGGCCGTGCAATGCTGTAACTCATTGTTTTTACTCAGCGCCTCCGCGTCTCTGCGGTTCAACTGAGTTTTTTAGATTGAACCAGAGGACATTCATGCGGCCCAGCCAGCGCAACCCGGACCAGCTCCGCAATATCGTCATTACCCGCAATTACACCAAGCATGCCGAAGGCTCGGTGCTGATCGAGTGCGGCGACACCAAGGTGATCTGCACCGCCAGCATCGACGAAAAAGTGCCGCCGTTCCTGCGCGGCAAGGCCCAAGGGTGGACCACCGCCGAATATGGCATGCTGCCGCGCTCCACCAATACCCGCATCGACCGCGAGGCGGCCAGGGGAAAACAGACCGGGCGCACCCAGGAAATCCAGCGCCTGATCGGGCGCTCCCTGCGGGCAGTGGTGGACCTCAAGGCGCTCGGCGAGCGCACCATCCAGATCGACTGCGATGTCATCCAGGCCGATGGCGGCACCCGCACCGCCAGCATTACCGGCGCCTATGTGGCGCTGCACGATGCCGTTTCCTTCCTGCTGAAGGAAGGCAAACTCACGGAATCGCCGCTGCGCGATTTCGTCGCCGCGGTCTCGGTCGGAGTCTATCGGGGCGTGCCGGTGCTGGACCTGGATTATGTCGAGGATTCCGATTGCGACACCGACATGAACATCGTCATGACCGGTAGAGGCGGCTTCGTCGAGGTGCAGGGCACGGCGGAAGGCGCGCCGTTCTCGCGCACGGAAATGGAGGCCATGCTCGACCTTGGCCAGAGCGGCATCGAGCAACTGGTGGCCAGGCAGAAGGCGGCGCTGGGATTGGGGTGATATGCCCGCCTCTGCCTCACGTATGTTGCTAGCGCAGAGCCTCTTCGCTGTCGAACAGATGCGGCACGAGCAGGTCAAAACAACTTATGGACGCGCCCTCCGGGTCGCCGAGGTATGAGGTGTGGGCACGGAACCCTACCATAAGAATCAGATCTGTGGGCGCGAGGTCTGGCAGTTCCACGCCCCAGCCGAAACACAGGTTCACCGGCTTTATGGTCTTGACTGCCGCTTCCGTAAGTTCCACACCCACACCCGCAATCATATTCCCACGGCATCCAGCCCTATCGCTTTGCGGTGGTATTCCCACTCGTCATCCAGCAGCAGGAAGTAACCGAATAGCTGATATTTATATTCCGCCGGATCCACGCTGGAGTGAAACGGTATGTGCAAAGCCGTCGAATAGATGAGTTGCCCGAGGAAGAGACCGTCCGCGATTTCAACCAGCTCGTCGAGGCAGTAACCAATCGGCGCTGCGCCGCCTATCATGGGATAACGGTAGTGAAACTGGAATACCTTTTTCCTGCTTGTTTCTCCATTGTTCATCGGCATGATGGAATCTTGATCGGCGGCGCCGAGAAAGATGTACCCTTGGCGGGCAAAAGGGGATGGCCCGTCCTCGGAGACCGCCTGCAAGGAAGGGTCGGGGGTGCGATAATTCATGTCGATGAGGCGCATGACCGGATCGGCTGCAAGTATTCTCGCATCCTGGATGTTGTTGCCGAAAACCCATCGCGCCGCCGCTTCCTGGGTCCAGAATGCCTTATCTTCTTCCGGCATCCCCGCGTCCCAGGAGCCGCTTTTCAAGTGCGGGGCATATCGCCCTTCATTTTTCCAGTAGCGGTCACGATTCTTCAGCACAAGATCATAATGAGGAGCGCTGGCGAGATGGGTTTTCAGTTCATGCACCCGCCCAGGATAACGTTCAGCCAAATCACCGCTCTCATCCAGCAACATGCTTAACTTGCGGCCGCTGATCTTTTCGTAAGACTTGCCTGCCCATGGGAATATGTATTTGCCAATGCTTCCCCATAGCGCGTTCAAAACATTAGGGCCTCTGGTCTGGTCTGCTCTCAGGACGGTGGCCAATGCGCCAGGGAAAAAAAGTCCTTCGTCGATTTTGCTGTCACGGTCAGGGCAAAATGTCTCGGCAAAACCCCAATGGAGATTCAGCGTTGCCCCGTGGTAATAGTCAAAGCCAACGGAGGACTCTTCCTCGCCATACCAGTCTCGTTTTTCCTGCCCATTTACCTGAGTGTTGTACCCTTTCCGTCCATGGCCCTTAAACAGGCCATTTTCCACCTTGGGCGCCACTCCGCAGCGGAAAAGACGGTTGAGTTGCTCGAAATGACGCAAATGGTCTTCGTATTTGCTCTGCGAGGAAATTTCGTGGCTTATCCTTTGCAGCATCTGCAGGATGGATTCGCCATCCCACCGCATTTCCCGCATATCGCCATCCGATCCCCTGGGGGAAGGCTCCAGGATGAACGTAGTGAATTTCTCACGCAAAGCGCCGTTAGACTTCCACCCTTCTGTCCACTCCATCGCCTCCTCTCCACGTTGAACGCTACTGATGCGAGGCATCGCTGGCGCCTGTGGCTTCTCCTCGGCAGTGTTTTTGTCATAACCCAATTCCGCATAGCCTGTTTCACCCGGCCGGGGCCGTAGCTGGGGAAAAGCGGCATCGCTGTATACACGCTTCGCATAAAGCGGATCCATCATCAGGAAAAAACCGTTGTTCTGGTATCCATAATCGATCTTTTCTTCCTCTGGCGTCATGGCGGGACACCCTGGGCAATAGGCCTCGCCAAGCTGCATTTCCGGTATGCCGGGCAAGAATGGCAAGTCGAGCGCGCCCAGGCTGTAGTGGCGGGTGGCGAAGACCAATTGCCCCAAATAAATGCCCTCGTCAATCTGGACAATCTCGTCGATGAGACGGGTCATGGGATAGGCTGGATTGAGTTTCGGCCAACGATAATTCAATTGGTAGACCAGCTTGCCGTTCATTTCTGGCACAACCGATTTGCCGAGGTTCGCCAGAAAGATGCCGCCTGTTTTGCTGTAGGGAATCGCTCTCTCTTTCTCGAGATGAGCTGCGAGCAGTTGCCCTTCGTATAGCTTCGTGGCCGTCGATAAAGGGCGATCCTGCAGATGCCAGAGAGCTGTCAGCCCGGGAAGGCCGATTGTCTGAATAATGCTGGGATTCGGGGGGGCGCGAAAGAAATTGCGGCCGATACGAGTCGTGTCCGGATCATAGTTTGCCATCGTCACGCTGTCGTTGCCTGTTTTCCTGGCCACGGTGTCCCGGGACACCGGCTCATAGGTCTTGCCCATCCACAGGCCGGTGTCGGCGAAGCTTGCGTTCCATGCGGTTGCCATCCATTCGATGCCGGCGGCTATGGATCGCTTCTTGCCAAAAAGTTGGGCGGTTTCCACAAAATAATCGCTGTCTCGAATCGAAACCGGTATGCCTATCATGGGGCCGTCAAGGGGAGCGGCTTTCCCGCACAAGAACAGAATCCGCAGTTTTTCATGGATCGCAGGCCATTCGGCGCGCCTGTTGTTGTCGGCCAGGATTCGTTGATAGCGCCCCAGCATGGGATAAAAATCCCCGTCGTAATCGCTCCCAAGCAGCTTTTCAAGGCCATCGGCCAGGGCGCGAGCTTCAGTTGGCGAGGCGCCGACAAAATGGCCGCTGCTTAAATATGTTGTCATGACATTCTCCTTGTTATATTCGATCTATTGCCGCAGCGTGCTCTACACGTTTGCAAGCGGTGGATTCAGCGCTTCACAAGAACCTGGCGCGAGCGTCCGGTTCAAGCGGCGCAAATCCCGTACTCCGGCAAGATTTCGTGGGCCACGTGGAACCGGTGAGCCTGAATGGCGTCATGAAACAATTTCCAGTTGCTGGTCAGAAAACCCGGCTTATAAGTGTGCTCCATGAGGTCAAGGCTGGTGCCCAGCGCTTGCTCCTTCCATGAGTCTCCCCCTCTGGGGTTATAAGATATCTCTTCGGCCCCGAAGCTGAATTCCCCGTTCTTGATGGCTTCTAGCCAGGCTTTATGGCGCTTGCTGCCGTCTTCTTCTTTCAGGCTCACAAAAAGATTTTTTATCCTGGACATGTCGTTTTCCGGAATGCCTGTCACGACCGCATCGGGGTTCTTGGCCCGATAGCGCTTCATGGCCCGGCACATTTGATCCGCAGCCTCACAGAAATCATCGGTATTGTTGCGGCTAACGATCTCGTCTCGCCCGTTACAATATTTCCATGAAAGGAAAGGCATATCCGGAAAGATATTGGCGCGCCCATGCCCCAAAGGCGGGATGGTGTCCTCTACCCGGTCCCAGAGGAATTTCCTGAGCTTCCCGAATACGCCAGTCTTGCCAGTCTCTTCGGCGCACTCCACCTCGTTGATCTCATGCATCACCCCGGCAAAGCCCTGGTGCGCCCAAGTGTCCGCATAGACATGCATCGTGACGCCGAGCCGGTGGAGGCCATAACGCTTATCCTGATCCAGGATGGCGGCCCTGACCATATCCTGGGCAACCGGGCCGCCAGGTTTACAGACGATCTTGTTGATGAATGTTCCGGAAGGATTTTGCCCCGCAGGCAATCCACCGTTTCCCGGCAGGAAATGAAACGGCATCCAGACCAATTGGTTTTCCAGCGCTATGGTATTTCTCGGATCGAGCATCTTGTGGGCCGAGCTGGTGCGGTTGAAAACAGCCTTGTTGTCGAAATAGACGGGGCCTCTGCTGGTGGCATCGTCAACGTACTGTGCCGCATAGGCGATGATTTCTGCTTCGGCTTTGTCAAATCCGGCTAGACGTGCGGCGACATAGGTCGTGGCATGATGAAAATCGATTTGCATGGTGTAGACTCCTCTGGTTTTGCGGGGTTATTTTTCAGGAAATGCTTTCTGCATGCGCTTATCTCCTCCTCCGTCATGAAGGAACGGCGCCGGTATTTTGCGGTCTTGCCAAGCCGCTTCGGCTTGTCCAGCCAGAGGGGGTTATAAGGAAGCAGCGTGGCGGCTGCAGCCGGATGTTTGGCGAGAAAACGCGCCAGACCGGCAAGGTTCTCCGGCTCGGCCGTGATTCCGGGAATCAACGGGATACGCGGGATAATGGGTATCTTGGCCTCGGCCGCCAGGCGAGAAAAATTTTCGAGAATGAGCTGGTTGGGTTTGCCTGTGTAACGACGGCTGGCGGCGGCGTCGATGAGTTTGAGGTCGAAATAAATCAAATCCAGGTAAGGCAGGAGCCGTTCCCGGAATCGCCTGTAATTGAAGAATCCGCAGGTTTCCAGAGCGGTGTGAATTCCCCGTTGTTTCAAGCGCCGCAAGAAGTGGTGGGCAAATTCCATCTGCAGGGTGGCTTCCCCGCCGGACAGCGTTATCCCGCCGCCTGTTCCCTTGAAAAAAGGCTCGTCGATCATCACCCGGTAGAGCAGCTCGTCCAGACCGATCCAATACCCTACGGGCTCAAGCCGGCAGGAGAGCTCGGGGGCTTTTGCCTGCCCCTCCGGGTTTTGGCACCAGACACAGGACAGTGGACACCCCTTGAAGAAGACCGTGGTTCTGATCCCCGGCCCATCCTCGCTGCAATCACGCTTGATATCGAAGATTAGCGCTTTTGGTTTCACTGCGTACCCTTATGGCCGTCCAGTTCGAGGAGGTTGCGGGAGATCCAAAGCCAATTCGACGTTCTTGGCCAGCGCGCCGAGTTTGAATAAATGGCCCACGTTCCCGGTGAGCTGGACAACATTTTCAAGGAGCAGGCCGACGATATCCACGCTGGGGCGGCCAATCAGGCCAACGATGGAATCCACGTCCTTGAAGCGGATCACCAAATCAACCTGTCCGGGGTCCTTCTCGATGCGCTCCGCCTCCGCTTCGCTCAACACCTTCGTTGCAATCACCGCCAGGGGATCCAGGGCCTTGCCGAAGGGGGTGTCCTTAAACAGTCTCTCCGGCTCCGGACAGAACCTCAGCCAGACGTTCATGTCATCGCCGGGGCGGCGTGTGCGTATCAGGAACTTCCCCTGGTAATATCGTTGACCCCCTGAGGCATTGGGGTCGGTGAATATGAAATTCTCCTTGAAGAAGGCCGTGGCCTTCCTGGACTGCGCTTCGCCCAGCAGGGAATCCCGCATGACGTAGCCGAAGCCCAGCTTCAGCAGGATAGCCATGCCGTTGGCCAGCAATGTGCCGCCGGCCGCTTCCAGTAACTGGGGCGAGGCGCCGGCGTCGGCGCCGAGCCGCATGACCCGGCAAATCTCCTCGGGGAAGCGTGGGAAAGCCGCATGCATACCGAATCTCCTGTGCGATTAGAGCGACACCAAGGCGTGCTGCTCGATACCGTTATCCAGGGCAAAGTTGGCCCTGTCGATGATTTCCTGGCGCATCTGCGGGCTCAGGGTGACGTAATAGGCCGAGTAACCTGCCACGCGGATCATCAGATCTTTGTAGGGTTCCAGTGCCGCAGCCTCCGCTTCTGCCGCACCGGGCCGGCTGGCGGCGGTCGCGGCGCGATGGGCCGCGACCAGGTCATTGATGGAGGACACGCACAACTGAACCAGCACCCCATTGTGATCCAGAAAGGTTTTCATGTATCTGGAAAACAGGTCTGTGTCCTCGGTAAAATGGGACTTGCCCCGCGTGGTGAGGCTGAGGTTGTAGGTGTAACCATTTTGCACGGTGTCGCCATCCACCTCGGCCACGGAGAGGATATGGTCGAGAATCATCACCGGGTCGCCGTTGCGCTTGACGATGCCGGGGCACGGGGTGATGCCGCTGGCGAATGGCTTGCCGCTCCGGCGGCCATTCGGGGTGGCCTTCGTCAACATGCCGAAACCCGCGTGGTTGGTCATGCTCCAATAACCCGCCAGATATCTGCCGCCCCGATGGGTACGGTACTTGTAGAACACATCCTGGATCATCCCGGTCAGCAAATGGGTATAGCGAACCGCAAGGCTGTTGTCATAGGTGCCCCCCGGCGTCTGGTCAACGCCGGCCCCGTATTTCGGGCTTAGCCGGATTGCGTCGGTGATGGCTTTCAGCCGGTCGGCGCCAAGCGCGGACAATTGAGAAGGGTTTTTCCCGCCACTTAAAAAATCTTGCGCCGGCTGGATCAAGGATCGCAATAAACCGCCCTGAGCCTGGGAGGACAAGCGGTCTTTATCGAAGTCTGCCTCCAGCGCCGCCAACAGCTCTTCTGCCGCGACCCTGCCGCCAAACACCAGGGCGTCGATGACACAAAAGGAATCAATCACGTCTGCCAGGCCGATGATGGCGATGCCGGCCGAATTGTATTTGGCCCCGCCAGCCGCCACATCCCGGAAGGTGGCGCCATCGGATTCGGGCGTGTTGGTCGGGCCGACAAAAAGGCCGGACAGCAAGGGAGAAGGGCGAAGCTTTTCCGTGAACCGGCCGAGGTAGTTGTTGCACTGCACCGCGTGGCGGGCCATTTCATCGAGCTGAAAGCGAAAAGCCTCGATGAACTCGCTCATGGACTTCATCTGCGTAAGGGGCGGCGTGGTGTAGGATGTTTGCTGGTAAAACAGGCTGGGGTCGTCTTTTCCAACGCCGTCGCTGCGGTGTTTGCCTCCGTAGAGCGCGAGCTCCAGCACAGCGGGCAACACGAACAAGGTGGAACCCGAGTTGCCGTAATGCCTTCCGGCGGAGTTCTGCTCAATGCACCCGATGGACGCATAGTCGAATGCGTCGGTCAATGCCTCTTCCCTGTCCACGCCGGCGTGAGCCGCATAGTAATTGGCCATGGCGTGTGCCACAGGCGCATCGCCGTGAATGGCGGGAGTGGCCCGGGTCAGGATGTTGACCTGGCTGATGCGCTTGAGATAGGGGTCGAATGTTCCCGGTGGCAAGGGGTTGCCGGCCGCATCCCGGTGATGCACTTCCTTGTGATAGCGCGCATGGACGTTGGGGTCACGGATGCCCAGCAATTCAGTCGCCTTGAGGATGATGTAAGTCATATCATTGACGGCATCCACGACCCGGCCGTTTTCGTAGCGCGTACCGCCGACAGTCAAGGCCTGATTGGAACCGCTGCCGGCAAACAAGGTTTCCGAACCCTCGGTGGAAAGCGGCACATGATCGGAACAGCGCAGGAAAAAGTGGCACACCAGTTCCACGGCCCGCCGGGTGTATGCCGCTTTTGACCGGGCATCGGCAAGTTTCTCCCAGTCTTTGAGGTAGTAGGGGTTGAGCAATTGGTCCAGCCGGCCGATGGAAAGCCCGAAATTCGTGTTCTCCTGCAGCAGCAGGTGATAGCAGATCCAAATGCTGGCGAGGGCCTCATGCAGGGTTTCCGCCGGGCCAGCGGGCACCTTCCGGCAGATTGCGGCGAGCTCACGATTGCCGGCTTGCTCGGCTGCCGCCGCCAAATGCGTGGCATAGGTCTTGGCGCCTTCGAACACGGTCTCCACGCCTTCCAGGAACTCAAGCTGTTCGGGCGTACTGGCCACCCCCTCCTCGATGTCTTTGCGCATGCGCCCGATGAGGCCGTCCATCCCGAACTTCAGCAGGCGCCCAAAATCTGGAACGGTATGGGAGACACAGGTGGCCTTGTCGGAAAGGTAAAATGCCACCCGCTCCATAATTTCCTGACACTTGGGGGTCTCGCCGGCCTTTTTTCTCAATGGAGGATCGATGGACTGCCCGCCATCGACGCGATCCCGCCCGTCATTTTCATAATTGGCAGTGTCGTAGTCACTGTAGCGGGCCGCCTCCTGAACCGGCCTGCGTTCCAGCCAATAGGGGAAGATCTCCTCGCTGAGCCGCCTGGCTACCTCTGGTCGAATCTTGAACGGGTTTTGTGCCCGATTGCCCGCGCTTTTCAACTCGGGCCAGATACAGTAGCCAATCGTATCCACGTAAACCACAGGCCCCACAAAGCTGGTTGTGGTTTGCCCCGGCAGGAGATCGGTATCGCGAACCAGGGGAGTTTTGTTGGAGAACACATAATCAAGGGCTTTAGCGCGGCGGATATAAAGGGGAAGCTTGCCGGATTCGGGGCTGCGCAAGAATTCCGTGAGCAATCTGGGGAGTTCATCACAGATCTCCGGGGTTCCCTCCGGAGCGAACAGACGCTCGCGCCACGCTTTGACAAGCGGGAACTCATCGAGAGTCAAATCGCTAAGCGCCAGGTCTGACAGGCTTTTTACCTTCCCGGCATTGTCGTTGGGAATCGGGAATACGATTGCCCTTGCGCTGGGCCGGCCCCTTGGGGGAATGCTTGCGTCAAGGCCCGCACGGATAAAGCCGTGGGTCAACTGGCTATTGCTCATGGCTGTTGATCCTCTTTAACTTGGTTTTGCAAAAACTGCACCGCAACGGTGCGGCGAGAGATTCCCGAGCCGCCAAACCCCGTTGGCGCGGGCCATGGGCCGGATGCTGGAAAAGTGGCGCATCATGTATTCAGCGCTCTTCCTTGCCGTCATTTTTCAGTATAGGCAATGTTTTTGTCCTTGTTACAGCAACGCGATATATATGCCTGAGATCGGACTCCGGTGAAGATATTTCGCCCTGGCCGGGAATGGCTGTTTCACTTTGATTTGATTGTATATCTTCAACATGTCCGCGCAGAAGAATGCGTCAAGCAGGACGCGCGATTGCGCTAGCCGCAATGAAGACGGATAATTTCCGGCTCGGATGAGCGAGCGCGGCCTGATTCTGGACGGATTTAGGCGGCGACTTGAAAAAATCCCAATGATTTGAGATCTGCCATGAAAAAACTCGTCATCGCCTCCAGCAACGCCGGCAAGTTGCGCGAAATCGGCGCCATCCTGGCGCCGCTGGATTTCGAGGTTTTTCCGCAATCCGCCTTCAACATCCCCGAAGCGGAAGAGCCCTATTGCACCTTCATCGAGAACTGCCTGACCAAGGCGCGCCACGCCTCGGCGCATTCCGGCCTGCCCGCGCTGGCGGACGATTCCGGGATCTGCGTCGATGCGCTGAACGGCGCGCCCGGCGTGCATTCCGCCCGCTTTGCCGGCGAGCCGAAATCGGATGAGCGCAACAACCAGAAACTGATCGAACTGCTGCACGGGCACGCCAACCGCAAGGCGCACTACTACTGCGTGATGGTGCTGGTGCGCTGGCCGGAAGACCCTCAGCCGATCATCGCCGAGGGCGCGATGCATGGCGAGATCATCGATACGCCGCGCGGCAGCGGCGGCTTCGGCTACGACCCCTATTTCCTCATCCCCGAACTGGGCCAGACCGGCGCGGAAATTCCGCTGGAGCAGAAGAACAGGATCAGCCACCGCGGCAAGGCGCTGACGGAATTGGTTGAAAAGCTCAAAAGTGCCCAATAAAAATGTAGGTTGGGTTAGCGCGCAGCGCGTAACCCAACAACCTGCATCCCCGCCACCTCTTTCCCTCTACATCCACCTGCCCTGGTGCGTCCGCAAGTGCCCCTATTGCGACTTCAGTTCTTTCGAGTCGCGCGAGGGCGTGCCGGAGGAGGAATACGTTGCGGCGCTGGTGAAAGACCTGGAAGCCGCGCTGCCCCTGGTGTGGGGGCGCAAGGTGGCGAGCATCTTCATGGGGGGCGGCACGCCCAGCCTGTTTTCGGCGCGGGCTATCGACATGCTGCTGACCCAGGTGCGCACCCTGCTGCCCGTCGAAGCCCACGCCGAAATCACCCTGGAGGCTAATCCCGGCACGGCGGAGGCGCAGAAATTCGCCGACTTCCGCGCTGCCGGGGTGAATCGTCTGTCGCTCGGCATCCAGAGCTTCAATCCGCGCCATCTGCAGGCGCTCGGCCGCATCCACGACGACCGCGAGGCGCGGTTCGCCGTCGATCTGGCGCTGCGCAATTTCGACAACGTCAACCTCGACCTGATGTACGCCCTGCCGGAGCAGACCATGGCGGAGGCACTGGCCGACGTTCGCGCGGCGGTGTCTTTCGGGCCGCAGCATATCTCGGCCTACCACCTCACTCTGGAACCCAATACGGTGTTTTACAACCAGCCGCCGTCGCTGCCGGACGACGATATGTCGGCGGCGATGCAGGAAGCCATCGAGGCGGAACTGGCCGGGGCCGGCTACGAACATTACGAGACTTCCGCGTTTGCAAAAAAGCATAGTCGTTGCCGCCACAACCTCAACTACTGGCTGTTCGGCGATTACCTGGGGATAGGAGCGGGCGCGCACGGCAAGCTCACGCTACATGATCGCATCCTGCGCCAGGTACGCCATCGCCAGCCGAAAGCTTATATGGAACGGGCTCTGGCGGGAAACGCGCTGGAAGAGGAACGCACCGTTGCGGTAGGCGAACTGCCGTTCGAGTTCATGATGAACGCCCTGCGCCTGACCGAGGGCTTCCCGGCCAGCCTGTTCTCCGCCCGCACCGGATTGTCGCTGACCGCGGCCCTGCCCACGCTGGAAGAGGCGCAGCGTCGCGGCCTGATCGAACGCGACGCCCTGCACATTCGGCCGACTCTGCTGGGCCAGCGATTTCTGAATGAACTACTACAGCTATTCCTGGCGGAATAGTCATGTAGGGTGCCAATAAGCGAAGCGCATTGCACCGTCAGTGCTGTAGCTTGACCCCGGCATTTGGTGTGTATATAGTTAGCGTATATAGCACCCCTTGGAGGAAATATGACGATCAGCACTGTTTTTAATAACAATCGCACCCAGGCGGTTCGGCTACCTGCCGAAATGCGTTTTCCCGATTCGGTTAAAAGGGTCGAAGTTCGCGTATCGGGTCAGGAACGCATTATCGCGCCTGCGGAGTCGGCCTGGGATAGCTTCTTTCTCGGCCCGACGACAGTTACCGAGGATTTCATGGCCGAGCGTGCAAGCCAGTTTCAGGCTGAACGAGAGAGCCTTTAGGCGCGGCGATGCTGAAATATCTCCTCGATACCAACATCGTCATTTATGTGATCAAGCGGCGTCCGCTTCCAGTGCTGGAGGTATTCAACCGGCATCACGGTAGAATGGCGATCTCATCCATCACTTTGGCTGAACTGGTTCACGGCGCCGAGAAAAGTAGTGATATCTCCCGTAACATCGCCGTTGTCGAAGACTTTGTGAGTCGATTAACGGTGTTATCCTACGATGACAAGGCCGCCTGGCAATATGGAAATATCCGGGCCGTACTTGAAAAATTGGGGCAACCGATAGGCCTCAATGATCTGCATATTGCCGCTCATGCGCGCAGTAACGGGTTAACCCTGGTCACCAATAACATGCGCGAATTTGAGAGAGTTCCGGGACTGTTGTTGGAGAATTGGGTAGATGGGCGGCAACAATAGGGGAAACCGTGGCGCCCCCATGTTGTCATGGTTATTGCGCGCGGATGTTCAGCCGCCGGGCTGCCCCCCGGCAATCAAACATTTGCGCGAAGTGCAGCACAACTACAGCTCGTAGGATGCGGTGAGCCAAGCGAACCGCATCAATCGCGAACGATGCGGTTCATGCTTCGTGCGACATCCTACGTCGGCGGCATATTTTTCTATACCTATTCCTGTCGGAATAGCGCCGCAACCTTTTCTTTATCGGGCTCCCGTACCACGCCCTTCTCGGTGATCAGCGCCGTCACCAGTTCGACCGGGGTGACGTCGAAGGCCGGGTTGCGCACCGACACGCCCTGCGCCGCCCACTGGCAGTCGCGGAAGCCTGTCACCTCCTCCGGCGCCCGCTCCTCGATCGGAATGTCCGCGCCACTGGTAATGTTCAAGTCGATGGTGGAGAGCGGGCAGGCGACGTAGAACGGGATGTTGTGGCGGCGCGCCAGCACCGCCACCATGTAGGTGCCGATCTTGTTGGCAACGTCGCCGTTGGCCGCCACCCGGTCGGTGCCGACGATGACCGCATCGACCTCGCCGTGCGCCATCAGGTGGCCGGCCATGTTGTCGGTGATCAGGGTCACCGGGATGTTCTCCTGCACCATCTCCCACGCGGTGAGCCGTGCTCCTTGCAGGAACGGGCGGGTTTCGTCGGCGATGACCGCGATCTTCTTGCCGGCTTCCACCGCCGAGCGGATCACTCCCAGCGCCGTGCCCCAGCCCGCCGTGGCCAGCGCGCCGGCATTGCAGTGGGTGAGCACGCGCGCGCCGTCGGCGAGCAGCGCGGCGCCGGCTGCGCCCATGGCGCGGTTGATGCGGATGTCCTCGGCATGGATTTCATGGG
This sequence comes from uncultured Sulfuricella sp., assembly GCA_947085875.1. Lineage (GTDB taxonomy): Bacteria > Pseudomonadota > Gammaproteobacteria > Burkholderiales > Sulfuricellaceae > Sulfuricella. The sequence goes on from CAMTYG010000128.1 coordinate 15,091, forward strand.
CCTCGTCCAGCAAGCGCTCGGCCACGACCGCAGGGGCGGCTGCGCCCATGGCCTGCCACACCTGGCGCATGCGTTGCAATGCCCAGAACAGGTTGACCGCCGTCGGGCGGCTCTGCGCCAGGCTGGCAAACCCTTTTTCCATCCCGCTGCGGAATGTTTCCGGGGCGGTTTCCTTGAGTCGCAGTGCTTCCAGCGCCACGCCATAGGCGGCGGCACAGCCGATCGCCGGCGCCCCGCGCACCACCATGGCGCGGATGCCGTGGGCGACACTGGCAGCGGAATCGTAGGAGAGATACTCGAAGCGCGCCGGCAATACGCGCTGGTCGATCATCTCCAGGCGATGGCCCTGCCAGCGCAGGGTGACCACGCTGGAGGAAGAGGTCGGTTTTGTCATGGCGGTTGTCCGTCAGTTAAATAACACGTTCATTGCCGCCATCCACCGGCACTTGCGCGGCGGTGGTCTTGGCGAATAATGGGCCGCACATCTCGGCGGCGAGTTCGGCGACATCGCGGCTGCGGACTTCGACCTTGAGCACATTGTTGGTTTTGTACTCGTCCACCGTCAGGCCGTAGTGTTTGGCGCGGGAGGCGAGCACTTCCCCGGTCCAGATCGCGGTATCGAATACGGCATTGGGGTGCAGCGAGTTGATGCGGATGCCGTCGCCGCCCCACTCCAGCGCGGCAACCCGCGCAAGCTGGTTAAGCGCTGCCTTCGAGGCGGAATAGGCCGCCGCGCCCGGGCCGGGGGCGGGTACATTCTTGGATCCGATGACGACCACGCGCCCGCCGTTAGGGGCAGCCTTGAGCAACGGATGGCATTCGCGCATCAGCACCAGGTTGGCGTCGAGGTTCACCGCCATTACCTTGCGCCATTCATCCGTGGACAATGCTTCGATGCGCCGCCCGCCGGGGAAGATGCCGGCGTTCAGGATCAGCATGTCGAGGCCGCCGAAGGCCGTGATGCCGGTTTCCAGGGCTTCGACGATCGCTGGCTCGTCGGTGACGTCGCAGCAGATGCCGAGAAAATCCGGGCGCCGGTAAAGCGTCGCGATATTCGGGTCAAGGTCGAGGCCGATCACGGCGGCGCCGCGCGCCAGCAGCGAATCCACGCAGGCCTTGCCGATGCCGGAAGCGGCGCCGGTAACCAGCGCAACCTCGCCGGCAAAAACGGGCGTCTTGCCGCTCTTGCGCAGCTTGGCCTGTTCCAGATCCCAGTATTCCACGTCGAAGATATCCTTCGCCGGCAGGGCGCGGAAGCCGCCCAGAATGGTGGCGCGGCTGACGATGTCCATGGTGTGTTGGTAAATCTCGGCAATGATGGACGCGTCCTTGACGCTCCTGCCCACGGCGCACAACCCCAGCTCCGGGTCGAGGATGACGCGAGGCGCCGGGTCGAGCATGGTCAGCGGTGTTTTGGCGCGGGGAGCGTGTTCTTCGAAATATTTCCGGTAGCCGGAGGCATACCCTTCCACATCCCGTCCGAGCAGCGGCAGGCGCTTGGTGCGGATGACGTGATCCGGTGTGGCGGGGCCTTGCTGCGAAATCACCGCAATATCGGCGCGCCGGGCAAAAGCCAGGCTCCTGGCGTCGCGGCGGGAGGCAATCACCACAGGGTGGCCGGCGGCAGCGGAAACCTGGCGCCGCAATGCCGCAAGCTCTCCCCGCAGCCCCTGTCTAGACGAGGCGGCTGCAACCGGGGGAAGCTCCCATGCGCCCTGTTCCGCCAAGTAGCGCTCGGCGCGGGAAACCAGGTCGATCATGCGGTCGTAGGCCGCCTTGGCGGTATCGCCGAACGAGAAAATGCCGTGGTTCAGCAGCACCATGCCGATGGTGTCGGAAGTGGCTTCGGCGGCGAATTTTTGCGCGCACAGACGCGCCAGGTCGAAGCCCGGCATGGCATAAGGAATCACCACCACCGCGTTGCCGTAGATCTCGCGGATGCGGGCCTCGCCGTTGGCGGTGTTGGTAATCGTCACAACGGCATCGGCGTGGGTGTGGTCGACGAATTTGTAGGGCAGGGTCGCATGCAGGATGGTCTCGACCGAAGGCGCGGGAGCCGATGCGCGAGTCATGTGAGTGAGCAGCTCGTTCACCATTTGCGGGTCGGGAAGGGTTTCAAGTTCGGCGAGCTTGAGGAGGTGCGCCATGCGCACCGGAGCGAAACCGTCCTCCTCGATGGTTTCCAGATCCCATCCGCTGCCCTTGACGTAGAGGATTTCCTCTTCTTCGCCGAACAGATTTTTCTGCCGGATTTTTACCGAGGTGTTGCCCCCGCCATGCAGCACCAGCGACTTGTCCTGCCCAAGCAGGCGCGAAGTGTAGACGCGCAGGCCAAGATCGTCCGGATATCGGGATGCTTCTTCGTTGCTCCACAGGTTTTTCATGGCGTTGCCTTCAGGTTTGTGCTCTGTATTTTAAAACGTGGCAACTACTCAGGTCGAGACGACATGCTCAAAATAATCACAACCCCAACCCCTTCTCCCTGCAAGGGGGAGAAAGAGGCTGCCAGCAGCCTGTCGGACTTGAAGTATCTGTAGGTCGGGTTAGGCGCGGTTTTTTGCGCCGTAACCCGACGTTTGCGCCAGATTACGTCGCGCGATGCTGACCCCGTTGGTTCGTATTTTACCGGGAACATACCGTGCAATGCCCGTTGGCTATTGCGCCCTTGCGCCGTGGAAGCGATGCCATGGAATGCCGGCATCGTTAGACGCGCTTTTCAGCGGTCGCATAGACCTCATCGTTGCGCCGCATGCCGATGGCCACGATCAACACTTCAATGATCTGCGCATTAATCCTGTAGACGATTCGCGTACTGCCGGTGCGGATGCGGCGGCAACCGGCGAGCTGGCCGGATAGACGCTTGCCGATCTTATCCGGTTCGCCGTCCTGGATGCGCTCCGTGATGGTCTTGAGCACTGCGCAGGCCTCGGTACGCCCCAGTGCGTCCAGATCGCCGGCAACATCGGGGTGATAAATGACGCGCCAAGTCATTCCTCGCTGGCCTCGAAGCGAGCCAGCATTGCGCCATGGCTGATAGCCCTGGATGGGTCATATGTAGCCAGACGATCGCGAGCGGCGGCCTCGATGCGAAGATCGTCCAGTTCATCAAGCATGGCCTCGTAGCGCTCAACGGGAATCAAGACAGCGGCAAGCGCGTTGTTGCGCATGACAACAAACTTATCCTGCGCACCACTGGCCAGCTTCGTAAAAATATCCTTTGCCTGGCGCTGTACATCGGTTACGGAAATGATTTCTTCGGTTCGGACTAGCATGATGAATCACCGCAATATGATTAATATATGAAAATTATCATACATAACTCAGATAAATTCAAGGGTTTGGCGGGAATAACAATGTCTTGTGCTGGATGGTTTGTTTTGGGAAAAGGTTTCCAGTTCACGTAGGGTGCAATAAGC
>CAMTYG010000129.1:0-5668 GCA_947085875.1 uncultured Sulfuricella sp.
ACGGTACGGAAAGGGCCTCCCGACGCGGTCAGCAGGATGCGCTTGACGCCCGAGCCATCCAGATCACCCGAAAAATCTCTCGGCAATGACTGGAAAATCGCATTATGCTCGCTGTCGATCGGCAATAGCGTGGCTTTGTGCTGCCTGACCGCATCCATGAATATGCTGCCCGACATCACCAGCGTTTCCTTGTTGGCCAGCAGGATGCGCTTGCCTGCCCTGGCCGCAGCCAGCGAAGGGCGCAACCCCGCGCTGCCGACAATCGCCGCCATCACACTGTCCACCTCGGGCAGCGACGCCACCCTTTCCAGCGCCGCTATGCCGCTAAGCACCTCGATATCGAGGCCGGCCAGCCTGATCTTGCCCTGCAACACCTCCGCGCAATCCGGATCGAGCATGACCGCATAATCGGGCTGGAATTGCCGGCATTGCTCGAACAGGCGTTCGACCTGGCAATTCGCGGTCAGCGCAACCACCCGAAAACGCTCGGCATGGCGCGTAACGACATCCAGGGTATTCATGCCGATCGTCCCGGTCGAACCGAGCACGGTAATGTTTTGAATTTTTGGCATCAGCTTAGTACGTTGTAATTTTTGATGAGCAGCAGCCCGAAAGCGGCCAGAGGCATCGCCGCCGTCAGGGCGTCGATGCGGTCCAGCACGCCGCCATGGCCGGGAAGAATCCGACCGCTATCCTTGAGCCCGGCCACGCGCTTCATCCAGGATTCAAACAAATCCCCCAGGATGCTGAACAGCGTCAGCAGCCACAGCAACAGAATTCCCAGCCACAGGCCGGAATTGAACAGTACGGCGGAACTGTCCCACATTCCCCACGCCAACCCATACAAGGTAACGCCCAAAAACGCGCCGGCGACACCCTCCCAGGTTTTGCCCGGACTGATCGCCGGAGCGAGCTTGTGCCGGCCAAATTTGCGGCCAGCAAAATAGGCGGCGCTATCGGCGATCCAGACCACCGCCAGCAGGCCCAAAAGCAGGCCGGGGCCGAAGGTTCGCAACTCCACCAAAGCAAGCCAGGTGGGGATCAGAATAACCCAACCGATCAACGCCATGAGCAACCATTGTCGGGTACGCCAATGGTTGTGCAGCCACAATGGAACCAGGAGCGCCCAGAAAAAGAGGGCGATGCCGTATAACATAAAATTGGCGGAACGGGATGATTCTGGCAGCAGCGCCAAGCCGATGAACAGCGTCAGCAGCATATAAACCCACCCCTGAAAGCCCGAGAAAGCGGAAATTCTCGACCACTCACCAGCGCCGATCAGCACCACCCCCAGCATCAGCAGCGCCCAGTCCTTTTCCGGAAGAAGAAACAGCGCGGCTAAAAATAAAGGCAACAGTAACAGAATGGTTAGAATGCGTGCCTTAAGCATTTTTTTTGAGTTGCTCGCTGGTGCGTCCGAAGCGGCGCTCTCTCTGCTGGAAGGATTTGATCGCGCGCTTCAAGGCCATGCTATTGAAATCCGGCCACAAGGTATCGGTAAAATACAGCTCGGCATAGGCCAACTGCCAAAGCATGAAGTTGCTGATGCGCTGCTCCCCACCGGTGCGGATGAACAAATCCGGCTCCGGCGCATAGCTGGTGGAAAGATAGGGCTCCAGATCCTCTTCCCTGAAAGTCTGGCCACGGTCAGGATGGTCTTTCAGCATCCTGTGTGTCGCCTGAACCAGATCCCAACGACCGCCGTAATTGGCGGCGATGGTCAGGGTCAGCCCGGTATTGTTTTGCGTGAGCGATTCAGCACGAGCGATCATCTCGGCCAGTTTGCCCTCGAAACGAAAACGGTCGCCGATCACTTTCAGCCGGATGTTGTTGTCATGGAGTTTGGAAACTTCCCGTTCGAGGGCGAGCATGAACAGTTGCATCAGAAACGAGACTTCTTCCGCCGGGCGGCGCCAATTTTCGCTGCTGAAGGCGAACAGCGTCAGATATTCGACCCCAAGTTCGGAGCAGGCTTTTACGGTGGTTCTGACAATTTCAACGCCGCGCTTGTGGCCGGCGATGCGCGGCAGGAGGCGCTTCCTGGCCCACCTGCCGTTGCCATCCATGATAATGGCGATATGCTGCGGCACATCCCCGGTTTCGGGGATGCTGCGAGTGGAGCTGGTAAACAGGGCCACTTCGTACCTCTAAATCGCCATCAGATCGGTTTCCTTGGCGTGAAGGATTTTGTCGATTTCAACGATATACCGGTCAGTCAGCTTCTGGATATCTTCCTGGGAGCGACGCTCATCATCCTCGCTGATCGCTTTGTCTTTGAGCAGATCCTTGAGCGTTGCATTGGCATCGCGCCGCACATTACGCACCGCCACTTTGGCGTTTTCCGCCTCGTTTTTGACGACCTTGATCAATTCCCTGCGACGCTCTTCCGTCAGCGCCGGCGTCGGCACCCGGATCAGATCGCCCTGGCTGGAGGGGTTAAGGCCCAGGTCGGAGTCGCGGATCGCTTTCTCGACAGCGCCCACCATTTTCTTTTCCCATGGCGTCACACCGATGTTGCGCGAATCGATCAAGTTGATGTTGGCAACCGAGCTGATCGGCACAAGAGAACCGTAGTAATCGACCATCACGTGATCGAGTATCCCGGTATGAGCACGCCCGGTGCGCACCTTGCCCAAGTCCAGCTTCAGGGCCTCCAGGCTCTTCTGCATTCTTTGCTCGGCTGATTTTTTTACATCTGCAATCATGTCAAGAATCCTTTTTGGTAGGGTGGGCAACGCTCTTTTACGTTGTGGGAGCGACCTCCCGGTCGCGATTTTCGCGGCGAGGACGCCGCTCCCACAGCACAAAAATGGCGCCCACCCTACATAACTAACACTCGACCAACGTTCCTTCATCCTCACCCAGCACGACGCGTTTCAGCGCGCCATGCTTGAAAATGCTGAACACGCACAACGGCATTTTCTGGTCGCGGCACAGCGCCAGCGCGGTGGCATCCATGACCTTGAGGTTTTTGGCAATGGCCTCGTCGAAGCTGATACGGTCATAGCGTGTCGCCTCAGGATCGATCTTCGGGTCCGCCGTATAAACACCATCCACCTTGGTCGCCTTCAGCACCACTTGCGCCTCCATCTCGGAGGCGCGCAGTGCTGCGGCGGTGTCGGTGGTAAAGAATGGATTGCCGGTGCCGGCACCGAAAATCACGATCTTGCCTTCTTCCAGATAGCGCAACGCCTTGCCGCGAATATAGGGTTCCGCCACCTGTTCGATGGTCAGCGCCGATTGCACCCGCGCAATGAGGCCGGCGCGCCGCATGGCATCCTGCAGAGCCAGTGCGTTCATCACGGTGGCCAGCATACCCATGTAGTCGGCGGTGGCGCGATCCATTCCCGCCGCTGCGGGCGCCACGCCACGAAAAATATTGCCGCCGCCGATCACTACCGCGACTTCCACCCCAAGTCGCGTCACATCGCCGATTTCGGAAACGATGCGGTCGATCACATCACGGTTGATACCGTAGCTGTCATCGCCCATCAGCGCTTCGCCAGAAAGCTTGAGCAGAATGCGTTTGTACTTGGGGGTGGCCATGGACATTACACCTTTGCGGCAGCCGCCACTTCAGCGGCGAAATCGGTGCTGCGCTTCTCGATGCCCTCGCCCACCACGAACATCTGGAAAGCATTAACCCTGGCACCCTTGGAGGCCAACAGTTTTTCCACCGTCATGTCGGGGTCCTTGACGAAAGGCTGGCCAACCAGGGTCACCTCGGCGAGATACTTGGTGATCCGGCCTTCCACCATCTTCTCGACGATGTTGGCAGGCTTGCCGCTTTCGGCCGCCTGGGCGGTATAAATTTCGCGTTCCTTGACGAGCAGGTCAGCAGGTACTTGTTCCCTGGAAACGCAAACCGGTTTGCTGGCAGCGATATGCATGGCGATATCCTTGCCCAGCGCCTCGTCACCACCGGTGCAATCCACCAGCACGCCGATCTTGCTACCATGCAAGTAAGTGGCTATTTGGCCAGCCGTATCGAAGCGAACAAAACGGCGCACCGCGATATTCTCGCCCAGCTTCATCACCAAGCCTTGGCGTGCTTCCTCGATGGCGCTACCCGAAGCCAGCTTCATCGCGGACAGAACTGCTACATCCGATGGATTCTGTTGCGCCACGGTCTGAGCCACTTCCTTGGCGAAGTTGTTGAAATCATCATTCTTGGCTACAAAATCGGTTTCGCAGTTGACTTCGACCAGGGCGCCGGTCTTGCGGTCGGCACTGATAAAGCTGGCCACCATGCCTTCTGCCGCAATGCGGCTGGCTGCCTTGCCGGCCTTGGCGCCGCTCTTGATGCGCAGCGCATCTTCAGCCGCCTTGATATCGCCGTCCGCTTCAACCAGCGCCTTCTTGCACTCCATCATGCCGAGACCCGTCAATTCACGCAGGTACTTCACCATGCTTGCGGTAATTTCCGCCATTTTCAAACTCCTTGCTAAACACATGAACCGGCGCAGCTAGCGTTCTTTAAACAGCATGCGCGCCATTAAAATTCAAATCCAGACATCAAAAAAAGGGGCTCGAAAGCCCCTTTTTTGTGGGCTGATTACTCAGCCGCCTGCTCTTCAACCTCGACAAACTCCTCGCCGACGATCTCCTGCAGCGCCTGACTACGCCCTTCCAGAATTGCATCAGCGGCGCCCCTGACGTACAGCCGGATGGCCTGAGTCGAGTCGTCATTACCGGGAATAACGTAATTCACGCCAATCGGGGAGTTATTGGTATCCACCACGCCAACCACCGGAATGCCCAGCTTGTTGGCTTCAGTGATCGCGCCCTTCTCGTGGCCTACGTCGATCACGAAAATCATATCAGGCAGGCCGCCCATATCCTTGATCCCGCCCAGGCTGCGTTCCAGCTTGTCCAGTTCGCGGCGAAGGAGCAATGCTTCTTTCTTGGCCAGCTTGCCGATGTTCTCTTCCGACAGCATGGTCTGCACTTCCTGCAGACGCTTGATGGACTGCTTGACCGTCTTGAAGTTGGTCAGCATGCCGCCGAGCCAGCGGAAATTCACGAAATGGCAACCCGCGCGCTCTGCTTCTTCCTTGAGGATTTCACGAGCCTGGCGCTTGGTGCCGACAAACAGGATGTTGCCCTTGTTCGAAGCCAGCTTGCGCATGAATTTCATCGCATCCTGGTACATCGGCAGGGTTTTTTCCAGGTTGATAATGTGAATCTTGTTGCGGTCGCCGAAAATAAACGGCGCCATCTTGGGGTTCCAGTAACGGGTTTGGTGTCCGAAATGGACGCCCGCTTCCAACATCTGACGCATGGTCACTGACATTTTGCTGCTCCTAGCTAGTAAGGGTTATGCCTCCACCCGCCCGATACCACCCGGCTAGCCGGGCACCCTGTACGTTAAGCGGATGTGCGAAGTTTTAGGTTTCAAAGCCATTGGCCATGAAACTTAATTCATAATTCTAACATGCCTGAGTACTATTCCTCAAGGCCAACAGGCTGAGCATTCACGGTGAATTTGTTCTCATGCAGAACGATGTAGGTCGGGTTAGCGGCCTTATCGCGTAACCCGACGCTGGCGCTTGAAAATGTCGGGTTACGCTAGCGCTAACCCGACCTACGCTCTTTGCTCGACACGCACGCCGCGATTCCACGGTTCATCCCCACGGGCGTGGGGAACACAATCCTCGCCCGCCCCTCG
>CAMTYG010000130.1:0-1805 GCA_947085875.1 uncultured Sulfuricella sp.
CAGCTCCCGATGCGTCCCGATGTGGTGACCCGGCTCGGCTGGGGGCTGGTCTATCAAATTCATGGCCTCAGCGACGACGAGAAGGTGCAGGCGCTGCACGCCCATGCCGCAAGCCGCGGCTTCCGGCTCGGGGCTGGAGTGGCGGAATACCTGCTGCGCCACTGGCGGCGCGACCTGCCGTCGCTGCTGGGAGCGCTGGATACGCTCGACCGCTACTCCCTCGAAACCAAGCGCCCTATCACCGTGCCGCTGTTGCGTGAAACGCTGCACCCGGAATCCTGATTCCGATCTGATGCCCCATCTGCTGGTCGATCTTTCCTGTCACGGCTTCGGTCATCTCGCCCAGACCGCGCCGGTGGTCAACGCGCTGGCGGAACGTCTGCCCGGCCTGCGCGTGACATTGCGCAGCGGGGCGCCGAACGCGGTGCTGGCGCAGCGTTTTCGCTGCGATTTCACGCTGGTTTCAAAGGCGCTCGATTTCGGCATGGAGATGGCGGATGCACTGGCGGTGCGCGTGGAGGAAAGCGCCGATGCCTACCGGAATTTTCACCGTGACTGGAAGGGCAGTGTGGCGCGTGAAGCAGAGGATATGGCGGCACTCGCTCCCGATTTGCTGTTCGCCAACATTCCCTACCTCAGCCTTGCCGCCGCAGCCGGCGCGGGAATTCCAGCGCTGGCGATGTGTTCCCTCAACTGGGCGGACATCTATGCCCATTACTGCCAAGACCGGCCGGAAGCGCCGGAAATTCACGGACAGATGCTCGCTGCCTACAACAGCGCGGCGTGCTTTCTCCGGCCCCTGCCGAGCATGGCGATGGAGAATCTGGCGAATAGCCGCGCCATCGGCCTCATCGCCCGGCGGGGACGCAACCGCCGTGCCGAAATGGACGCCCGGCTGGGGATTTCATCAGTTGACCGGCTGGTGCTGATCGCTATGGGCGGTATCGCTTTCCGCTTGCCAGTGGATAGCTGGCCACGCATTCCCGGCGTGCGCTGGGTGGTGCAGGCCTCCTGGCAGGTGCGCCATCCCGACGCGGTGGAGCTGGAATCTCTGGCCATGGATTTTACCGATGTGCTGGCTTCCTGCGATGCGCTGCTGACCAAGCCGGGCTACGGCAGTTTTGCCGAAGCAGCCTGCAATGGGGTGCCGGTGCTGTATCTCGACCGCAAGGACTGGCCGGAGGCGCCGTATCTGGTGGAATGGCTGAAGCGGCAGGGGCGCTGCATGGAAGTGGCGCGTGCCGCGCTGGAGCAGGGCGCCATTGCGGCGCAACTGGAGGCGCTGTGGGCGTTGCCGCCCGCAGCGCCGGTCGAGCCCGAAGGCATAGCGCAGGCGGCGGATTTGTTGCTGGCAGCCTTACATGGCCGGACTTGGGAGCAGGATCAATGAGCAAAGCTTTTACCCGCGAGAACGACAACGCGGAAGAGGAAGATCTCGAACCGGCGCAGCAATTGCCGCTGGGGCTGAAAAACTACATCACCCCGGCGGGATACCAAAGCCTCAAGGATGAGTTCGACCAGCTCTGGAAGGTGGAGCGCCCGGCGCTGGTGAAAACCATTACCTGGGCCGCTTCCAACGGCGACCGTTCGGAAAACGGCGATTACATCTACGGCAAGAAGCGGCTGCGCGAGATCGACCGGCGCATCCGTTTCCTCTCCAAACGCCTGGACAACGCCGAGGTGGTCGACCCGGGCGCGCGCGAGGAGTGCGACCAGGTGTTCTTCGGCGCCACCGTGACGGTATGCGGCCGGGATGGGGTGGAACATACCTACAGCATCGTCGGCGTGGACGAGGCCGATGCCGG
>CAMTYG010000131.1:0-7475 GCA_947085875.1 uncultured Sulfuricella sp.
CTAGGCGAAACCCACATTTTGAAGGAAGATTTAGGTCTGTTGGGTTACGGCGCAAAAAGCCGCGCCTAACCCAACCTACATTTTTTGGTGCCGGCTCGTCCGGCTTAGGAATAACAATGGCTGAAAACAGACAAACCGGCGCGGCGAAAACCGCGCGCATCCCGATCAAGATCGTCCCTTCCGAACCGCTGCGCAAACCGGGCTGGATCCGCGCCCAGGCGCCGACTTCCGCCAAATACCAGGAGATCAAGCAGATCCTGCGCAGCCGCAAGCTGCACACCGTATGCGAGGAAGCGTCCTGCCCCAACATCGGCGAATGCTTCAGCCACGGCACCGCCACCTTCATGATCCTGGGCGACCTGTGCACGCGCCGCTGCCCGTTCTGCGACGTCGCCCATGGCACACCGCTGCCGCCCGACGCTGACGAGCCGGAGCAGATCGCCAGCTCGGTCGCAGTGATGGGCCTGAATTACGTGGTGATCACCAGCGTTGACCGCGACGACCTGCGCGACGGCGGCGCCGGCCACTTCGCCGCCTGCATCCGCGCTACCCGCGAGCAATCCCCGCACACCCGCATCGAAACCCTGGTGCCGGATTTCCGCGGCCGGCTGGAAGTCGCGCTGGAAGCCCTCGGCAGCGACCTGCCCGACGTCCTCAACCATAACCTGGAAACCGTGCCGCGCCTGTACAAGCAGGCGCGCCCGGGGGCAGACTACGCCCACTCATTGAAGCTGCTGCAGGAATTCAGGCGGCGCTACCCGCACATACCCACCAAGTCCGGCCTGATGGTGGGGATAGGCGAAACCGACGAGGAAATCCTCGATGTGATGCGCGACCTGCGCGCCCATGGCGTGGAAATGCTGACCATCGGCCAATATTTGCAGCCGACCCGGCATCACCTGCCGGTGGTGCGCTTCGTCGAACCGGCCCAGTTCGACCGCTACGCCGCAGCGGCTGAAGAAATGGGTTTTTCCAATGCCGCCTGCGGGCCGATGGTGAGGTCAAGCTACCATGCCGACCGGCAGGCGAAAGAGGCCGGGGCGGTGTGAACCCATGCCCTTATCCTGGAATGAGATAAGAAGCCGCGCCCTCGAATTTTCCCGCAAATGGGAGGAGGAAGGTTCGGAGCGTGCCGAGGCGCAAAGCTTCTGGAACGATTTCTTCGCGGTATTCGGTATCGAGCGCAAGCGCGTGGCCGTGTTCGAGAAGCAGGTGCAGCTTGCACGTGCAGGGGAGAAACTCCGGCAGGGCCGTATTGATGCCTTCTGGAAAGGCGTGCTGCTGATCGAGCACAAGAGCCGCGGCCAGGATTTGGACCGCGCCTTCACGCAAGCCACGGATTATTTCGATGGGATCGCAGAACGCGACCTGCCCCGTTACATTCTGGTATCGGACTTCGAGCGATTCCGTCTCTTTGACCTGGTGGAGAACAAGCAGGCAGAATTCCGCCTTGCCGACCTGCACAAGCACATCAAGCATTTCGCCTTCATTGCAGGCTACCGCACCCAAGTCATAGAGCCGCAGAACCCGGTGAACATCAAGGCCGCCGAGCGCATGGGGCGGCTGCACGATCAGTTGAAGGCCAGCGGCTATGCGGGGCACCCGCTCGAAGTGCTGCTGGTGCGCTTGCTGTTTTGCCTGTTCGCCGAGGATACCGGCATATTTCAGCCCGCCAGTGCTTTCCGTACCTGGCTGGAAGAACACACCGCGCCGGACGGTAGCGATCTCGGCCCACAGCTCGCGCAATTCTTTCAGGTGCTCAACACCGCCGAGGACAAACGTTCGGCCAACCTCGACGACCAGCTCGCCGCCTTTCCTTATGTGAACGGCAAGCTGTTCGAGGAAATGCTGCCCATCGCCGCCTTCGATCCCGCCACGCGCGAAGCCCTGCTCGACTGCTGCGCGCTGGACTGGAGCGCGATCTCCCCGGCCATCTTCGGTGCGCTGTTTCAGAGCATCATGGACGGCAAGGCGCGGCGCAACCTGGGCGCGCACTATACCAGCGAGGAAAACATCCTCAAGCTGATCGGACCGCTGTTTCTCGATGACCTCAAGACCGAATTCCAGCGCGCGCGCAGCAACAAGAACAAGCTGTTCGAGTTCCACAAAAAGTTGCGCACGCTCACCTTCTTCGACCCAGCCTGCGGCTGCGGCAATTTTCTGGTGATCGCCTATCGGGAGCTGCGCAAGCTGGAACTCGACGTGCTGCGCGCCAGCTATGACAGCGGCCAGCAAGTGCTCGACGTGCACCAGTTGATCGGCGTGGACGTCGACCAGTTTTACGGCATCGAAATCGAGGAGTTCCCCGCCCAGATCGCCCAGGTGGCGCTGTGGCTGATGGATCACCAGATGAACATGCGCGTGTCCGAGGAATTCGGCATGTACTTCGCGCGCATCCCGCTCAAGAGCACGCCGCACATTCACCATGGCAATGCGCTGACGCTGGACTGGAATGCGGTGCTGTCAGCGGAGCGGGCGAGTTTCGTGTTCGGCAATCCGCCGTTTATTGGCAAGACATACCAAACCGAGCAACAAAAAGCGGATATGGAGCTTGTCGTGCGCGGCATCAAAAATGCCGGGCTGCTGGATTTTGTGGCTGCCTGGTACGTGAAAGCAGCAAACTACATAAATTCCGTTCGGGCTGAGCCTGTCGAAGCCATGCAAGGCCCTTCGACAGGCTCAGGGCGAACGGGTGTGCGCTGCGCCTTCGTCTCCACCAACAGCATCAGCCAGGGCGAACAGGTCGGCATTCTGTGGGGCTGGTTATTGAGCCAGGGCATGCACATCCACTTCGCCCATCGCACTTTCCAGTGGAGCAATGAAGCGAAAGGTAAGGCGGCGGTACATTGCGTCATCATCGGTTTCGGCGCATTCGATATGAACAAGAAAACGATATACGAATACGCAGACATTCGCGGTGAGTCACATGCCGTCGCTGTCGCGAATATCAATCCGTATCTGATGGATGCGCCGGATGTGGTGCTTGAAAAACGCAGCAGGCCGATATGCAATATTGTTGAAATGGTCAAAGGCAGCCAGCCTACTGACGGCGGCTACTTGCTGCTGAGCGCAGAGCAGAGGCAACAGCTATTGGCTGTGGAATCTAAAGCGGCTATCTGGATTCGACCTTTCATGGGGGCAGATGAATTTATCAATGGCATTGAACGTTGGTGTTTGTGGCTTAAGGATTGTTCGCCGCATGAATTACGCTCCATGCCAGAAGTTGTCCAGCGTGTTGAAGGAGTAAAGAAAATGCGCCTAGCCAGTAAGAAAGCGGCTACGCGTGAATGGTCTAGCAGACCTGCATTGTTCACTGAGGATCGTCAACCAGAGACAGATTATCTGATTATCCCGAGCGTTTCATCTGAACGTCGGGATTACATTCCCATCGGCTTCATGCCAGCCGAGGTAATCGCAAGCAATCTGTGCCTAATCGTCCCCAACGCCACCCTCTACCACTTCGGGGTGCTGACCTCAACCACGCACAACGCTTGGATGCGTTACGTGGCGGGCCGATTGAAAAGCGATTACCGCTATTCAGCCGGTATCGTCTACAACAACTTCCCCTGGCCCGAAAACTCCGCCGATGCCCAGCGCGAGAAAATCGAAGCCGCCGCCCAAACCGTGCTCGACGCCCGCGCGCAATTCCCCGACGCCACGCTCGCCGACCTCTACGACCCGCTCACCATGCCGCCCGCCTTGGTAAAGGCGCACCAGAAACTCGACGCGGCGGTGGATGCGGCCTACGGCAAGAAGAACTTCAAGAACGATGCCGAGCGCGTGGCGTTCTTGTTCGATTTGTATCAGAAATACACGTCGCTACTGCCCGGCGCGACGAAGCCGAAACGCGGCTCTGTCAAACGCGGCTGAGAGGTAGAAAAATGTAGGGTGGGCACGTTTCTGTGCCCACGCGGTCGGCGAAAATTGTTTCCGCGTGGGCACAGAAACGTGCCCACCCTACCTGCTAATTCACCACACCGCTAAAGCTTGATCGGGTTGATCGCTCCGGCGAGCGTCACCGAGAAACATATGTAGAATTAAGGCGCACAAGGATAGCGCATAAGGCGGAGGTTAAAGTGCCGGTAATTACTCAGTCTCATTTTTTGACAACCAGTTTCAAAAGCAGCTCAGTGCGCAGAGCTTCGCCCTCAACCCGTTCGAGCAGGCGGCGCTGCCGTATTTGAAAGGCAGTGTGCTGGATCTGGGTTGCGGGCTGGGCAATTTGAGCATCGAGGCGGCGCGACGCGGCGCTTCGGTGGTGGCGGTCGATGCCAGTCCCACTGCCATTGCGCGCATCCAGCAGGTGGCGGCAGAGGAGAAGCTGGCTCTCCGGGGCATGCAGGCCGATCTGGGAAACTACCCCATCGACGGGCAGTTCGATTCCATCGCGGCGATTGGACTGCTGATGTTTTTCGACCGGGCGTGGGCGCTGGAGCTGCTCGAGGAAATCCAGCAGCACGTGAAGCCCGGCGGGTGCGCCGTGATCAACGTCCTGATCGAGGGCACGACTTTTTTCGGCATGTTTCAGCCGGGACATTACACCCTGTTTGGCCGCGAGGAGCTGGCGCAGCATTTCGCGGACTGGCAGGTGCTGGAGCATGTTTACCAGACCTTCCCCGCGCCGGAGAACACCGAGAAGGTGTTTGCGACGATAGTCGCCCGGAAAATCTGAATCGGGGGGATGGGTACTGCGTGTCAGGCCGCGCCATTTAAACTGCGCGCTACTCTGCCTTTTCCATACTATCCCAAGGTTCCAGCTTGTGGCGCGGCGGCTTGCTCATCAGGTAGAGCACGATGCCGCAGCTCATGAAGAACAGGGTGGCAGCCATCAGGCTGGCGGTGCTGACGGCGCTGATGCCGCGCGTGGCCAGGAAATAAACAAAGGTCCCCAGGCTGATGCCCATGCTGACGAAAGAGAATACGGCGAAGCCGAAGGCGATTTTTCTGCCGATATTGCGGGGGGCCATAGCGTTCCTTAAAGTGAACATCGCGAAGCGATGGGTGGGTAATCAGTTAGCTCAGGCTTCGTAGTCGACCACGCGGCGCTCGGCGCGAACCGACTTCACGAAGGGGACGACCTCGGCATGGGCGGGGTGGACCTGGTAGGCGTCGAGCGCCTGGCGGCTCTCGAATTCGGAATGCAGCACCACGTCGGAGGATTCGCCTTCCTGGCTGAAGTCGATGCCCACTTCCAGTCGCAGCAGGCCGGGAATCCGGCCATTCAGTCCTTCCAGCAACTGCTTCAGCTTGAGCGCGTTGCCGGTCTTGTCGCCGGCGGTTTCATCGAGCCGCCACATGACGATGTGCTTGATCATTTTGACTTTTCCAGCCCGGCTCCCCTGATCGGTCGCGCCATGCGCTATTTTGCGGTGATGGTCAGCGCTGACTGCAGCGCTTCCGCCACTTCGCGACCGAGAGCGGTGAGGTAGCCGCCGTCGGCCAGGGTGACCAGTTTCTTGTCGTGCAGGCGCTGCACTGCGGCTATCACCGCAGGCTCGGCATCCTTGTGCACTTTGATGCCTTCCTGCATGGTGTCGAGATCGTAGAGGGCGAGAAAATTCAGCTCTGCCACGAGGTCGGGGGTCAGTTTTGGAGGTTTGGTCAACATGGTGTGCCTTTCTTGGAGGTTTGTAGCTATTGTGTCACGGAAACCGGCTCCACTCCATCCGGCCCGATTTCTTTTTTTTGGGGCCAGGAAAGTTGCTAAAAACCATAAGGCGGCTCAAGTAATTACCGTTGGCTTTTCCCGCCCCGTCCTCTTCTTCAGCTCTGACAACTCATTCGCAATCCCGATCAGCCCGGCCAGCGCCTGTTGCGCATCCTCCCCATGCCTGGCGGGATCGGGTTCGAAGGCTTCGAGGTAGATGCGCAGGGTGGCGCCTTCGGTGCCGGTGCCGGAGAGGCGGAAGACGATGCGCGAGCCGTCTTCGAAGCCGATGCGCAGGCCCTGGCCGGTGCTGACGCTGCCGTCGATCGGGTCGGTGTAGCTGAAGTCGTCGCAGAATTTCACCTGGTAGCTGCCGAAGCGCTGGCCCGGCAGTTCGGCGAACCGGGCCTTGAGGTGGGCCATCAGAGCGTTGGCGGCATCGGATGGCAGGCCTTCGTAGTCGTGGCGGGAGTAGACGTTGCGGCCGTACTCGGCCCAGTGGCGAAGGACGATCTCTTCCACCGACTGACCGCGTTTGGCCAGGATGTTGAGCCAGAACAGCACCGCCCACAGGCCGTCTTTTTCGCGCACGTGGCTGGAGCCGGTGCCGAAGCTTTCCTCGCCGCACAGGGTGACTTGGCCGGCATCCATCAGGTTGCCGAAGAATTTCCAGCCGGTGGGCGTTTCATAGCAGGGAATGCCGAGCTTGGCGGCGACGCGGTCGGCGGCGGCGCTGGTCGGCATGGAGCGCGCCACGCCCGCCAGTCCCGCCGCATAACCGGGCGCCAGCGCGGCGTTGGCGGCGATGATGGCGAGGCTGTCGGAGGGGGTGACGAAGAAGCCCCGGCCCAGGATCATGTTGCGGTCGCCGTCGCCGTCGGAGGCGGCGCCGAAATCGGGCGCTTCGGCGCCGTACATGATCTCCACCAGCTCATGGGCGTAGGTCAGGTTGGGGTCGGGGTGGCCGCCGCCAAAGTCGGGCAGGGGCACGCCGTTGATCACGCTGCCGGCCGGCGCGCCAAGGCGGCGTTCGAGAATCTCACGGGCATAGGGGCCGGTGACCGCGTGCATGGCATCGAAACATAAGCGGAAGCCGCCGCCGATCAGGGCGCGAATGGCTGCGAAGTCGAACAGGGATTCCATCAGCTCGGCGTAGTCGGCCACCGGGTCGATCACCTCGACTTTCATGTCGCCCAGGGCGAATGCGCCGGGCTGGTCGAGCGCCACATCGGGAGCCTCGATCAACTTGTAGCAGGTCAGCTCCTTGCTGCGCGCATAGATCGCATCGGTGATTTTTTCCGGCGCCGGGCCGCCGTTGGCGGTATTGTACTTGATGCCGAAATCGCCGTCGGGGCCACCCGGGTTGTGGCTGGCCGACAGGATGATGCCGCCGTAGGTCGAGTATTTGCGGATCACGGCGGAGGCCGCCGGGGTAGACAGGATGCCGCCCTGACCCACCAGCACCTTGCCGAAACCGTTGGCCGCCGCCATTTTGAGGATGATCTGGATGGCTTCACGGTTGTAGTAGCGCCCGTCGCCGCCGAGCGTCAGCGTGCTGCCGGCCGGCGCGGCGATGGTGTCGAAAATGGCCTGGACGAAATTTTCCAGGTAGTGCGCCGATTGGAATGTTGTGACCTTCTTGCGCAGGCCCGAGGTGCCGGGTTTCTGGTCGGTGAACGGGGTGGTGGCGATGGTTTTGGTGCTCATGATTTTTCCTTGTGGGTTCGAGCGAAATTCCGGGGTCAGCCCTGCCGATGATTATCCGCCAGCCTGACATGGCGGGCGGTGGAACAGACTAAGGGAAAAATAACAGACTAAGGGAAAAATA
>CAMTYG010000132.1:0-2742 GCA_947085875.1 uncultured Sulfuricella sp.
ATCGTCGGGGCGGTGTCGTCAAGGTTGTTGATCGCCAGGGTCACCGCCTGCTCGGTCGGCGTGGTCACGCCGTCATCGGCCACTACCGTGAAGCTGTAGCTCGCCTTGGTCTCGAAGTCGGGATCGCCGGTCAGCGTCACCACGCCGGTGCCGCCGTCGATGCTGAAGGCCGTGTGGTCGCCCACCGCCTTCAGGCTGAAGGTCACGCCCGCGCTGATGTCCGCGTTGTCGGTCGCGTTCGCGTCATAGACCACCTGGTTTATGCCGCTGTTCTCGTTGATCGCCGTAGCCGTCGCGCCGGAGGTGATGGTCGGTGCCACTTCGTCCAGGTTGTTGATCGCCAGGCTCACCGCCTTGGTCGAGGCGTTCAGGGCCGCGTCGGTGGCGACCACGTTGAAGCTGTAGCTGGCCTTGGTTTCAAAGTCGGGGTTGCCCGTCAACGTGACCGCGCCGCTGCCAGCGTTGATGCTGAATGACCCCGCATCGGCACCCGTCAGGCTGTAGACGATTGCACCCGCGTCGGTTGCCAGTGCGGTGTAGATTACCTGGCCTGCGCCGCTGTTTTCATTGATCGCCGTGGCTGTCGCGCCGGAGGTGATCGTCGGCGCCGTGGTGTCGCCTGCTGCTACCGCTGCCGGTGACCCCCCCCCCCGCTGCCGCTGCCACTGCCGCCACACCGACCCCAGCCGCTATCAGCGCGCCGGTGCCTACCGCCCCTGCTACGGCTGCGCCTGCCGCGGCTGCTTCCGCACCCGCCCCTGCCGCTGCGGCTCCGCCTGTTGCGCTGCCGCCAGCGGCCCCTGCCGGGGCGGCGTCTGAAACCACTGCACCTTCGGCCTGGGCAAGGATGATTCGGTCGGCAACGCTATTGCTGATCTCTTCGTTCAGGATGGCCAGGTCTTCCTGGAGGAGCTTTTCCTTGGGGTCGAGGAAGTTTGCCGCGCCGCTCTTGTACGTTGGGATGGCCTTAGTGGCGACATTCGCGCCAAGATTGCTCAAGTTTGTAACCTGGACTTTGTCCAGCCCGGTTTTTGCGGTTTGCGGCGTGGTTTTTTTGCTCATGTTGCTCCCCTATGTGGTTAATGCAGTGTTTTAGACTTCAAAATTCAGCACACAAAAATTAAGTCTAATCGCTTTTTGTAATGTACGGCAATCTTAATAATTCGTACATAGGGAAAACCCTAATTGTGACCATGCTATTTACCGGATCAAGTCAATTTCAACCGTCACGCCTTGCGCCGCCGCCACCCGATGCCGATGCCGACGCCGATAAATGCCAGCGGCAGTATGATGAGGAAGCCGATGGAGATCACCGCTGCGGCGGATTTACTCAGGTTGAGGCTGGTGTCCTGGGCGGCCCTGGTCGGGATGGTGATTAGGCTGTCGTCCCCGGCCAGCCAGTTGAACAGGTTGAGGCCAAGGTCGAGGTTGCCGCCGTTGCCGAGATAGGTGTTGGAGAGAAAACCGCCGTTGCCGACCACGATGACTCGCTGGTTTCGGTCTTCCACGCTGCGTTCGAGGGCGATGGCGATGGTTGCCGGCCCCGGCGTGTCGCGGTTCTTGTCGTAGGCGATGGTCCCGTCGAGCTTGCCGGTTTCCACCCAGCCCTGCGGCGCGACTTCGATCAGGGAGGTGGTCTGCCAGCCCTTGCCTTCGCTGGAGCCGATCGTGCGGGCATAGGGGAAGGCCGTGACCAGATTGAAGCCGAGTGTCGCCGGATGACGGCCGTAGACGGCGCCCAGGGCCATGGTCGGAGCGGCGTTGAGCTGCTGGGCGGCGGGGTCCACCACCGTGCCGGGCGTCAGCGCCAGCCCAAGCGTTTCAGCCAGCGGCTGCAAGCCATGCAGCGGCTCCTGGTCGATCAGCCACAGCAGGTTGCCGCCCTTTTCCAGGTATTTTTTCAGCTTCTCCACCTCCACCGGCATCAGGTCCACTTGCGGGCTGGCGATCATCAGCAGGCTGGCATTGTCGGGTACGTCCTGGGCCAGGGTGAGGTTGAGGCTTGCCGTCTTGAAGCCCTTGGCTTCCAGCTTCCTGCCGAAATCGCCGAGGTCGTGGTTGGCCATGCCGTCGAGCTTGCGTTCGCCGTGGCCGTCCAGGTAGAACGCCATGCGCGTGCCGGCGCGGGCCAGCCGGGTCAGGAGAGAGCTCAGCATCTGCTCGTTCAGGGTGGTGAGGTGCTCGCTGCGGCCTTGGTATTCCACCACCATTTCGCCGTTGGCCTGGATGCCGGCCGCTCGCGCCAACTGGGGCTGTTCTGCCGGATCGACGAACTTGAGCGTGAGATCGGGCTTGGCATGGCTGTAGAGACTGACGAATTCGCGAATGATTTTGCGCACATCGCCGAGGCGGGGGTCCTGCTGGGTAGCATAGGCGGTGATAATGACCGGGCCGGGCAGGCTTTTGAGCACGTCGGTGCTGGCCTGGCTCAGCGAGTTGCGGCTGTTGCGGGTGATGTCCCATTGCGCGGTGTATTCGCGGGAAAGGGTGACCAGCAGGCCGATAGCAATGATGAACAGAACCAGAAAAATGGCGCTTTGCAGGCGCAACTGGAAGCGGGATTGATTGCGGGTTTTCATAGGGTTAGCCACATACAGGTCTACATGTAGATACTCTGTTCGAGGTCAAGAATTTTTTCTGTAATTTTTGCCCTTTCCGGCTCATGCTGGAATAGCGTAAAAGCGGGCGTTATCGAAGGGTTTGTCGTGTTTCAACATGCCGTGGATGGCATGCAGCAGTTTG
>CAMTYG010000133.1:0-6863 GCA_947085875.1 uncultured Sulfuricella sp.
AGAGGTGTTGTCACCATGAATTTCTCGGATGTTCTCAAAATGTTAAATCAGGCTTCTGCCTTCGAGCTCTATCGGACGCGAGCCGCTATCGACCGCGTTCTGGACGAGCCACGCTGGTTGCTGGCGATTCAATCCCGCTTGCATATCGGCCAGCCTGTTGAATATTTCGACGCTCAGGCCAATAGCCCGCGGCGCGGGCAACTCCTTGAGTTACGCCGCAAGCAGGCAGTGATTCTGGACAAAGACGACGGCAAGCGTTGGCTGATTTCCTACGCCGCCATCAATATGGATGGCGCCGATGTCCAGATTCGGGAGCAGCCGCAGCAGGGGTTGGGGCGGAATGAGATCGCGGTTGGCGAGGTGGTGGGGTTCGTTGACCGCAATCAACAGCAGTGCAGCGGTCGTATCGTTCGCCTCAACGACAAGACCGTGACCGTGCAATGCGGGCAACAACAATGGCGGGTGGCCTACTGTTTCCTGCATCGCGTGGTCGATTCCGATGTGATTGAGCAGAACGTCCTCGAACTCGACGTCACGCCGCAGTCAGGAAAATCATCTTTATGAGCGAATGCCTTGTCTGCCATAACCACCCTATCTATGAAAATCTTTGCTGAAGAGAGTCTGCACTCATGAAAACGAAGCCGCGTAACGCCAAAACACCCAAGACAAGCAAGCCCGTAAAAGAACCCAAGCTATCCCGTATTCAGGCTCCAGCAGAGCTTTCTCACGTAGACTGGCAGCGAGCATTGCGCCGTCAATTCGGTCGCGAGCAGGCTTTCGGGCTGGAAAATATCGGCGCGGAGCCGTTCTTTTCCGAGTTCCGTGTCAGCAACCCGCAGTCGAAGAGTGCCTATCGCGTGGCTATTCGTGGCAAGCAACCGGGCGACAATTATTGCGCTTGCCCAGATTACGCCACCAACGAACTGGGAACCTGTAAACACATCGAGTTTGTTCTTGCCGTGCTGGAGAAGAAACGTGGCGCCAAGGCGGCCTTTGCGCGCGGCTATCATCCGCCGTTCTCCGAACTCTATTTGCGCAACGACAGCACGCGCACCGTGCATTTCCGTGCCGGCACGGATTGTCCGCCAGCCGTGCGCAAGGCGGCGGTGCTGTTGTTCGACGAGGAACGAGACTGGCAGTTGCGGGATGAGCGACTGGATGGGCTGGAACGCTTTAGCGCCTTGGTAGCAAAAAGCGGCCACGAGTTGCGTGCTTATGACGATGCACTCGATTTCATTGCCGGGCAACGTGATGCCGAACGCCGGTCGCTTGCACTCGATGGCCTGTTCCCACGAGGCGCTGCCGATCCGTCGCTGAAGAAACTGCTCAAAGTGCCGCTCTACCCGTACCAGACCGAGGGCGCCTTGTTCGCCGTGCGTGCGGGCAGGGCGCTGATCGGAGACGAAATGGGGCTGGGCAAGACGATCCAGGCCATTGCTGCTGCCGAAATCCTGGCCCGGCATTTTGGCGTCTCGAAAGTGCTGGTGATCTGCCCGACTTCGCTCAAGTACCAGTGGCAAAGCGAGATCATGCGTTTTTCAGGGCGCGAATCCCGCGTCATTGCCGGTGGACGTGCCCAGCGGCAGAAAGACTACGTGCAGGATGACTTTTGCAAGATTACCAACTACGAAAAGCTCCAGCCCGATCTCGACCTGATCACTGCCTGGTCGCCGGACCTGGTCATCGTCGACGAGGCACAGCGGGTGAAGAACTGGAACACGATAGCCGCCCGTGCGCTGAAACGCATCGACAGCCCATACGCCGTGGTGCTCACCGGCACGCCATTGGAAAACAAGCTGGAGGAGTTGATCTCCATTGTCCAGTTCGTCGATCAGCATCGTCTGGGGCCGACCTGGAAGCTGCTGCACGAGCATCAGGTCAAGGACGAGGGCGGGCGAGTCACCGGCTACACCGGGCTGGAAAAGATCGGCCAGACGCTGGCGCCGGTCATGATCCGCCGCCGCAAATCCGAAGTGCTGCAACAGTTGCCGGAACGCACCGACCAGAACCTGCTGGTGCCGATGACCGAATTGCAGATGACCTATCATCGGGAAAACGCGGAGATCGTGACCAAGATCGTCCAGCGCTGGCGGAAGATGAAATTCCTTTCGGACAAGGATCAGCGACGACTCACCTGCGCCTTGCAGAACATGCGCATGTCGTGCAACAGCACCTATCTGCTCGATCAGGAAAGCGATCACGGCGTCAAGGCGGACGAACTGGCGGCGCTGTTCGACGATCTTTTCGAGCAAGCGGAGGCCAAGGCCGTGGTGTTCAGCCAATGGACGCGCACTCACGACATCGTGATCCGGCGCCTCGAAGCGCGCGGGATCGGCTACGTCAGTTTCCACGGCGGCGTGCCATCGGAGAAGCGACCGGCGCTGGTGGAACGCTTCCGCGACGATCCCGACTGCCGCGTGTTCCTCTCGACCGATGCCGGGGCGACGGGCTTGAATTTGCAACACGCTTCAACCCTGGTGAACATGGATCTACCATGGAACCCGGCGCTGCTCGAACAGCGCATCGCCCGGATTCATCGCATGGGCCAGAAGCGGCCGATACGGATCGTCAATTTCGTCGCCAAGGGCACGATAGAGGAGGGCATGCTCTCGGTGCTGGCTTTCAAGCGCTCGCTGTCGGCGGGGATTCTTGATGGAGGCACGGGCGAGATATCGCTGGGCGGCTCACGCCTCAACCGCTTCATGAAGGATGTCGAGAACGTCACCGGCCGCATGGGTGAAGGAGAGGCCATGACACCTGCCGAAGAAGCTGCAGGAGGGACGGCCGCGACCGAAGCAGCATCCGTGCCAGAAGAGAATGCGGATGCAAAAGCCGGCGTTGGCGGGATGGCGATCCCGGAGCATGAGGGGCAAGAGGTGTCGGAACAGACCCCGCGCAACGAAGTTGATCCTTGGCAAGCATTGGTGCAGATTGGCGCTCAGTTGGTTTCTGCCCTCGGAGCGGCCAGCAATCCCGCTGCTCCGGCGCATCCATGGATCGAGCGAGACCCAAGAACCGGAGTGCAAAGCCTCAAAGTGCCATTGCCGCCGCCGGAAACGGCGGGACAAATTGCCGATGTACTTTCAATGTTGGCGAACACCTTGCGGGGCCGTCGCTCATGACTGCTGAGGGGAGGGATCAACGATCGTTGATTATTGGCAGGAAGAGTGAGTTTGTCAGAGGTTTCAACAGCCGATTCCAGATAAATATTTAATTCCCGGCCACCGCCTCCTCGGCGTTGCCCAGCGCGGTGATATTGAAACCGCCATCGACGTAGGTGATCTCGCCGGTCATGCCGCTGGCGAGGTCGCTGCACATGAAGGCGGCGACGTTGCCGACTTCCTCGATGGTGACGTTGCGCCGCATCGGGGCGTGCTTTTCGTTATAGGAAAGCAGCTTGCTGAAGTCGGCTATGCCGCTTGCCGCCAGGGTCTTGATCGGGCCGGCGGAGAGGCCGTTGACGCGGATGCCTTTCGGCCCAAGGCTTGCCGCCATGTAGCGCACGTTGGCTTCGAGGCTGGCCTTGGCGAGGCCCATCACGTTGTAGTGGGGGACGGTGCGTTCGGCGCCGAGGTAGCACAGGGTCAGCAGCGCGGCGTTGCGGCCCAGCATCAGCGGCAGCCCGGCCTTGGCCAGCGCGGTGAAGCTGTAGGAGCTGATGTCGTGGGCGATCTGGAAATATTCGCGCGTGACGGAGTCGACGTAATCGCCGGCCAGCGCCTGTTTCGGCACGAAGGCGATGGAGTGGATGATGCCGTCCAGCCCGTCCCAGTGCTTGCCGAGATCGATGAAGAGTTGCTCGATCTGTTCGTCGCTGGAGACATCGCAGGGGAAAACCAGGCTGGAGTTGAATTCTTTCGCCAGGTCGGAAACGCGATCCTTGATCTTCTCTCCCTGGTAGGTAAAGGCGAGTTCGGCACCCTCGCGTTTCATGGCTGTTGCGATACCGTAGGCGATGGAGCGGTTGCTGATCATCCCGGTAATCAGGATCCGTTTGTTTGCCAGAAAGCCCATTGTTTTTTCCTTAGATTGCGGTTTATCCGAAGATCGATGCGATGAAGTATTATAGCCCAATTTTCCATAGGGGTATCGTTGCCTGGCCCCCGGACGCTGCTTGCGCTACACTGAAACCCGATGAGATTCTTCCTGATACCTGCCTTGTTGTCCGTGTTTTTGGCGGCCTGTGGCGCCCCGCCCTGGAACAGCCCCTATCCGACCGCCGATGCGGGCAGAAACATTGCCTATTCGTCATTTGCCGAACGGCCCAAGCACCTTGATCCGGCGCAGTCCTACAGCTCCAACGAGATCACCTTCACCGGCCAGATTTACGAGCCGCCGCTGCAATACCATTACCTGAAGCGCCCCTATACGCTGATTCCGCTCGCCGCCGCCGAACTACCCAAACCGCTGTTCCTCGATGCGCAGGGCAAGTACTTGCCGGCCGATAGCGCTCCGGAGAAAATCGCCTTCAGTGTGTATGAAATCCGCATCAAGCCGGGCGTCCGTTACCAGCCGCACCCGGCATTTGCCCGCGATGCAGAGGGGCGCTATCTGTATCACGATCTGAAGCCGGAAGACCTGGCCAAGGTCTACAAGCTGGCGGATTTTTCGCAAACCGGCACGCGCGAGCTGGCGGCGGCGGATTATGTCCACCAGATCAAGCGGCTGGCGCACCCCCGGCTGAATTCGCCGATTTTCGGCATGATGGGCGAGGTCATCGTCGGCCTGAAGGAATACGCAAAAGTGCTGGATGGCGCGCAGAAAGCCTTGCCGCCGGGCGCCCGGCTGGATCTGACGCGCTACCCGCTGGCCGGGGTGGAAGTGGTGGATCGCCATACCTATCGGGTGAAGCTCAAGGGCAAGTACCCGCAATTCCTTTACTGGCTGGCGATGCCATTCTTCGCGCCGGTGCCGCCCGAGGCAGACCGTTTCTACGGGCAGCCCGGCATGGCCGAGAAAAACCTCACCCTGGACTGGTACCCGGTCGGCACCGGGCCCTACATGCTGACGGTGAATGATCCGAACCGGCGCATGGTGCTGGAGCGCAATCCGAATTTCCATGGCGAGACCTACCCGGCCGAAGGTGAGGCTGGCGATGCGGCGGCCGGGCTGCTGAATGACGCCGGCAAGCCGCTGCCGTTCATCGACAAGGCCGTGTTCAGCCTGGAAAAAGAAAGCATTCCTTACTGGAACAAGTTTTTGCAGGGTTATTACGACGCCTCCGGCATCAGCTCCGACAGCTTTGACCAGGCCGTGCGCGTCGCCACCCAGGGCGAGGCGGACGTGACCGACATGATGAAGGAGAAGGGCATCCGCCTGCAGACCACGGTGACCGCCACCAACTATTACTACGGTTTCAATATGCTCGACCCGGTGGTGGGCGGGCTTTCGGAGCGGGCGAAGAAGCTCAGGCAGGCGGTTTCCATCGCCATCGACTACGAGGAATTCATCTCGATCTTCGCCAATGGTCGCGGCATTCCCGCGCAGGGTCCCCTGCCGCCGGGGATTTTCGGCGCGCATGAGGGCGAGCAGGGCATCAATCCCCATATCTACGACTGGGTGGCCGGCAAGCCGAAGCGCAAGTCCCTCGAACACGCCAAAAAACTGCTGGCCGAGGCCGGCTACCCGGGCGGGCGAGACGAGAAGACCGGCAAGCCGCTGATGCTGTACCTCGATATCACCGCCACCGGGCCGGACGACAAGGCGCGGCTCGACTGGATCCGCAAGCAGTTCCAGGCGGTCGACCTGCAACTGGTGGTGCGCAACACCGACTACAACCGTTTCCAGGACAAGATCCGCAAGGGCAACGCGCAGATTTTTCACTGGGGCTGGAACGCCGACTACCCCGACCCGGAGAACTTCCTGTTTCTGCTGTATGGGCCGAATGCGCGGGTGAAGGGAGAAGGGGAGAACTCGGCCAACTACGACAACCCGGATTTCAACCGGTTGTTCGAGCGAATGAAGAATATGGACAACGGCCCTGAGCGCCAGAAAATCATCGACGAAATGCTCGTGATCGCGCGCAACGACGCACCCTGGATCTGGGGTTTCCATCCCAAGCAGTACAGCCTGTTTCACGCCTGGTACATGAACATCAAGCCCAACCTGATGGCCAATAACGGCCTGAAGTACGTCCGCATCGATGCGGACTTGCGCGCCAAAAAACAGCGCGAGTGGAATGAGCCGGTGCTGTGGCCGCTGGGCCTGCTGGCCGCTGTGCTGGTGGTCGGGCTGGTGCCGGCCGTGGCGGCCTACCGGCGCAAGGAAAGGCAGGCGGCGCGCCCGGATCAGGCCCATGACTGACGGCTCTTTTCCCCTAACAAGGGCTAATCGATGCACACTTTTTCGTAACGTACATTCCCTCCCCCTTTTAGGGGGAGGGCTAGGGTGGGGGTGGGAAGTCTCGCGTGAGAATCAGCATCTTAACCCCCATCCCAACCTTCCCCCTGCGAGGGGGAAGGAGCAATGGTAAGAGGCGCTTGTTTTGATTTGGGAAGGCTGGGATGGGGGTGCGGAGGTGGAATGACCAGAATAAATCGGGTAGCCAAGAAAAATTCCCGCATCCTGCGCCGGGAAATGACGGATGCTGAGCAACTCCTTTGGCACCACTTGCGGATGCGACAAATGGGTGGCTGCAAATTCCGTCGCCAGCATCCGTTTGGGCGGTATATTCTGGATTTTGTTTGCCTGGAGGCTGCTCTGGTTGTTGAAGTGGATGGCGGGCAGCATGCGGAAAATGAGGGGCAAGACTTGCTTCGGACGATGTTCTTAAGCCAGCAGGGTTTGCGTGTTCTGCGATTTTGGAATAATGACGTGCTGAAAGATATTGAAAGCGTGAAACAGGTAATTTGGAATGCATTGGG
>CAMTYG010000134.1:0-2876 GCA_947085875.1 uncultured Sulfuricella sp.
GCTCGGTTTTGCCAAGAAAAACCCCGGCATGACCCGGGTACTGATCGGCGAGGCGCTGGTCAACGAGGACAGCCGCCTCCAGACCCGCATCAACCAGCTGCACGACCGGCTGGAAGCCACGCTCAAGCAGTCATTGCGGCTGGCCGCGAGCCAGCAGGAAATTCCGACCGAGACCGATGCCGCTGCTCAGGCCAACCTGATGATGGGCTTTGTGATAGGCCGCTGGCACCAGTTCGCCAAGAGCGGCTTCAAGCGCGAGCCGATGGAGTTCTGGGCGGCACAGGGTAGGGCGCTGATCAGGGGGTGAGGGAAGGGCAGTCCTGAGTGCTGAGTTGAAAGTCCTGAGTAAAATCCTTCAGGTATCCGTACTGCGCGGTGGGTTTCGGTTTTCGTAATCGAACGATCGCAAATTGATCCGAACTGGACGTTCAATTGAAATCAAATGGCACAATGGATTGCAGTTTTCAATGCTCCAGTTACAATGTGAGACAAGTATTCAACTGAAATTACCTTCCATGTCAGACGTTTTGAACCAAAGCGAGCAATTCGAACCAATTCATGCGGCTCATGCCATTGAACAAGTGGTATTTGTTCTGCAGTTCGACGATGCGCTTAATGATGCTTCTTTTTCGGAAGTGCGAGAAGCCGCCCGGCAATTCAAGACACCTGAAGATTTGCCCGGTCAAGCTGAAATCCAGGGATTCTCTATTGCGATTGGATCCCCTATGGCGACACCACCGTCAAGCCTTGGCGTTGGAATCGTACTTCACAGGATAGGGCCTGATGGATCGGTTGAGAATGAACTTCGGGCTGAGCGCACCTCTATAAGTTTCAGAACATCACTTTATTCACGTTGGGATGCTGTTTGGTCAAGAGCTACTAAATACTTTCAGGCCTTGGTTCCAATATATGCTAGGCAAGCTAAACTTATAGGAATAAGCCTCAATTTCGTGGATAAGTTTGCGTGGGCTGGAGGTTTAAATGAATGCAGACCTGGCCTTCTTCTTCAGGCTAAATCCAAGTATCTTTGTGGACATATATTTGAGGTTAAGGATCTCTGGCATAGTCATACTGGCGCATTCATAGAGATTGATAAAAATACAAAGCGTTTACTTAATATCAATGTTGATTACCTTGATGAGAATCGCCCTGAGGGTTTACGTCGGATTGTGGCAATTACTACAGTAATGACCGACCTATTAGATCAGCCTGGATATGAGCCGTATACTATGGAAGATAAAGATATAATCGGGTTTATTGATGCCCACATGGAGGGGCTGCATGTGTTTGGCAAGGAAGTTTTGGGTAACATCATTAATGACGAAATGAGTAGGCGCATTGCGCTTATAGAATAGCTATGACGACACCATTAGGCACTGCCGCAGCAGCAAAGATTTTTATAGCGCTCACGGCACTCCCAACCCCGACTGTAAGCCAGATTCCAGCGCTATTGGAGCAACAAGCACGCCCAATCCAAAAGACAACTTCACGTTCGCCCATAGTGGTGACAGGTGCTCAATTAACAACGGTAGTTGCCAATAACGATAAATATGAAGAGTCTGCCAGACCTACAACATTGAATGAAAAGCTTATCGGTGAGATCAGACAGTGGAGTTTGTTGAATACCGACTGGGATGGCGAGGGGGCAGCTGCGCCTTCATTTAAGTCGATCAAAGAAGTAGTATCATTCGTTAGATTGCTCGATAACGACATTATGCTTCCAGAACCTATGCTTCTCAGTTCTGGACATGTAGCGCTCTATTGGAACGAGGGTAATTTGTATGCTGATCTCGAGTTCCTTGGTGATGGGCGCATTGCCTATTTCATAAAAAACAATGGGGATAGACACAAAGGTGTTGTTGCCTTCGACTCGCAAAAAATGCCGGCTGTGTTCCCGGCTATCATCAGGGCTTAAAGAGTTCCTTCACCGTTTTTTTCGGGTCGGTGTTGATTGCCAAGGCATAAATCGACGTACACACGGCGAGGAGCAGCGGGTCGCCAAGATTAATGCTGCTGCTCCAGATTGTGCTTGTGAAAAATACCGGATGAGCAGGCATTCGCCTTGTGCCGTAGAAAATTCGGAGATACTTGCCAGATTTGTTTTTTCTCCGATACACATCCACCATAAAACCGGGAATGTGAAGCCATCTATTTTCTCACACGTATTTTCCGTTGGTTGTTCCATCCAGCGTGACTCTGTTGCAACAAATAAAGAACTAATCAGTTTTGCAAATGATTTTCTTGGTGGAGATGACAAGCGCTCATGGAGAGGGGTTCTTTTGGCTGAATGCCATGAACTGCGCAGCATCAAAGTCGAAAATTCCCTCAACCGCGCTGTTTGTGTCTATGACACAGCGGAACAAGAAAACCCAGCTCATGGTGAGATCGGTCAGACGCACCACATTATCAATGAGGCAGATGTAGTTGAGTTGCGCCACGCCCTTTTTACCGCGTTCGGCAATGGAGCCGTTATCCCGCCATTCCAGTATCGTAACGGCAAAGTCTGGGATAATTTAGCCCAACACTTTCAGGCAAGGAAGTAGGTATAGGTAAGCGAGTAAACAACCGTTTTTGACGCTCAGCGAACATGGGTGAAGCAGTCAGCGCGGCCCGCATGCGCCGAATTGCTTCGGTTATGACTTTATCGAAGACGCTACGGCAATTCCAATCCCCTCAGGGCATGGAACAATCCTTCCACCACGCTGGCCATCGCCGGGTAGTTCAGCTTTTCCGGGGTGTCGTCGGCGGTATGGTAGGTTGGATTGCGATAGAAAGCGGTGTCGGTGACCATGATTGCCGGATACCCTTCCCGCCAGAAGGAGAGATGGTCGCTCCATGCCACGCCGGGGATAAATTCGAAGGTGGCCAGCGATTCC
>CAMTYG010000135.1:0-4394 GCA_947085875.1 uncultured Sulfuricella sp.
GCCGACGACGGCCAGGAATTCAAGGCTTTCAATTCTCTTGACGGCCACGGCATGAAAATGCTGAAACGCTCCGGCGTCGAGCTGGCGATCATCACCGGCCGAACCTCGCAGCTGGTTGCGCTGCGCGCCATCAACCTGGGCGTGACCCATCTCTACCAGGGCGTGGAGGACAAGCTGACCGCCTTTCTCGATCTGCTGGAGAAATCCGGCCTCGACCCGGCGGCATGCGCTTACATGGGAGACGATGTGGTGGACCTGCCGGTGATGCGCCGCTGCGGCCTGGCAGTTTGCGTTCCCGCCGCCCCGGCGCTGGTCAAGCAGCATTCTCATTACATCACCCAACTGCCGGGCGGCGGCGGTGCCGTGCGCGAACTGTGCGAGCTGATCATGCAGGCGCGGGGAACTTTCGAGACGCAGTTGGCGCCTTATTTGAAATGATTTTTCTGTTTCGCCTTTTCCCGCCAGGAATCAGCCAACTTGAACCTGACAAATACAAAAACTTCGTCATTCCGGGCTTGACCCGGAATCCAGTGGTGCATTACTGGATTCCCGCCTGCGCGGGAATGACGAGATGAGTGTGTGTCGTATCAACATGATTGAACCGGGTTGATGCGCGACCGCCTCACACTCTGGTTTCCGGCCGGTCTGCTGATGCTGCTGGCGATGCTGTCGTTCTGGCTCGACCGCACCGTACAGCCGCCGCAGCCGAAAAATGACGGCAGCAGCCGGCATGACCCTGACTATACTGTGGAAAACTTCACTGCCACGCGCATGGGCATGGACGGACTGCCACACCATACCCTGGCCGCCGCCAGGATGGTGCATTACCCGGATGACGACAGCACCCATCTCGACAGGCCGCATTTCACCCGCTTCGAAAGCGGAAGGGCGCCGATGCACATCCAGTCGGACAAGGGGCTGCTGTCGAAGGAGGGGGAACACGCCCACTTCACCGGCAACGTCGTGGTCACGCGCGAAGCCTTCGACGGCAAAAGCACCTTGACGCTCACGACCAGCTACCTGCATGTTATTCCGGACAAGGATCTGGCTCTGACCGACAAGCCTGTTAACATTCGGGATGCGCATACCAATGTCGACGCCGTTGGTTTAGAATTGAACAACAAAACCCACGTGATGAAACTGTTTTCGCGCGTCAAAGGCCGTTATGAAAACCCCAATCGTTAAGATTTCTCACCTCCTCTGCCTGTGGACAGCATTATTGCTGGTAGCCGCGCCCTGGGCGCATGCGGAAAAAGCGGATCGGGACAAGCCCATTAACCTGGAGGCGGATACCGCCACGGTGGACGACGCCAGGAAAATCAGCATTTACGAAGGCAACGTCATCCTCACCCAGGGCACGCTGCAAATCCGCGCCAACAAGCTGGTGGTCACGGAGGATGCCGAAGGTTTCCAGATCGGGACGGCTTATGGCAACCCGGCCAGTTTCAGGCAGAAGCGCGAAGGCTACGACGAATACATCGAAGGCTATGCCCTGCGCATCGAATACGACCAGAGGAAGGACCTGGTACAGCTTTTCAGCCAGGCGCGCATGAAGCGCGGCCTGGATGAAGCACAGGGAAACTATATTTCCTATGATGGCAAGACCGAATTCTTCCAGGTGATCGGCGGCAAGGAAACCGCCACGGCCAGCAACCCGCGCGGTCGGGTTCGCACGGTGATACAGCCGAAGCAGAAAACCGCCGCGCCCGCCGCCGGGCCAGCCGCGCTGAAACCTTCCGAAAGTATCGCCAATCCCAGAGACGAGTAGAAAGTGCTGAGTCCTGAGTCCTGAGCAAAACACTCGGCACTCAGCACTCAGCACTCAGGACTATTTAATGAGTGAACTGATCGTCCAAGGCCTGAAAAAGCGCTACAAATCGCGCCAGGTTGTAAAAAATGTTTCGCTGGAGGTTTCCAGCGGCGAAGTGGTCGGGTTGCTCGGACCGAATGGCGCGGGCAAGACCACCAGCTTCTACATGATGGTGGGACTGGTGCCGCTGGATGGCGGCAGCATCCGCCTGGACGGCGAAGAACTGAGCCGCCTGCCGATCCACCGCCGCGCCCGGCTGGGCTTGAGCTACCTGCCCCAGGAAGCATCGATCTTCCGCAAGCTGACGGTATCCGAAAACATCCGGGCGATCCTGGAGCTTCAATCGCTTGAACCGGGGCAGACCGAACAGCGCCTGGACGATCTGTTGCACGAGCTGCATATCAACCATCTGCGCGACAACCCGGCGCTTTCCCTTTCCGGCGGCGAGCGCCGACGGGTGGAAATCGCCCGCGCACTCGCCACCCAGCCGCGCTTCATCCTGCTGGACGAGCCCTTTGCCGGGGTTGACCCGATTGCCGTGATCGATATCCAGAAAATCATCCGCTTCCTCACCGCACAGAACATCGGCGTGCTGATCACTGACCACAACGTGCGGGAAACCCTGGGAATCTGCGACCGCGCCTACATTATCAACGACGGCCAGGTGCTGGCCAGCGGAAATCCCGATGAAATCGTTTATAATGAAAGCGTACGAAAAGTTTACCTGGGAGAACACTTCCGGATGTAGCGGCGAACCCGCTTCAGGTACCGTGCCTGCACTCTCCCGGGAACAAATCCATGAAGCACAGCCTACAACTCAAACTTTCGCAACACCTGACCCTGACGCCTCAACTGCAGCAGTCCATCCGGCTGCTACAATTGTCGACACTGGAACTTGACCAGGAACTGGACGCCTTCACCCAGGAAAATCCATTCCTCGAACGCGTGGAATCCACCGGTGATACGGAAAGCGAGGAAGTCGCGGATGCCGGCGGCGGCAAGCCGGACGAGTTCTCTACACAGCCCGCCACCGGCAGCGCTGCCAACGAAACGCCCGCCGAACCCGCCCCTCTTGCGGAAAGCGATTGGGATCAGGATAGCCCCTGGACTGCGCACGACGATGATGAGGATAGCGACTACTCTTCGCAACGCGCCGAAGCGGTGGATCTGCGCAACCACCTCAACTGGCAGTTAGGCCTCACTTCGCTATCCGAACACGACAAGCGAATTGTTGCCCTGCTGATCGACGCCCTCGACGAAGACGGCTATCTCACCCAGAGCCTCGATGAACTCGTCGCGCTGTTGCCGCCCGAACTGGAAATCGAACCGATCGAGCTGCATACCGCGCTCTGCCACCTGCAAAATCTCGATCCGCCCGGTGTCGGCGCACGCAACTTGGGGGAGTGCCTGGCCTTGCAGCTCGAAACCCTTCCGCCTGAAACTCCCTACCACGAGCAAGCGCTCACCATCGCGAAACACCACATTAACCTGCTGGCTGCGCGCGACTTCACGAAGCTGAAGAAATTGCTGCGCCTCGACGACGACGGACTGCGTGCTGCGCAAAGCCTGATCACCAGTCTCAATCCGCGCCCCGGCGCCGCCTTCGCCAACCTGGACACGCGCTACATCCAGCACGACGTCGAGGTCAAGAAGGTCAAGGGCCTATGGGTCGCCAGCCTGAACCCGGAGGTCATGCCCCGGCTTCGCATCAACCGCATGTACGCCGATATTCTGCGGCGCAACCGCGAAAGCAGCGGGCTGCACCTGTCGAGCCAGATGCAGGAAGCGAAATGGATGATCAAGAACATCCAGCAGCGCTTTGAGACCATCCTGCGTGTTTCCCAGGCCATCGTCGAGCGCCAGCGGAATTTCTTCGAACACGGTGCAGTGGCCATGCGGCCCCTAGTGCTGAGAGAGATCGCAGAATCCGTCGAACTGCATGAATCCACCATCTCGCGCGTCACCACGCAGAAGTACATGCTCACCCCGCGCGGCACTTTCGAACTCAAATATTTTTTCGGCAGTTCCTGCGCCACGGAAACCGGCGGCGCCTGCTCATCCACGGCCATCCGTGCGCTGATAAAACAGCTGGTGGCGGCAGAAACCCCGCAAAAACCTCTTTCCGACAGCCAGATCGCAGATATTCTGGCAAAACAGGGCATAGTCGTCGCCCGGCGCACCGTAGCAAAGTACCGCGAGTCCATGCAAATTCCCGCGGTCAGTTTCCGCAAAACCCTTTAATCAACCCGAAGGAGCCTCAAATGAACCTCAATGTTACCGGCCACCACGTTGAAGTGACCCCCGCCATCCGCGATTACGTCACCGACAAGCTCGGCAGGGTTACCCGCCATTTCGACCATGTCATCGACGTCAACGTCATTCTCTCTATCGAAAAACTGGCCCAGAAGGCTGAAGCAAATGTTCACGTCAGCGGCAAGGATATTTTCGTGAAATCCGAGGATGCCGACATGTATGCCGCCATCGACAGCCTGGTGGACAAGCTCGACCGCCAGATCGTCAAGCACAAGGAAATGCACGGCGGCCCCAACCGCGGCAGCGGCGGCAAGCACCAGCAGATCGCCGA
>CAMTYG010000136.1:0-3042 GCA_947085875.1 uncultured Sulfuricella sp.
CGGGGGGCCAATCTACAATCAGGCTCTGGTTAAAAACCAGTCCTCAGGTTGGGACGGCCTCCCCGGTGAAACGTGAAATCTTAACTTAACCTCCTTAACAACATTTCATTAAATTCGATCATACAAGGTTGGGTTGAGCGGTTTTTTTCGAAACCCAACAAACCTAAACAACAAAACAAGTTCTTGAAGTTTGGGGTTGTCGCCTAGATGCGCCTACTTCTGGTGGGTTTAGCAAAAAACCGCTCAACCCAACCTACATGGCTGCATTCCACATCAGTTTGAATCGCACCCCCCTGAGAACAAGCACTGGCGCGGCGCGCAGAACATGCTTTATAATGCCTGGTTTTCGTTGCCAATCCATGCTACTCGGCCAACCCATTCCCACTCCCGGCTTCCGCAAGCGCTACGCCAGCCTTCAAGGCTCGAGCGACGCCCTGGCGCTGGCGCAGCTGGCGGGACAAAAACGGCCTCTGATCGTCCTGACCGAAACGGCTGCGGATGCCCAGCGCCTGCACGATGAAATCCCTTATTTCGCGCCGGCGCTGTCGGTCCACCTGCTGCCGGATTGGGAAACCCTGCCCTATGACCAGTTCTCCCCGCACCAAGACCTGGTTTCGGAGCGGCTGGCCACACTCTACCAGATTTCGCAGAACGTCTGCGATATCGCCATCATTCCCGCCACCACTGCACTTTACCGACTGCCGCCGCGCGAATTTCTGGCGGCACACACTTTTTTCCTGAAGCAGGGCACTCAGCTCGATCTGGACGCCCTGCGCGGCCAACTGACCCTGGCTGGCTATACCCATGTCACCCAGGTTTTAAGCCCCGGCGAATACAGCGTGCGCGGCGGCATCGTCGACCTGTTCCCGATGGGCAGTCCGCTGCCCTACCGCATCGACCTGTTCGACAACGAGATCGAGAGCATACGCACCTTCGACGCGGATACCCAGCGCAGCATCTACCCGGTCAAGGATGTCCGCCTGCTGCCGGCGCGCGAGTTTCCGCTGGACAAAATCGGCCAGGACACGTTCCGCCGCAACTTCCGCGAAAAATTCGAGGGTGACCCTTCCAAGAGCCGCTTGTACAAGGATGTCAGCGCAGGTCTCGCGCCACCCGGCATCGAATATTATTTGCCGCTGTTTTTCGAGACCACCGCCACGCTGTTCGATTACCTGCCTCAGGATGCGCTGGTCTGCCAGTACCACGGACTGGAAACGGCAGCACAGAATTTCTGGCGCGACACCCAGTCGCGCTACCAACTGCTGCGCGGCGACCGCGACCGGCCGCTGTTGCCGCCGCAGGAGCTGTTCCTGCCGGTGGAGGCGCTGTTCGCCGCGCTCAAGCCCTATCCGCGCATCGAGCTGGGCACCGATACTCAGAACTCAGGACTCAGCACTCAGCACTCAGCACTGCCTCTTCCCTCAATTCAGGTGGATCGCCGCGCCGATAACCCGGTCAGCCGGTTGCAGCAATTCGCCGCCGGTTTTGATGGCCGCATCCTGCTGCTGGCGGAAAGCCTGGGGCGGCGCGAAACCATGCTGCAATTCCTGGCGGAGCATGGCCTCAAGCCAGTGCCCTGCGAAACCTATGCCGATTTCCTGGAAAGCGGCGAAAAATTCATGCTCGGCACGGGGCCTTTGAGTACCGGGTTTGTTCTTCCCGCCTCACCGCCTCACCCCTCACTCGCTTTCATCACCGAAACCGAGCTGTACGCCACCCAGGTGCGCCAGAGCCGGCGCCGCGATGCCGCGCGCAAGTCGAGCATGGAAAACATGCTGCGCGACCTGTCCGAGGTACGCATCAACGATCCGGTGGTGCACGAGCAGCACGGCATCGGGCGCTACCTGGGGCTGGTCAGCCTGGATCTGGGCGAAGGCGAAACCGAGTTTCTGCTCCTCGAGTATGCCGGTGGCGACAAACTTTATGTGCCGGTTTCCCAACTCCACCTGATCGGCCGCTACAGCGGCGCAGCGCCGGAATCCGCCCCGCTGCACAAGCTCGGCAGCGGCCAGTGGGAAAAGGCCAAGAAAAAGGCGCTCCAGCAGGCGCGCGACACCGCCGCCGAACTGCTCAATCTCTACGCCCAGCGCGCCGCGCGCCAGGGGCACGTATTCCAGATCAAGCCCCACGACTATGACGCTTTCGCCGCCGGCTTTCCCTTCGAGGAAACCCCGGACCAAGCCGCCGCGATCCAGGCCGTGATCGGGGACATGACCTCCGGCAAACCGATGGACAGGCTGGTCTGCGGCGATGTCGGCTTCGGCAAGACCGAGGTGGCCCTCCGGGCCGCCTTCCACGTGGCCTCCTCGGGGGCCCAGGTGGCCGTCCTGTGCCCCACCACCGTCCTCGCCCAACAGCACTACCGCACCTTCTCCGACCGCATGAGCGCTTACCCCTTGGAGGTGGCCGTCCTGTCGCGGTTTGTCACCCCCCAGGAGCAGCGGGCCGTCATCAAACGCCTCAAGGAGGGCACCATCGACGTGGTCGTGGGGACCCACCGGCTCCTCTCCAAGGACGTCCACTTCAAAGACCTCGGGCTCCTCGTGGTCGACGAGGAGCAGCGCTTCGGGGTCACCCACAAAGAGCGCATCAAGCAGCTCCGGGCCCAGCTCGACGTCCTCACTCTGTCGGCCACCCCCATCCCCCGCACCCTCCAGATGGCCGTGTCGGGGATGCGCGACCTGTCCCTCATCACCACGGCCCCGGTCGATCGTCGGGCCGTGCGTACGGTGGTCTCCAAGGAAGACCCCAAGATGCTCAAGGACGCCGTGCAGCGCGAGCTCGCCCGAGGGGGGCAGGTCTTCTTCGTCTACAACCGCATCGACGGGCTCTACGAGCGGGCCGACAAGCTCCAGAGGCTCTTGCCCCAGGCCCGGGTGGCCGTGGCCCACGGGCAGATGGCCCCCGAGACCCTCGAGACCGTGATGATGGACTTCATCGAGGGCCGCTACGACGTTCTCTGCGCCACGGCCATCATCGAGAGCGGGATCGACATCCCCCGGGCCAACACCATCATCCTCGACCGGGCCGATCTCTTTGGCC
>CAMTYG010000137.1:0-4496 GCA_947085875.1 uncultured Sulfuricella sp.
GAACTCAAGCCCGACGCCATCATCATGGCCGACGCCGGCCTGATCATGCTGGTGCGCGAGCAGATGGACAAAGGCCTCTGGCCCGAGGTGCCGATCCACCTCTCGGTGCAGGCCAACACCACCAACAGCGCGGCGGTGAAGTTCTGGCAGAAGCAGGGCGTCGCCCGCATCATCCTCAGCCGCGAACTGAGCCTGGACGAGGTGCAGGCGATCCGCAACGACTGCCCGGACATCGAGCTGGAGGTGTTCGTGCACGGCGCGCTGTGCATCGCCTATTCGGGCCGCTGCCTGCTGAGCGGCTACTTCAACCGCCGCGACCCCAACCAGGGCACCTGCACCAACGCCTGCCGCTGGGAATACAAGACCCAGGCCGCCACCACCGACACCGACACCGGCGACGCCGCCCCCGTGGCCCAGCTGGACGGTTTCAACTTCGCGCAGGAAGACGAGGAAGCGGCGAGCGCTTTTTCAACGGTCGGAGCGGGCCAGCGCCACCCCGAAGCCAACAAAGTCTGGCTGATCGAAGAAGCCGGCCGCCCCGGCGAGCTGATGCCCATCATGGAAGACGAGCACGGCACCTACATCATGAACTCCAAAGACCTGCGCGCGGTGGAGCACGTTGCCCGGCTGACGGAAATCGGCGTGGATTCCCTGAAGATCGAAGGTCGGACAAAATCGGCCTACTACGTGGTGCGCACCGCCCAGATTTACCGCCAGGCGATCGACGATGCCGCTGCGGGTTGCGCCTTCAACCCGGCGCATTTGAGCGCGCTGGAGAACCTCGCCAACCGCGGCTACACCGATGGCTTCTACCAGCGCCACCATACGGTGGAATACCAGAACTACATGACCGGCCAATCGGAAAGCGCGCGGCAGAGGTATGTCGGCGACATCGTCGCCTATGACCCGGCCCGGAAAATGGCGGAAGTGGTGGTAAAAAACCGCTTCGCCGTGGGCGACCGGCTGGAACTCATCCACCCCGCCGGCAACCGCGAAATGGTGCTGGAACAAATCTTCAACCAGGACGGCGCTGCCATCATGGAAGCGCCGGGCAACGGCTGGGTGGTTTACATCCCGCTCAGCGACAATGTCGACAGGGCGATGCTGGCGAGGTTTCTGTAAATACGGGGGGGGCGAGTGGCGGGAAGAGGTCGCGCAATTTTTGGCGACCCGACCCCGCAAACTGAAGTGACCCGCCGGCTGGGGGTCACGTAGCGAAACCCGGAATCCAGACACGCTGAAAAGTATCCACTGGATTCCGGACTATTCCTATTTGTTATGGCATTTCAGGCACAGGGCGCTACCGCTGTTGGATGCGCTCAGGAAAGGAACAATGCCTGGGTCATGCACGGCATGGCAGGTGGCGCATTCCACTTTCCCGTTGAACAGCCTCGCGTTTCCCCACCCCTTTACCGCATCGGGGGGGGTATTGTAGTTCGAATTCGCTGTGGGGTACGGCATGGAAATCGGGTGGTCGTTGCTCAAATCCGGCCCCGCCATCGTCGACAGCGCTTTCGAGTAGATACCGCCAAGCGTGCCCGTGTGGCACTTGAGACACGCCGCGCCGTCGATGTTGCTGCCGCCGCCCGTGCCCCCAGTTTTCGGCTTGTTGATGACGTTGTGCTGATCCCCTACCGCCCCGCCATGCACCGCCCCGCCGCCCGTACCGTCGTGGCAGCTCAGACACGCCAGCGAAATTCCGCTGGGCCGCGTCGGGCAAACCTGCGTCATGGTCGGGCTGGTATAGGGAGTGAATGCATCGAGATTGGTGATCTTCCTGTTCCACAGGGGAGCATCCTTAAGGCCCTCCTGGGTGCTGGCGTTATGCGGCGTGTGGCAGTGCACGCAAATCTGCACACTGGCGTCGACACTCAAATCGTGCTTCGACCCGACAATGCTGGCTGCCTGAGCCCCTGCCGCCACCAGCAGCAGCGAACCAACCGCAAGCGCACGCAAACCTCTGCTTATCATTGTGCCCATAATGCCTCCTCAATGCTGTTTTTTTGTCGTCATTATTTCCATGGCCGTTCCTCTCCTAGGTTATAACGGCCCAAACACGGTAAAATTTAATCACAAAACAACCCTGCAAAGCAAGTTTTTTATTATTTTTATTACGCCGCTTCCGGGATACAAATGGGGCATGCGCAGCACCTGGCTGGACAGCCAAAAAGAGGAATCGAAGTCCCGGCGGCCCGCCTCAGTAGTGCGCGTGCCCCTCACCCTCTTCATCGGCATCCAGCGGCCATAACTGGTGCGCATCGAGCAACAGGCGATAACGGGTTTCGGCCGCCTCCAGGCGCGCCAGGACGGCAGAGAGATTGGCCTCCAGCGCCTGCCTGCGCGCCGTCAGCACTTCCGGCAGGCCCATCTCGCCCAGCGCATAGGCGCGCGCCATCAATTCGGCATTGCCGCGCATCTTGTCGGCGGCGCTCTGGGCGCTTTGCCAGCCGCCGTAGGCAGCCTGGGCTGCGGCAAAGCTGTTGACCGCCTCGGCGGTGACCTTGCGCAGGATGGCCGCCTCGCGTTGCGCCGCCATCTCCGCCCGCGCCCTGCCTTCATCCGCGCGGGCCGAGCGCGCCCCGCCGGGGAAGGGCATGGACACATGCAGGCCGACGATGCGCTCGGCGCTGTCGCGCTCGCCGCCGAAACGCAGGCCGACGGTGGGGTCGGGCAGCCTGTCGGCGGAAGACCGCTCCGAGTGCAGCCGCCCCAGCGCCGCCTCGTTGCGCGCCACGCTGAGCTCGTGGTTGTGCTTGAGGATCTCTTCCTTCCAGTATTCCAGCTCCTGCTGCAAAGGCTGCGGAGCCGATGCAGGCACCGATGCCGGCAGGGGAATGGCCGGAAAACGCTGATCGAGTTCATTGGCGGCCACCTGCTGACGCAGCCTGGCCTGGTACAGCGCGCTTTCCGCCTGCGCCACGGCGGCCTCGGCAAGGTCGCTTTCCAGCCGTGGAGCATCGCCCGCGCGAACCCGCTTGGCGACGATTCCCGCCTGATTCTTCAGCAGCTCCACTTGATCCGCCCATTGCTGCGCCTGGGCCCGCTCCTTGTTCCAGACGAACCAGGCCTTCAGCAGAGCGCGCCCCGTTTCATGCAGCGCATCGCCATACAGGGTTTGCGAACGCGCCACCTCGACCTCGCCCATCTTGCCGTCGAGCGCGGCCTTGCCGGGCAGGCGGATCGCCCGCTCCAGCCCGACGTCCCACTCCCGGTAGCGCTCGGAGGGATTGATGCTGCGCCGCTGCCCCAGCAGACGCAAGGTGTATTCATGCTCGCCCGCCTGCAGGCGCTGGCGCACCGCCTCGCCGACCTTGATGCCGGCCTGGGCGGCCAGCACATCCGGGCTGTTCCTGAGCGCTGTCTCGACTGTTGCCGACGGCGGCAGATCGGGATAATTGGCCAATGTTTCAACCGCCATTGCAGGCAGTGAGGCCGAGAGCATGATGAATAAAAGCAACCTGCTTATCCCGGATCGTCCATCAGAGACCAACTTGTTCCTTCCCCCTTGCAGGGGGAAGGTTAGGATGGGGGTAGAGTGGTGGAAATATTGAGTTTCTACCCCCTCCCTAGCCCCCCCCCTGCAAGGGGGAGGGAATGGTGGATTATCTGGACTCATGCGAACCTCCCGAATTCATTGATCGGGGCAATCCAGTAGGCAATCTCCCGGCTCGGCAGGGATTCCTTGAAATGGGCGATCAGGGTCTGCGCATCCTCGCGATCCATCACCACTTCCATCTTCACCCGCCGCGCCCGACCGCGCACCCGCTCGTTGACGCTGTGGTAGATGACCGCCTGCCCATGCCCCTCCACCTCGTAAGTGGTGAAACCGCTTGCCAGCTCGGGGTGTTCAAGCAGGTGGTCGATCATGCTGTCTTCCAGCCCCTTGGGAAAAACGAGTGTCAGGCAGCAATCCGGTTGTTTCATTTTTTAACCTCTCCGACCACGCCGAACCGCCGGTACAGCAGCGGCAGGATGATCAATGTCAGCAGTGTCGAACTCAGCAATCCACCGATCACCACGATCGCCAACGGCTTCTGGATCTCCGAGCCGGGGCCGCTGGCGAACAGCAGCGGAACCAGGCCGAAGGCGGTGATACTGGCGGTCATCATCACCGGCCGCAGGCGCCGCCGGGCGCCTTCCACCACCACTTCGGCCAGCGCCATACCCTGATCCCGCAGCTGGTTGAAATAACTCACCATCACCACGCCGTTCAGCACCGCGATGCCGAGCAGGGCGATGAATCCGACCGATGCCGGCACCGACAGGTATTCGCCCGAAAGCCACAGCGCCCACACCCCGCCGATCAGGGCGAAGGGGATGTTGGCGAACACCAGCCAGGCCTGGCGCATCGAGCCGAAGGTGGCGAACAGCAGCAGATAGATCAGTCCCAGGGCGACCGGCACCACGATGGCGAGGCGGGCAGCGGCGCGCTGCTGGTTCTCGAACTGGCCGCCCCAGGTGAGGCTATAGCCGGCCGGCGATGGTGCCTGTTTCTC
>CAMTYG010000138.1:0-7922 GCA_947085875.1 uncultured Sulfuricella sp.
AGCACCACCTTGTCGCCCATCGAGACCGACAAGGTCCGCGCCAGCTCGGAACCCAGCACAATGCCGAACTCGCCGGAGCGCAATGCATCCAGCCGGCCCACTTTCATCTTGTCGGCCAGCTCGGACACCCGCGCCTCGCGATCGGGCAGAATGCCTCGCACCACCGACCCCTGCACGGTCTGGTCGTAGGACAGCAGCCCCTGCGCCATGATGTAGGGCGCCGTACCGACCACCTTGGGATGCTGCGCCGCGACCCCGGCAACACTTTGCCAATCGGCCAGGGTATTGTTCGCGCCGCTGATCTGGGCATGCGCCGCCACGCCCAGGATGCGGGTGCGCAGCTCTTTCTGGAAGCCGTTCATCACGGAAAGCACCACGATCAGCGCCATCACGCCAAGCGCAATGCCCAGCATGGAAACCAGGGAAATGAAGGAAATAAAGTGGTTGCGCCGCTTGGCGCGGGTGTAACGCAGGCCGACGAAGAGCTCGAAAGGTTGCACGGGTAAGAATGGCAGGCAAAGGCGCCAGTTTGCCACTTAACGGCCAGAAACACAAAACCGGCTAGCCACTGCGGGTGCGATTCAAACTGATGTGGCATGGAACAAACATGTAGGTTGGGTTGAGCGGCCTCATCGCGAAACCCAACAAACCTAAACAACAAAACCTGTTCTTGAAGTTTGGGTTTGTCGCCTAGAGGCGCCTACTTCTGGTGGGTTTCGCAAAAAACCGCTCAACCCACATGGCTGGCATGGCTTCCCCACCGAGAACCGCAAGAAATTGCGCGGGGGTTGCGAGCAGTTCACCGCCGGTGAATCCTTTTCACTGGCTGAACACTGCACCCAAATTCAAGACAAGGAACCCCATCAGAGATGGCCGGGTTTTTTTATTTTGGGCGGGCCCTGGCTAGCATTCCGCAGCCGGATAATATTTTCAGCGCGTTAGCCCGGTGTTAGCCCGCCGAAAAACAAAAGGGCTTACATCTCTGTAAGCCCTTGTTTTTACTGGTGCGCCCGAACGGATTCGAACCGCTGACCCCTTGGTTCGTAGCCAAGTACTCTATCCAGCTGAGCTACGGGCGCGTCGTGAAGGCGGCATTATAAGATAAAAACCGCCGTCAAACAATGATGGAGAGAGAGGAATTCATCAAAAAACCCAATCAACCATAAATTGGTACAGTTTGGCGAGGAGGCTACACACGATCAGTAAGGAATGTCAGAATAAATGTAGGCAAGCGCACTATTCCTTCCCGTATTCCAGCGGCCACCTGGCCATCAGGTAATCAAGGATATCCCGGTCGAAATCCTTCGACCCGTATGTCCAAACGACATCACTTTTATCCAGCTTGTTCAGCTTCCGGCTCCTGATATTGACGGCCAGCACCGGCAGATCCTGGTGGCGATAGACTTCCACCTCCCCTTCGATCCCTTCGCCGCCGTCGAAAAACAGCCATTCGGCGCCGAATTCACCCTGTAGCCGCTCCAGTCCGTGGCACATGTCCTCTTCAACCGGAAGAGGAGGATCGATCCGTTTCGGTTTTCCGGTAGAGTAGTCGAATTTCCACCCGCCATACAGATCGGACCCTTCGGTCGCAAAAAAGGAGGTCATCTGGGCCGAGAAGAAATTTTCCAGCTTGAAAAAGGCCGGGGGGTAATCCCCATCGCTATAGCCGATCCACCAGCCATACACATCCTTGTCCGCTTCGATGTAGACAACGGCACACAACAATCCCGCGCCCCTGGGCGTGAAAGCAAAAAAAGTCTGGGGAGTATTCATTATGGCCAGTCCTATCTGGTTTGTACAAAAGGATAACGCTGCCGCAGATCGCGGGTCAGCAGCGTGACGCCACATTCGTGGCCGACGGTTTCTGCAGCGACAATGTAATCGGCATTCTTGAAGGAAATCATCACCTGCCGGCCTTCCTTT
Source organism: uncultured Sulfuricella sp. (assembly GCA_947085875.1). Taxonomy (GTDB): domain Bacteria; phylum Pseudomonadota; class Gammaproteobacteria; order Burkholderiales; family Sulfuricellaceae; genus Sulfuricella. Next base: position 1,924 of record CAMTYG010000138.1, read on the forward strand.
TCAGCCAGGGCAAAGAAAAGAGGTGATCGGCGACGCTGCGCTCCACTTCGGGACTGATTACCTGCCCAATGAGCCCTCGCCGTTCCAGGCGCACATGAAACGTCCCGCCTGAAATGCGGCTGGCAATGATCATCTCCCAGCCCACGTCCGCTACTATCTAACTCCTTCGCCTATAATTTCAGTATAGGCAAGCCACATTGAAATACCTTCCCTCACGGCTTCATTGTTTCCACAGGCTGTCTTCTGGAATTGTGCCTTTAAGGAGTTGCCATGAAAGCATTGATTATCAGCGCAGACCATTTCGAGGATTCCGAGCTGTTGTTTCCTTTCTACCGGCTGAAGGAGGAAGGTTTGGAGGTGGACATCGCATACTAATAACAACGGTTAAAAACGGTGTAAACAGCATGAAAAAAATACGGCTTGCCGTCATCGGCTTGGGGAATCTGGGGCGCAAATGCACCGAAGCCATTATTTCCGACCCGGCAACGGTGCTGGCGGGGATTGTACTGCGCAGCGGCAGTTCCCCCGCTCCTTGGCTGAAAGTACCTGGCGTTACCCATATCAGCGAGCTGAAAGAAGTTGATGCCGCGCTCATCTGCGTTCCTCCCGATGCGGTAATGGGGATGGCGAAAGACCTTCTGCAAAGCCGCATTCCCGTGGTGGAATGCGCACGCCTGCACGGCGAGGCATTTCTCAGGCATAAGTCAGAAATACATCGGGTCGCGCTTCTTCACCGAGTGCCGGCTGTCGTTGGCGCGGGATGTGATCCGGGCGCCCTCTCCCTGTTCCGCAGCCAGTTCGCGTTGCTGGTTCCCCACGGGCATACGGAAACCAGCCTGCATACCGGGACTAGCCTGCACCATACACTGGCGGCGGAGGGGATCAAGGGTGTCAGGAAAGCGCTGGCGACAGAGCTCAAGTCCGTGGAAGGGACAATCCAACGCTATGTTTATGTCGAATTGGAACCGTCGGCAGATGCGGCCGAAGTGGAGTACGCTATCATCCATGACCCCCTCTTCCTCGATGAACAAACTTTGGTGTTCCCGGTACCCAGCATTGCCGCGCTGGAAGAAACAAATCGTGGCGTGTTGCTGGAGCGCCGCGCCGCAGCGGGAGAAACCGGCCATTCCTCCTTTTTGCTGGAAGCGCGCTTCGACGAGGCGGGGCTTGCGGCGCGAATGATGCTTGCCGCCGCGCGGTCATTACCTTCCCTGCAAGCAGGCGCATATTCCCTGCTCGACCTGCCGCCGGGTGCGCTGTGGGGTGAACAGCGCACTGCTGCGGAAAAGGAGTGGATGTAAGTTGTCAATTTTTTGTGTCATTACAAGGAGAGCAAAATGAAAACCCGATTCGCAGGTTTCCAACCCATCCGGCCTGACCGTCTGATTTGGGGGCAGGAATATCGGCACGACGCCTATAAATCCAAGCACAAACTGGCGGAACCCACGATTTGCCCGCAATGCGGCGCCGTGTTTCACGAGGGGCGTTGGCAATGGCTGCCCAAGCCAGCCCAGGCCCACGAGGAGCTGTGTCCGGCCTGTCACCGCATCCATGACGAATTCCCGGCCGGATTTGTGACCGTAGGCGGTTCCTTTTTCAAGAAACACCGCGAGGAATTGTTGCACCTGGTAAAGAACGAGGAGGCAAGAGCCAAGGCGGAGCACCCCCTGGAGCGGATTATCAAGATCGAGGAGCAGGATGACAGCATCCTGATCACCACGACCGACATCCATCTCGCCCGCGGCATCGGCGAAGCCCTGCATCATGCCTACAAGGGCGAACTGGAATTTCACTACAACGAGCAGGAGAACCTGCTACGCGTGGTGTGGGAGCGATAGATATCCATTGTCGAGCTTCGATGCGGTTGACCACCTTGCCCAAGCCATCGCCGGTCTCCAAATGTTCTATATTGAAATTGATTTCTTTGTTCACTTTGTCGCAGTCCGACATTAACCAATCGAAAGGAAATCCCATGCCTATCGGTGAATTTTGCAACCGCGAAGTGGTGTTCGCCACCAGAAAAATGAGCATACCGGAAGCGGCGCAACTCATGCGCCAGCATCATGTGGGCGATCTGGTTGTCGTGGACGAAACCGAGCGCAAGCGAGTGCCGGTCGGCATCGTGACTGACCGCGACATCGTCATCGAAATCATTGCGAAGTCGCTGGATTTAAATGATTTCACCGTGGGTGACATCATGAGCCCGCAACTGGTCAGCGTGCAGGACAATGAAGGTGTGTTCGAGACGATTCGGCTCATGCGCGCCAAGGGAATCCGCCGTATCCCGGTTGTCAATCAGGCAGGAGGGCTTGAAGGCATTGTGTCGGCAGACGACATACTGGACCTGCTGGCTGAGGAGATGACAGAGCTGGCCAAGGTTGCTCCGCGCGAACAGGAACGTGAAGCTCAAACCAGGATTTAAACCAGGAGCTATTAACATGCAACGCCCACTACAAATTGTTTTTCGTAACATGCCCCCCTCCGATGCGGTGGAAACACACATCAGGGAGAAGGTGGAAAAGCTGGAGTCGTTCTATTCCCACATCATCGGCTGCAAGGCCACGGTGGAAATTGCAGGAAAGCACAAGCACCAGGGCAATCTCTTCAACGTACGGCTGGATATCACCGTGCCCGGCAGCGAGCTGGTGGTCAATCGTGACATGCATGAAGACCTCTATGTGGCACTGCGGGATGCATTCGATGCAGCGAAGCGCCAGTTGGAAGATTATGGGCGGCGCCAGCGAGGCGATACCAAGTTCCATGAAGGCGAACTGCGTGGACATGTGGCCAGAATATTCCAAGATGGTTTTGGCTTCATCGAAACACCGGACGGCCGGGAATTTTATTTCAATCGCGACAACGTGGTGCATCCCGATTTTGACAAGCTGGAAGTCGGCGGCGAAGTGCAGTTCATCGAGGAAGCAACTGGGGAGGGATTGCAGGCGAAGCGGGTCAGCGTCGGCAAGCACCATTATCCCGGATAGGTACGCCCCCGGATAATCGCCCGAACAGCCCAAGTTCGCATGATCGAGCGCGCGCTTGGGATTGTGGCGATGGCTTATGTCTGGCATCGCCTAAGCATGACCTGTCGGCCCCTGACCCATTTTTTCCAGGGCGATTTCGCGCATGCGGAATTTCTGCAGCTTGCCGGTGACGGTGGTGGGAAATTCTTCCACGAACCAGACGTATCTTGGCACCTTGAAGTGGGCGATATTGCCGCGGCAGAATTCCTTGATCTCGTCTTCGCTCGCGACTTGGCCCGCCCGCAACTGGACCCAGGCCATGATTTCCTCGCCGTAGAACTCGTCCGGGATGCCGAACACCGCCACCTGAGCCACTTTGGGATGGGTGAAGATGAATTCCTCGATCTCGCGCGGATAGATGTTCTCGCCGCCGCGGATGATCATCTCCTTGAGCCGACCGGTGATGCGCACGTAGCCGTCGGCGTCCATGGTTCCGAGATCGCCCGAGTGCAGCCAGCCGTTGGCGTCGATGGTTTTGCGGGTGGCTTCCGCATCGCCGTAATAGGCTTTCATGACGTGGTGACCGCGAAAACAGATTTCCCCTACTTCACCCTGCGCTACGGTTAAGCCGCTGTCGAGGTGAACTACCTTCACCTCCTGGTGGGGGAGATTGGTGCCCACGGTCTCGATGCGGCGTTCGAAGCTGTCGTCGCGAGAAGTCAGGTGCGTCAAGGGGGACGCTTCGGTTTCGCCGTAGCCGATGAGGATATCGGAACAATGCATTTCCCCGATCACGCGTCTCATCAGGGGCGGCGGACAAGGCGCGCCGGCCATGATGCCGGTGCGCAGGCTGGTGAGGTCGAATTCCCCGAAGCGGGGATGCTCCAGTTCGGCGATGAACATGGTGGGCACGCCGTGTATGGCGGTGCAGCGCTCCTGCTCGACCGCCTGCAGTGCCGCCAGCGGATCGAAATGGTCGCTGGGGATCACCTCGCAGGCGCCGACGGACAGGCACAGCAGATTCGCCAGCACCATGCCGAAGCAGTGGTAGAACGGCACCGGGACGCAGAGGCGGTCGTCTGCCGTGAAATGCATGGCCTGGGCGGCGAAATACGCATTGTTGAGGATGTTGTGATGGGTGAGCACCACCGCCTTGGGAAAGCCGGTGGTGCCGGAGGTGTACTGGATGTTGATGGGATCGTCGATATCCAGGGAGGCGCCGATTTCGTCCAGTTTGTCCGGCCGAACGCCGTGGGCCGCCGCCAGCACTTCCTGCCAGACGGTGAATCCGGCATGGGGCCGCGCGGTGTCATTGGGGCTGGCCGGATCGTATAGCACCACGCGCCGCAACTGGGGAAATTCGGCGCATTCCAGGCCTGCTCCGGCGTCCTGGTCAAGCTCCGGCATCAGTTCCAGGAGCATGGCCACATAGTCGCTGCTGCGGAAGGAGGGAATCACGAACAGGCCCTGCACTTCGGAGCGCTTCAGGGCATAGGCCAGTTCCCTCACCCGGTAGGCGGGATTGATATTCACCAGGATGGCGCCGATGCGGGCGGTCGCCATTTGCAGCAGCAGCCACTCGATGTTGTTGGTGGACCAGATGCCGATGCGGTCGCCCTTGCCGAACCCCAGGCCGAGCAGGCCGCACGCCAGCCGGTCCAGCGCCTGGCTCAGTCCGGCGTAGGTCAGGCGCCGGTTTTGGGGCAGGGAAACCAGCGCCTCCCGTTCCGCAAAGCGCTGCGCCATAGCCGAGAAATGTTCGGGGATGGTCGCGCCCAGCAAGGGCAATTCGCCGCCCCGGTGGCAATAGCTTTTAGCCATGATCCGCCTCCACTTCCGCCCAATAGCCGTCCACCCCGGCCTGGATTTCGGCCAGCAGCGCCTCGTTGCGCCGGGGATGGAACAGGTGGGCGAAGCGCCCCTGCTTCTCGAGGTATTCCTCCACCGGGGCGCGCTTGGCGGGCACCTTGGTATGGGACACCTTGCCGTTCTCGTATTCCTTCAGCGGCCACATCCCGGTTTTGACCGCCAGGCGCCCGATTTCCACCGTTTCCTGGGGGTCGAAATCCCAGCCCGTGGGGCATGGGGAAAGGGCGATGATGAGGCGCGGCCCCTTGAGGTTTTTCGCCTTTTCGATCTTGCGCGCGAGATCGACGGGCTCGGTGGCGATCACCGTGGCGACGTAAGCCGGGCGATGGGCTGCCCAGATGGCGAAGAGATCCTTCTTGTGGCCGCCGAAGCCCTGCACGCCGGTGCTGGTGGATGTCCTCGCCCCGTGGGGAGTGGCGGGGGAGGACTGCTGGCCGGTGTTGGCATAGCCCTCGTTGTCATAGCAGACGTAAATGAAATCCAGCCCCCGCTCGATGGCGCCGGAGGTGGATGACAAGCCCATGCCGTAGGCGGCTCCGTCCCCCGTCAGCACCACCACCTGCAAGTCCTCCTCGGCCTTGATCCGTCCCCTGGCAAGCTGAATGTCGAGGGCATCGCGCACCCCCTGCGCCCCGGCAGGCGCAGACGCCATGGAGGTATACAACCAGGAACCGCGGAACGGGGTATAAGGATAGACCGCGAGCAGAGTCATGCAGCCTGCCGCGTTCACGAACACGGTCTTCTCGCCCAGGATGTCGTAGGCCTGATGGAGCGCCAGCAGGCCGCCGCAGCCCGCGCACATCGGTGTGCCCGCCCCCAGCAGGCGGCTGGAGGGCAGGTCCTGCATGTGCTTGTACACCGTGATGGTTTCATCGCTCATTTTCACAACCTCCTCACCCCTCACCCCTCACCCCTCACCCCTCACCCCTCACCCCTCACCCCTCACCCCTCACCTAGTTGCCCTCCATGCGCCCGGCGTGGGCCACCGCTTGCAGCTTGCGCATCTGGCGCAGCTCGTCGGCGGTGTAGAGCAGCCGGGGCGGCGGCGTGACGCCTTCTCCATAGGCCTTGCGGGTCACCTCGATCATTTCGTAGAACTCCTCAGCCGCGATGTCGCGCCCTCCCAGTCCGCCGATGAAGCTGGCGAGCACAGGCGGCATGCCGGCC
>CAMTYG010000139.1:0-5136 GCA_947085875.1 uncultured Sulfuricella sp.
ACGAAGATGCGGTGGAAGCGATCGAGCAGATGGGCATCGACGAGGTCAAAGTGCGCACCCCGCTGACCTGCGAAACCCGCTACGGATTGTGTGCCAAGTGCTATGGTCGCGACCTCGGGCGCGGCTACGAGGTGAACGTGGGCGAAGCGGTCGGCGTGATTGCGGCGCAGTCTATCGGCGAACCCGGTACACAGCTGACCATGCGCACCTTCCACATCGGCGGTGCGGCATCCCGCGCGGCGGCAGCAAGCCAGGTCGAGATCAAATCCAACGGCGTAGCACGTTTTGCTTCCGGCATGCGCTACGTGACCAACGCCAAGAATGAACAGATCGTGATTTCGCGCAGTGGCGAAGTGATTATCACCGACGACAACGGCCGCGAGCGCGAGCGTCAGAAGATTCCTTACGGCTCTACCCTGCTGGCATCGGATGGCTCTGTCGCCAAGGCTGGTCAGGTGCTGGCGACCTGGGATCCGCATACCCGTCCGATCATTACCGAATACGCGGGCACGGCACGCTTCGACAACGTTGAAGAAGGTGTTACCGTGGCCAAGCAGCTCGATGATGTGACTGGTTTGTCTTCTCTGGTTGTTATCGATCCCAAGCGCCGCGGCACGACTCAGTTCAAGGGCTTGCGTCCGGCGGTCAAGCTGCTTGATGACAGCGGCCAGGAAATCAAGATCGCCGGCACTGACTTGCCGGTTAACATCACCTTCCAGCTGGGCTCGATCATTTCGGTGAAGGACGGCCAGAAGGTCAACGTCGGCGACGTGCTGGCGCGGATCCCGCAGGAAACCTCCAAGACCCGCGATATCACCGGGGGTTTGCCGCGTGTGGCGGAACTGTTCGAGGCGCGTTCGCCGAAGGATGCCGGCTTGCTGGCCGAAGTTACCGGTATCGTGTCGTTCGGCAAGGACACCAAGGGCAAGCAGCGCCTGGTGATTACCGATCTCGACGGCGTTGCCCACGAATACCTGATTACGAAGGACAAGCACGTCACCGCTCACGACGGTCAGGTGGTCAACAAGGGCGAAAGCATCGTTGACGGCCCGGCTGATCCGCATGACATCTTGCGCTTGAGGGGTGTCGAGGCGCTGGCACGCTACATTACCGATGAAGTCCAGGACGTGTACCGCCTCCAGGGTGTGAAGATTAACGACAAGCACATCGAAGTGATCGTGCGCCAGATGCTGCGTCGCGTGACCGTGGTGGATCCAGGCGAGACCCGCTTCATCCAAGGCGAGCAGGTGGAGCGTGCCGATGTGCTGGGGGAAAACGAGAAAATGGTGGTCGAGGGGAAAGAGCCGGCTGTTTACGAGTATATGTTGCTGGGCATCACCAAGGCGTCGCTGTCCACTGATTCATTCATCTCCGCCGCCTCTTTCCAGGAAACGACGAGGGTGCTGACTGAAGCGGCGATCATGGGCAAACGGGACGAGCTGCGTGGTCTGAAGGAGAATGTCATCGTTGGCCGCCTGATCCCAGCGGGTACTGGCTTGGCTTTCCACACTGCTCGTCGCAGGCAGAAGTCGGGAGAAGGTTTGGTGATGGCTGCAGAGGTGCTCGAAGAATCGCCGGCCGCGCCTGAAGGCAGCGAGCTTTCGGCCTGAGGCATCCCCCGTGCGGTGAAATAACCGCATGGGGAGCTTGACATTTGGTCAGGGAAAAAATAGAATCCACAGTCTTTTTAGCAGTGGCTAAATTTCAGCGCCGGGCTCATTTTTGTTTCGGCGCTGTGCATATATTTGGGACGGCAACGGTTGCCGTCCCCATTATTTTTTTAGGAATGGATTATCAATGCCAACGATTAACCAGTTAGTGCGTAAACCGCGCGAGCCCAAGCCTGCCAAGAGCAAAGTGCCTGCGCTGGAAAGCAGCCCGCAGAAGCGCGGCGTCTGCACTCGCGTCTACACTACGACGCCGAAAAAACCGAATTCGGCGTTGCGTAAAGTGGCTCGTGTGCGCCTCACCAACGGCTTCGAGGTGTCCAGCTACATCGGCGGTGAAGGCCACAACCTGCAGGAGCACTCGGTGGTGCTGATTCGTGGCGGCCGTGTCAAGGACTTGCCTGGTGTGCGCTACCACACAGTGCGCGGCAGCCTGGATACCGCTGGTGTGAAAGATCGTAAACAGAGCCGTTCCAAGTACGGCACCAAGCGCCCGAAGGCGGCTTAAACTGATTTAAAGCTAATTTATAAAGATAGTCCCGAGGTAATTATGCCAAGACGTAGAGAAGTTCCCAAGCGCGAAGTCCTGCCTGATCCGAAATTCGGCAGTGCGGAAGTTTCCAAGTTTGTTAATGTGTTGATGACGGCAGGTAAAAAGGCCGTTGCTGAGCGGATTATTTACGGCGCTTTGGAGCAGATTGAGAAGAAAAGCGGCAAGAACCCGCTTGAGGTGTTTACTCAAGCTCTGGGGAATGTGCGTCCTTCCGTCGAGGTGAAGAGCCGCCGGGTCGGTGGCGCCAACTACCAGGTCCCGGTTGAGGTTCGCCCGGTTCGCCGCACCGCTCTGGCGATGCGCTGGATCAAGGAAGCGGCACGCAAGCGCGGCGAGAAGTCGATGGGTTTTCGTCTGGCTGGTGAATTGCTGGATGCCGCTGAAGGTCGCGGTTCCGCGATGAAAAAGCGCGATGAAATTCACCGTATGGCCGAAGCCAACAAAGCATTCGCACATTACCGGTTCTAAATTTAGCCACGGAGAACACCGGATTGCAGGGCTCAGGCTTGCTGTTTTCTCCGTGTTCTCTGTGAACTCTGTGGCAATAAGGCTTTAAGTAAAGGTTTTAACTGTGGCACGCAAAACACCCATTGAACGATATCGCAACATCGGCATCAGCGCGCATATTGACGCCGGCAAGACCACCGCGACTGAGCGAGTGCTGTTTTACACCGGTGTATCGCACAAGATCGGCGAAGTGCATGATGGCGCAGCCACCATGGACTGGATGGAGCAGGAGCAGGAGCGCGGGATTACCATTACCTCCGCAGCGACTACCTGTTTCTGGAAGGGGATGGACAATAATTACCCCGAGCACCGCATCAACATCATCGACACTCCGGGCCACGTTGACTTCACTATCGAGGTGGAGCGTTCAATGCGCGTGCTGGACGGCGCCTGCATGGTGTACTGCGCGGTAGGCGGCGTGCAGCCCCAGTCCGAAACCGTGTGGCGTCAGGCTAACAAGTACGGTGTGCCGCGTCTGGCCTTTGTTAACAAGATGGATCGTTCCGGCGCTAACTTCTTCAAAGTTTTCGATCAGATGAAGAGCCGCCTGAAGGCTAATCCGGTGCCGATACAGGTGCCGATCGGGGCGGAAGACAAATTCGAAGGCGTAGTCGACCTGGTTCGCATGAAGGCGATTTACTGGGATGAAGCCAGTCAGGGCATGAAATTCGACCTGCGCGAGGTTCCGGCGGATCTTCTGGCGGTTGCCAAAGAATGGCGCGAAAAGATGGTGGAGAGCGCTGCCGAGGCGTCCGAAGAGCTGATGAACAAGTACCTCGAAGAAGGTGATTTGTCGGAAGCAGAAATCAAGCGCGGCCTGCGTCAACGCACGATTGCGGGCGAAATCGTGCCGATGCTGTGCGGTTCCGCATTCAAGAACAAGGGTGTGCAGGCGATGCTGGACGCCGTGATCGACTACATGCCGGCACCGACTGATATCAAGCCGGTGCAGGGCGAACTGGAAAATGGCGAGATCGGCAGCCGCAAGGCGAGCGACGACGAGCCGTTTGCCGGACTGGCGTTCAAGATCATGACCGATCCTTTTGTCGGTCAGCTGATTTTCTTCCGCGTCTATTCCGGCATGGTGAAAACCGGCGACACCATCTACAACCCGATCAAGGGAAGGAAAGAGCGCATCGGCCGGATTCTGCAGATGCATGCGAATCAGCGCGAAGAGCTCAAGGAGGTCTACGCCGGTGATATCGCTGCTGCAGTGGGACTGAAGGAAGCGACCACGGGTGATACGCTGTGCGACCTGAATAAAACGATCATTCTGGAGCGCATGGTATTCCCCGAGCCGGTAATTCACGTCGCCGTGGAGCCCAAGACCAAGGTTGACCAGGAGAAAATGGGCCTGGCCCTGAATCGTCTGGCGCAGGAAGACCCATCGTTCCGCTTGCGTACTGACGAGGAAACCAATCAAACCATCATTTCCGGCATGGGCGAGTTGCATCTGGAAATTCTGGTCGACCGTATGCGCCGCGAGTTCGGCGTCGAGGCCAACGTGGGTGCGCCGCAAGTGGCATACCGCGAGGCGATCCGGAAAGAGGTCGAAGTTGAAGGCAAGTTCGTCAAGCAGTCCGGTGGTCGTGGCCAGTATGGTCACGTCTGGATCAAGATGGGCCCGAACGAAGCCGGCAAAGGCTTTGAGTTCATTGATGCCGTCAAGGGCGGTACTGTGCCGCGTGAATACATTCCCGCAGTGGAAAAGGGTTTGCGCGAAACCTTGCCGAACGGTGTGCTCGCCGGGTTCCCGGTGGTCGACGTGAAAGTAACACTGTTCGACGGTTCTTACCACGATGTCGACTCCAACGAAAACGCCTTCAAGATGGCGGCTTCGATGGCGTTCAAGGACGGTATGCGCAAGGCCAACCCGGTGCTGCTCGAGCCGATGATGGCGGTGGAAGTCGAAATGCCGGAAGAGAAAATGGGCGACGTGATGGGCGATCTTTCCTCCCGTCGCGGCATGATCCAGGGCATGGATGACATGGCTGGCGGCGGCAAGTCCATCAAGGCCGAAGTGCCTTTGGCTGAAATGTTCGGTTATTCCACTACACTGCGCTCGCTGACTCAGGGTCGTGCAACGTACACCATGGAATTCAAGCATTATGCAGAGGCGCCGAAGAATGTCGCCGAAGCAATTATTAACAAGAAATAATCGTTCTTTAGTATAGAAGGGAAGTCATCATGGCAAAAAGCAAATTTGAGCGGACGAAGCCGCACGTAAACGTGGGTACGATTGGTCACGTGGATCACGGCAAGACGACGCTGACGGCGGCGATCACCACGATCCTGTCGAAGAAGTTTGGCGGCGAAGCCAAAGGCTACGACCAGATCGACAGCTCGCCGGAAGAAAAGGCGCGCGGCATCACCATCAACACCGCGCACGTCGAATACGAAACGGCGAAC
>CAMTYG010000140.1:0-4386 GCA_947085875.1 uncultured Sulfuricella sp.
CGTATTCCCGACATCGGCAATTTCGACTCCATCGAAGTGATCGAGGTATCGGTCAAGGAAGGCGACATCGTCAAGGCCGAAGACGCGCTGATTACGCTGGAAAGCGAAAAATCCACGATGGACATCCCCGCCCCCTGGAGCGGCAAGGTCACCGCCGTGCGCACCAAGTTGGGAGACAAGGTTTCCGAAGGCAGCCTGATCCTGTTGATGGAAGTCGCTGAGGAGGGTGCACAGCCGCCAGCAAAACCCGCAGCCGCTCCAACTCCAGCCCCACAAGCTGTAGCAGCGCAGCCAGAACCTGCCCGACCGGCCCCTGCGCCCGCAGCCCCAGTCCAGGCGCCAGCCCTGGCCAGCGGCGACGGATCGGCAAGAGTTCATGCCAGCCCGTCGGTGCGTGCCTTCGGCCGCGAACTCGGCGTCAACCTGGCGCTGGTCAACGGCTCCGGCCCGAAGCGCCGCATCCTCAAGGAAGACGTGCAGGCTTTCGTCAAAGCCGAGCTGAACAAACCCCGTGGCGGCGCTGCCGGCGGCCTCAGCTTTGGGCTGCCAGAAATGCCACAGGTGGATTTTGCCAAATTCGGCGAAATCGAGGTCAAGGCGCTCTCCAAGATCCGCAGGCTTTCCGGCGCCTACCTGCACCGCAACTGGGTTGCCGCACCGCATGTCACCCAGCTCGACGAGGCGGACATCACCGACCTGGAAGCCTTTCGCAAGAGCATGCAGGAAGAGGCCGCCAAGCAGGGCACCAGGCTGACCCTGCTGCCTTTCCTGATAAAAGCCATGGTGGCGGGCCTGAAAGCCTACCCCGAGTTCAACTCCTCGCTCGCCCCGGACGGCGAAAGCCTGGTGATGAAGAAATACTTCCACATCGGCTTTGCCGCCGACACCCCGGATGGCCTGGTGGTACCGGTGGTTCGCGATGCCGACAAAAAAGGCGTGCTGGACATCGCCCGGGAACTGGCCACCCTTTCCGGCAAGGCGCGCGACAAGAAAATCTCCCCGGCGGAAATGCAGGGTGGCAGCATCAGCATCTCCAGCCTGGGCGGCATCGGCGGCACCTATTTCACGCCCCTGCTGAACTTGCCGGAAGTGGCCATCCTCGGCGTTTCGCGCGCCAGCACGAAGCCGGTGTGGAACGGCAAGGAATTCGTGCCGCGCCTGATGCTGCCGCTGTCGCTGTCCTACGACCACCGCGTCATCGATGGCGCCCAGGGCGCGCGCTTCATCACCGATCTGAGCCAGATGCTGGCGGACGTGAGAAGGCTGCTGCTGTAAGACGAATTATGTAGGTTGGGTTAGGCGCGGTTTCTTGCGCCGCAACCCAACCTACATTCTGCGTTCTTCGCGATGAAATGATTTTGAAGGAACACCAGAATGCCCAAAATTATCGAAGTAACCGTGCCGGACATTGGCGACTTCCAGAACGTCGAAGTTATCGAAATCCTGGTGAAGCCAGGGGATAATATTCAGAAAGACGACTCGCTGATCGCGCTGGAAAGCGAAAAATCGACGATGGAGATCCCTTCTTCTCACGCCGGCGTGGTCAAGGCGCTCAAGCTGAAAATTGGCGACAAGGTTTCCCAGGGATCGCTGATTCTTACCCTGGAAGCCGAGGCTAAAATCCCCCCCAGCCCCCCTTCTGTGAAGGGGGGAGAGGAGACCTCCGAAACTGCCCCCCCCTTTGAATCGGGGTTAGCAGGGATGGGCGGCCTGCCGCCCAACTCGCAAAAAGGGGGGCTGGGGGGGATTTCCCCATTCGAAGCGGAAATCCAGGCCGACGTGGTGGTGCTGGGCGCCGGCCCGGGCGGCTACACCGCCGCCTTCCGCGCCGCCGACCTGGGCAAGAAGGTGGTCCTGATCGAACGCTATCCGACTCTCGGCGGCGTCTGCCTCAACGTCGGCTGCATTCCCTCCAAGGCGCTGCTGCATGTCGCCAAGGTCATCTCCGAGGCGGAAGAGGTCAGCCACTACGGCGTCAGCTTCGGCAAGCCGGAAATCGACATCGACCAGATCCGCGCCTGGAAGGAAGGCGTGATCGCCAAGCTCGCCGGCGGGCTGGACTCGCTGGCGAAGCAGCGCAACGTCCAGGTAATCCGCGGCATCGGCCAGTTCATCGCGCCCCATCACCTCCGCGTCGAAACTGCGGAAGGCGAAGTCACGGTGACATTCGACAACGCCATCATCGCTGCCGGATCGCAGGCGACGAAGATCCCGGACTTCCCTGTCGACCCGCGCGTGATTGACTCGACTGGCGCGCTCCAGCTGGCCGATGTGCCGAAGAGAATGCTGGTCATCGGCGGCGGCACCATCGGCCTGGAAATGGCCACCGTCTACCATGCGCTCGGCACCAGGATCACCGTTGCGGTGCGTGGCCCGAAGCTCATGCCCGGCGCCGACCCGGACATCGTCAAACCCCTGCAGAAGCGCATCGAGAAACTGTATGAGGCGATCCTGTTCAAGACCAAGGTGGCCGCCATGGAGGCGAAGAAGGAAGGACTCCTCGTCACCTTCGAGGGAGAAAACGCACCTGCCCCGCAACTGTTCGACCGGGTGCTGGTTGCAGCGGGCCGCAGCCCCAATGGCAAGCTGATCGGCGCCGGGAACGCCGGCATCCGGATCAGCGACCAGGGCTTCATCCCGGTGGACAAGCAGCAACGCACCAATATCCCGCACATCTTCGCCATCGGCGACATCGTCGGCCAGCCGATGCTGGCGCACAAGGCGGTGCACGAGGGCAAGGTGGCCGCGGAGGTCATTGCCGGCCACAAGGCGGCGTTCGACGCCCGCGCCATCCCTTTCGTCGCCTACACCGACCCGGAGGTGGCATGGATGGGACTGACCGAGACCGAAGCCAAAGCACAGGGCATCGCCTACGAAAAAGCATCGTTTCCCTGGGCTGCCAGCGGTCGCTCGCTCTCTCTCGGTCGCGACGAGGGCATCACCAAGCTGATCGTCGAGAAGGAGTCCCACCGCATCCTCGGCGTCAGCATCGTCGGCAGCAATGCCGGCGAGTTGATCGCGGAAGCCGTGCTGGCGCTGGAAATGGGTGCGGATGCGCAGGATCTCGGGCTGACCATCCATCCCCACCCGACCCTGTCGGAAACCCTGGGTTTCGCGGCGGAAATGGTGGAAGGCACTGTCACCGATCTCTACATCAAGCGCAAATAGTTGTTGCCAGGCTTATGACTGACTGATTGACGGACAGAACGGATAAGGACATGATCCGTTCTTATGTCCGACAGCCTCCACGACATCTTTCTCGGCCGCCAGCCTATCCTCGACCGCAACCAGCGTATCGTTGCCTACGAACTGCTGTTTCGTTCTTCCAGTCACGGCCACAGCGCCAACGTAACCAACGACATGCTGGCCACGGCGCACGTCATTACCCGCGCCTTCAGCGAACTGGGGATCGCCGGCGTGCTCGGGGGCAAGAAAGGTTACATCAACATCAGCGCCGACCTGCTGCTGTCCGACATGATCGAGCTGTTACCGCAAGACAAGGTCGTCATCGAGCTGCTCGAAACCATCCAGGTCGACGAGCAAATCATCAGCCGCTGCCGGGAACTCAAGGCGATGGGCTTCAGCCTGGCGCTGGACGATTTCTGCGGCGGCTCGCAATTCGAGCCGCTGTTCGATATCGTGGAAGTGGTCAAGTTCGACCTGCCGCAGATGGGGCAGGAGGCACTCGAAAAACACGTAAACCATATCAAGCGCTGGCCGGTGAAACTGCTGGCAGAGAAAGTCGAGGATATCGACCAGGCCATTCAATGCAAGGGGCTCGGTTTCGACCTGTTCCAGGGCTACTATTTTTCCCGCCCGGTGGTGCTGAGCGGCAAACACGCCGATTCCTCCAAGCTGATGCTCTTGAAGCTGCTCGAGCTGATTCTGGGCGATGCCGAAACGCAGGAAATCGAACAGGCTTTCAAACGCGACCCCTCGCTCAGCTACAACCTGCTGCGACTGGTGAATTCGGTCGCGGTCGGGGCGAGCTACAAAATCAGCTCGCTCAAGCAGGCGATTGTCGTGCTGGGGCGGCGGCAGTTGCAGCGCTGGCTGCAACTGCTGCTGTTTGTCAGCCAGGGCGGCGACATGCAAAACCCGCTGCTGGAACTGGCGGCCACCCGCGGCAAGCTGATGGAGCTGCTGGCCATGGCGCAGTCTGAACGGGACAAGAATCACCATGACCGCGCCTTCATGACCGGCATCATGTCGCTGCTCGGCACCCTGCTCGGCATGCCGCTGGAGGAAGTGGTCAAGCAGGTCAGCCTGGCAAGCGATGTCGAAAACGCGCTGCTGAAGCATGAGGGAAAACTGGGAAAACTGCTGCTGCTGGTGGAGAAAATGGAGCAGAACGATTTCGATGCCGCCGAAGGCTTGCTGGCGGAC
>CAMTYG010000141.1:0-8204 GCA_947085875.1 uncultured Sulfuricella sp.
GCCAGCGCTTCCATAATCAGCGCTTCCTCGCCTTCCCGCGTGCTGGCGGCAAGGAACACCGGGCGTTCAGCCCCGAACTGTGCCCGCAGTTTCTTCCCCAGGTCGATCGCGCTTTGCGGCACGGCCACATCGAACTTGAGGTTGCCGGTGATTTTTACCGAGGGTGCGCCCAATTCGGCCAATCGGCGTGCATCCGCCTCGGTCTGGGCGGCAATCGCCGTCAGTGCTTGCAGGCTGTCGCGGCTGAGGGTTTTGAAGCGGGCGTATTTCGTTGCTGATTTTTCCGACATCCGCGCGTTGACCAGCAATAGCGGGACGCTATTTTTCTTGCAGGCTTGTACCAGGTTGAACCAGATCTCGGTTTCCATCAGCAGCCCGATTTCGGGCTTGAAGTGGCGGAGAAATCGCTTCACCGCAAAGGGAAAATCATAAGGCAGGTAGCATTGCAGCACGCGGTCGCCGAATAACTGCCTGCCGGTTTCCCGGCCAGTGGGCGTCATGTGGGTGAGCAGGATACGGTGCTCCGGATAGCGCGCCTGCAATTGGGCAACCAGCGGCACTGCGGCGCGGGTTTCCCCCACCGAGACGGCGTGCAGCCAGATCAGCGGGGTGGCCGGCTTGCCGCGATAGAACCCGAAGCGCTCGCCGATATGGCGCAGGTATTCGGGCTGGCGCCGGGCGCGCCATAACAGATGGAACAGGATGTAGGGCAGCAGCAGGACCAGCAGCAGGGTGTAAAGGCGGCCAATCAAAACAAGCGCCGATCAAAACAAGTGCCCTTCACGTTCGTCCCTTCCCCTTCAAGGGGAAGGTTAGGATGGGGATGGGCACGTTTGCTCCCTCTCCCCTCTGGGGAGAGGGTTGGGGTGAGGGGCGGCACCTGAGTGTTTATAGATAATTTGGCCATGCCATTCAGGGCTTCGATCACGCTCGCCGTGTCCGGCGAGGCGCCTGCTCCACCCAGGCTGATGGCCCGTCCGGATGAAACATGCAGTCCGGTCAGGCCGGGGTCGGAGGCGCAGTAAATGGCGATGGTCGGTAAGTTCAATGCCGCCGCCAGATGGACCAGGCCGGTGTCCACGCCGACTGCCGCGATGGAGTGCGAAAGCAGCGTTGCCGCTTGTCCGAGGGTGAGCGCGGGAGGAACAACGCTGAGGGAGATTTTATCCGCCAGCCGTTGGCTGCGCTGCTGTTCGGCGGGGCTTCCCCAAGGCAATACGCAGGCAATTCCCTTGCCGGCAAGGGAAGCGCCCAATGCGATCCAGTCGGCTTCGGGCCAGAGCTTGTCGTCGCGGCTGGTGGCATGAAGCAGCACGATGAAGGGAGCTGTGGGCAGCCAGGGCAGGACAAGAGGTGGCGCCGCGATGCCATAGTTCACCGGATCATCCGGGGAATAGCCGAAGGCGTAGCCGGCCAGCAGGCGATTGCGTACTACCGCGTGCTGGCTTTTTTCGACCCGCAGCGTTTTGTCATAGAACAGCGCGGCCAGCGGTTCGCGGGCGCTTTGCCGGTCGAAGCCGCAGCGGGCGCCATGGGCAAGGCGGGTAATGACCGCGCTTTTGATCAGCCCCTGGGTGTCGAGCACTATGTCATATACCTTGCCGCGCAGGTGGGTAACGAAAGCCGAGATTTCGGCGTGCACGGCGCGGCTGAACAGGTTCTTGCGCCAGCGCCGCACGGCGACGGGAATGATCTCGCCCACGCCCGGATGCAGGGCCGGAATGCCGGCGAAGGATTCTTCCACCACCCAGTCGATTTCGGCTTCCGGGAAATGGGCGCGAATGTCGCTGACGATTGGCAGGTTGTGGATGACATCCCCCATCGAGGAGGTTTTGACGAGCAATATCTTCAGCATCGCAGTATTTTAGCCTAGAATATGACCTTTAATTCGGCAGATAGCGCGGATGCAGCAGAAAACCCCCTTGTCGGTGGTCATCATTGCCCTGAATGCGGCAAGCCAGATCGAGGCTTGCCTGAAAAGCGCCGCCTTCGCCGATGAAATCGCGGTGGTGGATTCCGGCAGCCGGGATGACACCCGGGAAATCGCGTTAAAATACGGCGCCCGGGTGCTGCACCAGGACTGGCTCGGGTTTGGCCGGCAAAAACAATTCGCGGTCGAACAGGCCAGCCACGACTGGGTATTGTGCCTGGATGCGGACGAGCGCGTCAGCGAGCCGCTGCGCGCGAGCATCGTGGAGGCGCTGCAAGCGCCGCGCTTTCGGGCTTATCGGATGCCGCGCTGCAATCGCTTCATGGGCCGCTGGCTCCGGCATGGCGAGGGCTATCCAGACTGGAGCCTGCGCCTGTTCGACCGGCGCGTCGCCAAGTGGAGCG
Organism: uncultured Sulfuricella sp.; assembly: GCA_947085875.1. Classification (GTDB taxonomy): domain Bacteria; phylum Pseudomonadota; class Gammaproteobacteria; order Burkholderiales; family Sulfuricellaceae; genus Sulfuricella. The sequence continues at coordinate 2,335 of CAMTYG010000141.1, forward strand.
AGGACGCGGTTCACGAAAAAGTGCTTGCCACTTCACCGGTTGGCAGTTTGCAGGGTGATTTGCTGCATGAGTCGCAGGAAAGTCTCGCCGCCTACCTGGAAAAACAGAATCGCTATACTACTCTGCAGGCGGAAGAGCTTTTCCAGCGAGGAAAGCAGACTTCGTTCGGGCGGTTGGTGGCCAGCCCATTGCTCAGGTTCGTGAAGTTCTATTTCCTCCGGCTCGGCTTTCTCGACGGTGTGCCGGGGTTGGTGCATATCTCGATAGGATGTTTCAACAGTTTTGTGAAATACGCGAAACTGCATGAATTGAACAAAAAGGGAATATCTTGAAAGTATTGATTACCGGCGTGGCCGGCTTTATCGGCATGCATGTTGCCCAGCGTTTGCTGGCGCGGGGTGTCGAGGTGGTCGGCATCGACAACCTCAATGATTACTACGATGTCCGGCTGAAGGAAGATCGCCTGAAGCAGCTCATGCCGCTCCCGGGTTTCCGCTTTGTCAGGCTGGACATGGCCGAGCGCGCTGCAATGGAAGCGCTTTTCGCCACGGAGAAATTCCAGCGCGTGGTCAATCTCGCCGCCCAGCCCGGTGTGCGCTATTCGCTGAAAAACCCTCATGCCTACGTCAACACCAACATCGTTGGCTTTCTGAACGTGCTCGAAGGCTGCCGCCATAACGACGTGGAACACCTGGTTTATGCCAGCAGCTCCAGCGTCTATGGTTCCAATACGCATATGCCGTTCAGCGTGCACGACAACGTCGATCACCCGGTCAGCCTCTACGCCGCCACCAAAAAATCCAACGAACTGATGGCCCACACCTACAGCCACCTGTATCGCCTGCCGACCACCGGGCTGCGTTTTTTCACTGTTTACGGGCCGTGGGGCCGGCCGGACATGTCGCCTTCCCTGTTCGCCAGCGCGATTCTCGAGGATCGGCCGATCGACGTGTTCAACCAGGGCAAGATGCAGCGCGATTTCACTTTTATCGACGACATCGCTGAAGGCGTGGTGCGGGTGCTGGATAAAGTTGCGGAACCGAATCCCTCGTTCGACCGGGAAGCTCCCGATGCCGCCAGCAGCGATGCGCCTTACCGGATCTACAATATCGGCAACCATGAGCCGGTGGAGTTGATGACCTTCATCGAAACCATCGAAAGCGCCTGCGGCAAGAAGGCCGTCAAGAACCTGCTGCCGATGCAGGATGGCGATGTGGTCGCCACTTATGCGGATATCGAGGCGCTGAGTCAGGCAGTAGGCTTTGCGCCGCATACGCCGCTGAACGAAGGGGTGGCGAAGTTTGCCGCCTGGTTCAAGGGTTATTACGGGGAGCGTTCAAAATGATCCTGGTCACCGGCGGCGCGGGTTTTATCGGCTCTAATTTTATCCTGGATTGGATCGCGGCTCGCGGTGAAGCGGTCGTCAACCTGGATAAACTGACCTATGCCGGCAACCTGGAAAATCTCGCCAGCCTGAAAGACGACCCTCGGCACGTCTTTGTCCGAGGCGACATCAACGACCGGGTGCTGGTGGCCAAGCTGCTAAACCAACACCGGCCCCGCGCCATCATCCATTTCGCCGCGGAAAGCCACGTCGACCGATCCATCCACGGCCCCGGCGAATTCATAAACACCAACATCAACGGCACCTTCAGCCTGCTGGAAGAAGTGCGGGCTTACTGGCAGGGGCTGCAAGGCGAAGAAAAAGCCGCATTCCGTTTCCTGCATGTTTCCACTGACGAGGTGTACGGCTCGCTCGGCCCAAGCGATCCGCCGTTCACTGAAACCACGGCGTATGCGCCGAACAGCCCCTATTCCGCCTCCAAGGCGGCGTCCGACCATCTGGTGCGGGCCTACCATCACACCTACGGGCTGCCGACGCTGACCACCAATTGTTCCAACAATTACGGCGCTTACCAGTTCCCCGAGAAGCTGATTCCCCTGATCGTCCTCAATGCCCTGAACGGCAAGCCGTTGCCGATTTACGGCGACGGCATGAACGTGCGCGACTGGCTTTACGTCGGCGACCACTGCGCCGCGATCCGCGCCGTGCTGACCGGCGGCCGGCTGGGAGAAACCTACAACATCGGCGGCTGGAACGAAAAAACCAACCTCGACGTGGTGAACACCGTGTGCGCCATTCTCGATGAACTGAAGCCCGCCGCCGACGGCAAACCCCATGCTTCGCTGATCACTTATGTGAAGGATCGCCCCGGCCACGACCGCCGTTACGCCATCGACGCGCGAAAAATCGAGCGCGAGCTGGGCTGGAAGCCGACGGAAACCTTCGAGACCGGCATCCGCAAAACCGTGGCATGGTACCTCGACAACATGGGCTGGGTGGAGAACATCGTCAGCTGCGAATACCAGAAATGGCTGGCGATTCAATATGGTAAAGGATGATGGGGTGAGGCCTCATTGCCGGAAGAAAAAACCTGTTTTCCTCTGTTAACCGGCAGGGGTGAGTGGTGACGCGAAAGGCAACAGGGGCGGAAGTGAGAAAATTTTCGGTTTGGCGGCGATAATTTTCTCAACGATGTAGCGCACCCGCTGCCTTATGTTTCAGGAAAACTGAATCTGATTCCCGTCCCGATCGTAGGCCAAATAGCGGGAAACCGCGCCATTATTTATGGCTTCGACCATTTTTTTCAAGGGCTCCTGGGCTTCTTCGATGCTCGGCATGACGCCGCCACGCCCAGCCAGGCAGGCGACGAACACGATTTTCCAGTCCTGCCCGGTCTGAAGTGATTCCGTGACGAGATCGGAAAAATCACCCAGTTCATCCAGCGCCTTGTCGGTACAGATTTTTGGGGTTAATACGCCACCCTTCCCCTCATGAAAACGCTGAATCTGCACTTCAGTATAGCCGTCAGGCAGTTCGGGCTGCGTGAAAACGAAAAGGAATCGTTGCGGCTCGGGTTGCTGTTTGGCGGCTTTTAAAAGATCTGCGTAACTTGAGATGTTCATACGGCTTTACCTTGGTTTGTCCAAAAATTAAATGTAAGACTTCATCGAGCTCCGCTGGCCCGGTTTCTTCTTTTGCGTCACAACCCCCTTGACCACTTCCAGCCCCGGCACTTCATCGGTGGGGTACAGGTCGTTGAGCGGCTTCAGATACCAGCGACCGCTGTGTCGCGCCAGTTGGCGGAAGATGTACTCATCCTTGTGCCAGGCGACGACATAGGAGCCGTCGTGCGCCAGTCCTTCCGGTTCGATGATGATGATTTCGCCTTCCTCGAACTCGGGCAGCATGCTGTCGCCCAGCACCATCAGCGCGTAGGGTTCGGCGCCGGAGCAGGCGCTGGTTTCGTCGGCGGGTTCAGGCCCTGCGTTTTGGGGGATGATGGGGATGATTCTTTTCTGTGCCATGGGTGAGTGCTGAGTCCTGAGTGCTGAGTGCTGAAATTATAGGGTTTCGATAAATTTACGGCCGCGCCGGATCGCCGCCCGGACCTGTTTCGGCGCGGTGCCGCCGATGTGGTCGCGGCTGTTCAGCGAGCCTTCCAGGGTAAGCACGGCGAACACGTCGTCGGCGATCAGGGGCGAGAATTCGAGCAGTTCGTTCAGGGGAAGTTCGCTCAAGTCGCAGCGCTTGCCTTCCGCGTGGCGCACGGCGCGGGCGACGGCTTCGTGGGCGTCGCGGAACGGCAGCCCTTTTTTCACCAGGTAGTCGGCCAGGTCGGTGGCGGTGGCGTAGCCCTGGAATGCCGCCTGGCGCATGGCTTCCTGGTTCACCGTGATGCCGCCCATCATGTCGGCGTAGATGCGCAGCGTGGCGGTGAGGGTGTCCACGGTGTCGAACAGCGGCTCCTTGTCTTCCTGGTTGTCCTTGTTGTAGGCCAGCGGCTGGGATTTCATCAGGGTCAGCAGCGCCATCAAATGGCCGGTGACGCGGGCGGTCTTGCCGCGCACCAGTTCGGGCACGTCCGGGTTCTTTTTCTGCGGCATGATCGAGGAGCCGGTGCAGAAGCGGTCGGCGATGTCGATGAAGCCGACGCGCGGGCTCATCCACAGGATCAGCTCTTCCGACAGGCGCGACAGATGGGTCATGATCAGCGCGGCGCAGGCGGTGAATTCGATGGCGAAGTCGCGGTCGGAAACGGCGTCGAGCGAGTTTTCGCAGACACCGTCAAAACCCAGCTCCCGCGCCACCATTTCGCGGTCGATCGGGAAACTGGTGCCGGCCAGCGCGGCCGCGCCGAGTGGCAGACGGTTGACGCGCGTGCGGCAGTCGCGCATTCTCTCCACATCGCGCTTGAGCATTTCGAAGTAGGCCATGAGATGATGGCCGAAGGTGATGGGTTGGGCGACCTGCAAATGAGTAAAGCCGGGCATGACGGTGCCGGCGTGCTGTTCCGCCAGATCGAGCAGGGCCAATTGCAGGCCCTTGATCAAGGCCAGCAGTTCGTCGATGGAGGCACGCAGCCACAGGCGCACATCGGTGGCGACCTGGTCGTTGCGCGAGCGGGCGGTGTGCAGCCGCTTGCCGGCTTCGCCGGCCAGGTCGGTGAGGCGTTTTTCGATATTCAGGTGGACGTCTTCCAGGTCGAGCAGCCATTCGAATTGGCCGGCACGGATTTCATCCAGAATCTGCGTCAGGCCCTTGCGGATTGCCGCCAGGTCGTCCGCGCCGATGATACCGCAGGATTCGAGCATGGCGGCGTGGGCGAGCGAGCCCTGGATGTCGAATTCCGCCAGGCGCTGGTCGAATTCCACCGAAGCGGTATAGCGCTTGACCAGTTCCGCTACCGGCTCGCTGAATCTGCCCGACCAGGCCTTTCCCGTCGCCGAGGTTTTTTGTTGCATATCGTTGCCGCCTTGACCAAAATTTAGAAATTTGAGGGCCTCTAAAAATTCAGAGTTCGCCCAAATGCAAGGCGCGGAAAAAATTTCGCAGCGCGGCATATATTTGATATGTAAGCAAGAAATTTTTTCCGCAACGCAGCAGTTGGGATGAAATCTGGATTTTTAGAGGTCCGCATGACAAGTATAAAGCAAAATCCTGCTTCTCCCACAGGGGCCGCGACACCGCCTTCCGGCACTGCCGGGGTGGCGCTGCCGAATTTCTGCAATCTCGGCATCATGCTGCGCATCCTGGTTATCGTGGACGGCATGAGCGTGGTGGCGGCGATGCTGAAAGCGCCCACCTATGACGGAATGTGGCGGGAGCTGATGAATCTCTCCGCGCTGGTGCAGCCGGTGCTGTTGCTGTCCCTGCTGGTTTTGTGCCTGGGGCGCGGCGCTCTGTCGCGCCTGCCTTATCGTTTTGGCGTGGCCGTGGTGCTGCTGTTGGAGTTGGTGCTGAGCACGCTGGTGCATGTCATCAGCCGGCGTTTATTTGATGCCGATCTCGGCGCTCTCGAACGCCACTGGCTGTTTGTCGTGCTGGTCAGCGGCGTGCTGCTGGGCTACTTCCACCTGCGCAGCCGGGCCTTTTCGCCGGCGATCAGCGAGGCCAGGTTGCAGGCGCTGCAGGCGCGAATCCGCCCGCATTTCCTGTTCAACAGCATCAACGCGGTGCTCAGCCTGATTCGTTCCGACCCGAAACAGGCCGAGCGGGCGCTGGAAGACATGGCCGACCTGTTTCGCGTGCTGATGGCCGATAACCGGCAGTTGGCGCCGCTGGAAAAGGAAGTGGCGCTGTGCCGTCAGTATCTGGAGCTGGAGCATCTACGCCTGGGGGAGCGGCTGAAAGTGGTCTGGCACGTGGAAAAAATGCCGGGCGATGCGCTGATTCCGCCGCTGCTGCTGCAGCCCCTGCTGGAGAATGCGGTTTATCACGGTATCGAGCCCTGCGCCGAACCGGGTGAAATCGTGATCAACATTTACCGCGCCCGCAACCAGGTGCATCTGGTGCTGGTCAATCCTTA
>CAMTYG010000142.1:0-6078 GCA_947085875.1 uncultured Sulfuricella sp.
AATCGGCTGCAAAATGACCTGGCCGGTGCATATTTCCCCGCTTTCCTGCGCCAATATGAATAACTATTGGCTTGAAAATCGTGAAAATCTGCCCTCGACCATCTCATTTTTCGCTTCGATTCTTTAAGTCCGACAGGCTGCTAGGCGACAAACCTAAATAACAAAACCTGTTCTTGAAGTTTGGGTCTGTCGCCTAGAGGCGCCTACTTCTGGTGGGTTACGGCGCAAAATGCCGCGCCTAACCCAACCTACATGACTCAATTTGGTGAGTGCGTTTTTTATCAAGCAGTTGAATTCCTCCGCGTCCACCGCGTCCTCATGCGGTGAAACGCAGTTTTTTGGATAAAAAGAAATGATGCCACTCAACGGCCTCGGCGTGGTGGTGACCCGACCGGCGCATCAGGCGGGGCGCCTGACTGAGCTGATCGAGCGCGCCGGCGGCAGGGCGATCCGGTTTCCCACGCTGGAAATTTTCGACGTGCGGGATATGGGCCCCCTGTCCGTGGCGATCGACCGGTTGGAACAATTCGACCTGGCGATTTTCATCAGCCCCAACGCGGTCAACAAAGCGATGAACCAGGTTCGGGCGAGGCGAACCTGGCCACAGGGTTTGCGCTGCGTGGCGGTGGGCAAGGGCAGCGCGAAAGCGCTGGAGCGTTTTGGCGCTGAAGAGGCGCTCGTGCCGCAAGGCCGTTTCGACAGCGAAGCGCTGCTGGAATTGCCCGAGTTGCAGGACATGGCGGGCAAGCGGGTGGTGATTTTTCGCGGCGAAGGCGGGCGCGAACTGCTGGGCGACGAGCTGATCCGGCGTGGCGCCGAACTGACCATGGTTGAGTGTTACCGGCGCGGCAAGCCCGTCAGCGGGGATGTCGATCTGTTGCTCAAGCAGTGGGGGCGCGGTGAAATAGACGCCATCACCGTGACCAGCGGCGAGAGCATGCGCAACCTGTTTGATCTGGTGGGCAAGCTGGGGCAGCAATGGCTGAAAAAGACGCCGGTGTTTGTATTCCATGAAAATATTGCCGAGGTGGCGCGCGAATTGGGTGTCGAGCAGGTTTATGTCACCCCCGCAGGCGACGAAGGCTTGCTGAGTGGTTTGGTCGAGTGGCGGAATAGAGAGCGGGCATGAGCGAGAATACACAGGACAGGCAGGAGGAAATGCCGGCACCGGCAGAAATGAGGCCGGCGCCGGCGAAAGCACCCCGTTTCAATCCCGGGCTGGCGGTCGCGGTCGTGGCTCTGGTACTGATTGGCTGGCAGTGGCTGGACAGCCGGCAGCACGACAATGCCCTCGAGCAAAACCTGGGCCATCGCCTGGCCGAATTCGACAGCCGCAACAAGGAAAGCCAGATCGTTGCGGCGCGTGCACAGGAGGAATCCCGTCAGGCGATGGTCAAGCTCGGCATGCTGGAGCAGAAGCTGACCGAATCGCAGAACCAGCAGGTGGCGCTGGAATCCCTTTACCAGGAATTGTCGCGCAACCGCGACGAGTGGGTGCTGGCCGAAATCGAGCAGATTCTGCTGATCGCCAGCCAGCAACTGCAGCTCGCCGGCAACCCCAAGGCCGCATTGATCGCTCTGCAAACCGCCGACAGCCGCTTGCAGCGGATCGACAAGCCGCAGTTCATCGGCCTGCGCAAGGCGATCGTCACGGATATCGAACGACTCCAGGCGCTGCCGGCGGTCGATGTGGTCGGTTACAGCCTGCGCCTCGACGGCCTGGCCGGCATGGTGGACGACTTGCCGCTGGTGATCGGCGGCGAGCTGCCCGTGGACCGGGTGGCGACGAAAGCGCGCGGCGACGAGCCGCCGTTGGCCAAGCTTGGCCGGGAAATCTGGCTGGACATGAAGCAACTGGTTCGCATCCAGAATATGGAAAACCCGGATGCGCCGCTGCTTTCTCCGCCGCAAGCCTATTTCCTGCGGGAAAACCTGCGGCTGCGTTTATTGTCGGCGCGCATCGCCCTGTTGCGGCACGACGAGGTCACCTACAAAGCCGACCTGAAAGCGGCCGAGGCATGGCTGCGCCGTTATTTCGACGTCAAGGCCAAGCCGACCCAGACCGCGCTTGGAATTCTCAAGCAGCTCGCCGGTGGCCCGCTAAGCATCGAGATGCCGGATATTTCCACCAGCCTGAATGCGGTGCGAAACTATAAACTGGTGCGCGAAAGGTCGCGGGAAAGGTCGGAATCCAAGTGAAGGCGCTGTTCTGGATTCTGGCTATTCTGGCCGCGGCGGTGGCGCTGATGCTGGCCGCCAAGCACAGCTCCGGCTACGTGCTGCTGGTTTATTCCCCATACCGGATCGAGCTGTCTCTCAACCTTTTTGTGATGCTGCTGCTGGCGGTTTTTGCCACAGGCTATGGGGCGGTGCGCCTGGCGATGCATACCTTGAACCTGCCTGCCTATGTGCGCACCTTCCGCCAGGAGCGGCGGCGCGACAAGGCGCGCGAGGCGATGGACGACGCGCTGCTGGCCTTCTACGAAGGGCGTTACGCCAAGGCCGAGAAGTTTGCCGCCATCGCGCTGGAATCGCAGGAAGCCCCTCTGGCCAATGCATTGCTGGCAGCGCGCGCCGCCCATGAACTGAAGGCTTACGACCGCCGCGACAGCTATCTGGTGCAAGCCGAGGGGGTAGGGCGGGAACGGCCGGAGCCACGACTGATGACCCAGGCCGAGCTGCTGCTCGATCAGCGCGATTTCCAGCAGGCGCTGCATTCCCTGAAGGAATTACAGACCACTACGCGCAAAAATCTCGCGGCATTGCGGCTGGAATTGAAGGCGCAGTTGCTGGCGAAAAATTGGGATCAGGTGTTGGTGTTGGTCGCCCAACTGGAAAAGCGCGAGGCGATTGACCCGGCTCAGGCCGCACAGCAGAAAATCAGCGCGCACCAGGAAAATCTGAAACGCAAGCGGCAGGATTTGGCAGGCTTGCGCGAATACTGGCAGAAAATTCCCGGTGCCGACAAGACCAACAGCAAGGTCGCGCTGGCCGCGGCTCAGGGCTTTCTGGCATTCCGCGATGGCCAGGCTGCGATGGTTATCCTGACCGATAGCCTGGAAACTCAGTGGGACAGCGATGTGGTCAGGTTGTACGGCGAATGCCAGGGCAAGGACGTGCTGAAACAGATCGAACGCGCCGAGAACTGGCTCAAGCAGCACCCCCAGGATGCCGCGCTGCTGCAGACGCTGGGCCGGCTATGCGCGAAGCAGGAATTGTGGGGTAAGGCGCAGAGCTATCTGGAGGCCAGCCTGAGCATCGAACCCAACGCCGGGACGCACCTGGCGCTGGCGCACTTGCTGGAGAAGATCGGCCGCGCCGACGAAGCCGGCAAGCATTACCGCGAGAGCATGGAGCTGTTGCAACAGCGTAACTGATTTTGATGCCGCAACAACCTTTTTTAACCGCCGATTACCAAGAGCAGGCACCTCTGGCAGCCTGTCGGACTTAACGATGAATCGGCTGCAAATCCGCCTGGCCGGTGCATATTTCCCCGCTTTCCTGCGTCAGTTTTGAATGCGAACCTGGAATTCAGTGTGAATAGTTCCTGCTGCTCTCATGGGCTCCCTGTCCAATTCACGGTCAGCGAGCCGCGAGGCGCCAGAGCGACGTCAGCTCCGCCGCGCGCGCGGCATGGAGCGGGTCCGAAGCGTCGGAAGCGCGGGAGTGGTGCGGCCGGACATCGATCCGGCCCACGACCTTCAAGCCCGCTTCGTCGAAGAGGACAAGCAGTTCGGCCCGCGAGCGCAAGCCCAGATGCTCGGCCAGGTCCGAGAGCACCAGCCAGCCCTCCCCGCCCGGCGCCAGATGCGCGGCAAGCCCACTGATAAATCCGCGCAGCATGCGGCTGCCGGGATCATAAACCGCGTGTTCGATGGGCGCATTGGCCCGCGCCGGAACCCACGGCGGGTTGCACACCACGAGCGGAGCCCGTCCTTCGGGAAAAAGATCCGCCTGCACGACCTCTACCTGCCCGGCCAACCCCAGCCGCGCCAGGTTCTCGCGGGCGCACGCCAGCGCGCGCGGGTCCTGGTCGGTGGCCACGACGCGCTTGACGCCCCGGCGGGCAAGCACCGCAGCCAGCACACCGCTCCCGGTGCCGATGTCGAAGGCCAGCTCCATCGAGGGTAGCGGCGCCTCGGCCACCAGCCCCACATACTCGCCGCGCACCGGGGAGAACACGCCATAGTGCGGGTGAATGCGGTCTTCGAGCGCCGGGATTTCAACCCCCTTCTTGCGCCACTCGTGGGCGCCGATCAGGCCCAGCAGCTCGCGCAGCGAGACCACGGAGGGAGCTTCTCCGGGGCCGTAAGCCTCCGCGCAGGCCTGCCGTACGTCGGGCGCGCGCCGCAGGGGGATGCCATAGTCGTCCTCCAGAGGCAGCAGCAGCATCCCCAGCGCACGTGCGCGCTGGGCCTGGGTCATGCGGTGCAGATGGAATGCCTCGGCAGGTGTTGCGGATGTTTTGAGGGGCTTGCGGTCGGCGCGCCGCGCCAGCGCCTGCAGCAACTGGTGCGCATTCTGGAAATCGCCGCGCCACAGCAGCGCGGTGCCATCGCGGGCCAAGCGATAGGCGGCGTCGGCCGTCATGCGGTCGTCGGCAACGACCACGCGCGCGGGCGGCGGCATCCCGCTCTCCGAACGCCACAGGGCGGAACGGGCCTCGCCGGCTTCGGTCCAGGTCACGGTCGGGTGGCCCCTCACGGCAACGCCTTCCGTTTGCAGGCGCTGGCTTGGCGCTGCGCCATGGGCAGGAAATTCAAACGCATGGCGCTTTCCTGATACGGTAAGGGCCGGGTTAGACGTGGGAGGGATGGCGCGGCGCAACGTGGAGTTGCACACCCAGCGCACTGATGACCTTGAGGATGGTGGCGAAGCTCGGGTTCCCCTCGCCGGATAGCGCCTTGTACAGGCTCTCGCGCCCCAGGCCGGTATCCTTGGCGAGTTGGCTCATGCCCTTGGCGCGGGCGATGTCACCCAGCGCCTTGGCGATAAACGCCGCATCGTCCCCGGCTTCTTCCAGGCAGGCTTCCAGATACAGCGCCATGTCCTCGTCAGTTTTAAGGTGCTCCACCGTGTCCCATTTGCGCAGCTTGAGTGCCATGATCTTCTCCTAGAGTTCTTGCGCTAATTTCAGCGCGGTTTTGATGTCCCTGGATTGGGTGGCCTTGTCGCCACCCGCCAGCAGAATCACCACTTCCATGCCGCGCTGCGCGAAATACACGCGATAACCCGGCCCGTAGTGAATCCGCATTTCCGAAACCCCTTCACCCACCGGCTCGCAATCGCCGAAATTCCCGTCCTCGGCGCGGCGAATCCGAGTCTTGATCCGTGCGGCCGCTTGCGGGTCACGCAACCCGGCAAACCAGTCGTCGAACATTTCGGTGGTTTGAATGGCTTTCATGAATTTAATTGTATGCTATGGGATACAGCATTACAAGGACAACCTCGCCCCTCTTTACATTTATCTTCCATCCCATTGAGGGCGCTGCCGAGCTTTGAGCGACAGTGGATTCCGGACGCCCAATAAAATGGGGCGCACAAGGCGCCCCATGGTTACGGCAGGAGAGGTTTTGATTATTCGACGTGCTCGCCATGCAGGGCGACGTCCAGACCTTCGCGCTCTTCTTCTTCGGAGACACGCAGGCCGATGGCCATGTCGATCACCTTGAGGATGATGAAGGTCATCACCAGGCCGTAAGCCACCGTGGCGCCGACGCCCATCAACTGGGTGACGACCTGGCCGCCGTTGCCTTCCAGCAGGCCGGCGGTGCCGCCGATTTCCTTGACCGCGAACACGCCGGTGAGGATGGCGCCGACGATGCCGCCGATGCCATGCACGCCGAAGGCGTCGAGCGAATCGTCATAACCCATCATCCGCTTCAGGCCGGTCGCGCCCCAGAAGCACACCCCTCCGGCGACCAGGCCGATGATTAGCGCGCCCATCGGGTTGACGAAACCGGATGCCGGGGTGATGGCGACCAGGCCTGCGATTGCGCCGGAAGCGATGCCCAACACGCTGGGCTTGCCCTTGCCAACCCACTCCGCGAACATCCAGGACAGCGCGGCAGCGGCTGC
>CAMTYG010000143.1:0-4820 GCA_947085875.1 uncultured Sulfuricella sp.
ATTCCAGTTCCGATTCCTTCCATTTGTCCACCGTGTAGCGCGCCAGCTTCACATCCGGTTGCCAAAAGTCCGTCGGCAGGCCCGCCTTGCGCTTGAGGTGGGCCATGAAAATCCCGCATTCCGGCAATTGCTCCCATACCTGCGGCAGGAAGGTGCTGCGGTGGCCGCCACACTCGAACACCACCCCGTCGACGCCGGGGCGCAACTGGGCGAGCGCCTCGCGTTCATCGCAGAAAGTCATGGCCTGCATCGGAGAAAGCAGGGAAATCTCAACTTCAGTATAGTCGAGCTCGGCCAGGCTCAGAGGAGCAAAGCGGGTGTCGCGAAAGGCTGCCGCATAGGCATTGGCTTTGACGTCCTGCAACAGCGGGCGGTGCGCTTCCAGGCTGCCGATGCAGCCTCGTAGCTCGCCTTGCTGGGTCAGGGTAACGAAACAGGCGCCGGGTTCCCTGAGCCATTCGGCATCCTCGTCTGCCTGCATCTCTCGGCCTAACACCCGGGAGATGGTGGCGCGGGCGATCGGAATCAGAATCCGGCCTTTTTCAATGGACACCGGCATTCTCCTCGATGAAGGCAAAGGCCCCGTAGCCGACCACCCTGCCTTTATCCCCAGCGGTGTCGCCGGAATTACGCAGGTCGAGCAGGCGCGGCTTGAGATGGTGGTGTTGCGCGGCCAGCAGCAGCCCGTTCACCGGCGTACCGCCGCAGGCCTGCTCATGGCTTACCGGCCAGCGCAGATCGAGAATGGCTTGTGCGGTGGTGCCGTCGATTTGCTGCGCCTCGCGGTAGGTCAGGAAATGGGACAGATCGGAGCTGATGACGATCAGCGTTTCCGGGCCGCCCCACAGGCGTTCCAGTACCTCGGCCACTTCCTGCGGCGTGGCGTCGCCCACTGCCAGAGGAACCAGCTTGAAGTCGTCGAGAACGGCTTGCAGGAAAGGGAGTTGCACTTCCAGGGAATGCTCCAGTGCATGGGCCGCATCGTATTCCACCACCTGTGGCAGACCGGCGATCTTCGCCATGGCATCGAGATCGAGCGATATTACGCCTAGCGGTGTGGCGAAGCCCTCCGTGCTCGGCAAGGCGAGTCCGCGCACCGGCACGCGATGCACCGGGCCCAGCAGCACGACACGGCGGTAAATATTTCTGCCCTGTTCCAGCAGGGCATAGGCGCTGGCGGCAACCGGCCCGGAATAAATGTAGCCGGCATGGGGTACAATAACCGCCTTGGGGAGCGTAACCGGTTTATTTAGATGCTGTTCCGCTTCATCCAGCATGGCAGCAACTTCACCGGCCAGGACGCGCGGATCACCGGTGTAGAATGCGCCGGCAACGGCGGCGGGACGAATCCGTTTCATGATGCCTCCTGACCAATTAACTGTTGTCTGTTAAACCTTACTTTCAAGATAGCCAATTTCATAAGGCAATGCCAAATTATTATAGTTTGATCCCGGCCGCCGGCTTCGGTTCGCGCATGGGAACAGAAACCCCCAAACAGTATCTTTCGGTTCTTGGCCGGCCGCTGATTCACTACGCGGTAGCGACCTTGTGCCGCCACGCCATGATCAGCCGTGTCTATGTGGTGCTCGCGCCGGAAGATGATCTGTGGAAGTCCTACGATTGGAGCGCTTTCGCCGGCAAGCTCAAGCCGCTGTACTGCGGCGGGGCAGAGCGCTTCGAATCGGTGCGCAATGGCCTGGATGCCATCCGCGACGAAGTCGGATTCGACGACTGGGTGCTGGTGCACGATGCCGCCCGTCCCGGCATCAATGTCGAGCTGCTCGACCGTCTGATCGACGAAGTCGGCGACGACCCCTTCGGCGGCCTGCTGGCGGTGCCGGTGGCGGATACCCTGAAGCGCGCCGATGCCGATAACCGCGTCCTGCGCACCGAGTCCCGCGACAAGTTATGGCAGGCGCAGACCCCGCAGATGTTCCGCTACGGACTGCTGCAGCGCGCGCTGTCGCTGCTGGATGGCGCGGTGGTGACCGATGAGGCGCAGGCCGTCGAGCGCATGGGCTTCCAGGCGAAACTGGTGGCGGGCGATATGACCAATTTCAAGGTGACTTATCCGCAGGATATCAAGCTGGCGGAACTGATACTGGGAGGCAGGGCATGAGAGTCGGCCAGGGGTTCGACGTCCACCAACTGGTGGAAGGGCGCAAGCTGATCATGGGCGGGGTGGAGATTCCCTACGAGCGTGGCCTGCTCGGCCATTCCGACGCCGACGTGCTGCTCCATGCAATTTGCGACGCCCTGCTGGGCGCTGCGGCGCTGGGCGACATCGGCCACCATTTCCCCGATTCCGACCCGCGCTATAAGGGCATCGACAGCCGTCAACTGCTGCGCGAGGTCATGCAGTTACTCAAGGACAAGGGCTATGGCGTAGTCAATCTGGATGCCACCATCATCGCCCAGGCGCCGAAGATGGCGCCGCATATTCAGCAAATGGTGGCGAACATTGCTGCTGACCTTGGCGTGGAAGTGGGCTGTGTTAACGTCAAGGCGACCACTACCGAGAAGTTGGGCTACACCGGGCGTGGCGAGGGGATTGCCGCGCAGGCGGTGTGCCTGATCGAGAAGTTTTAAGACAGAAACTCGTCGCTCTGGAACGCCAGCACACCGGAGCGACCGGGAATTTCCCCCATCACCACCTCATGCCGGGGCAGTTCGTCCAGCTTCAGGCTTTCAAAGTAATCCTTGAGTGAAACCAGTTCGTAGCCCTGCGCTTTCCAGCCGGTCAGCAGTTCATCGAACACATTGGCCAGTTTCATGCCTTCCAGCTCGGCGTGCAGGGTATAGACGTGACCGGTGGGCGGTGGGGTTTCGGTCAGGCCGAGCAGGTGCTGGGCGACATTGCCGGGGGTGATGTCGCCGACGCCGATCAGTTCGTCCAGAGTGGGCAGGGTGGTGGGTAGTTGCGGGCAGGCGACGATTTCCGCATTCCACATCGGGATGAAAGGGTGGGTGCCGCGCGTGTCTGAACAGTAATCGAAACCCAGGCGTTGTTCCAGGCGCAACGCGTGGACATTCATTTGCCAGCCGGCGGCGCCGTGGACCTTGGCGGGTTCGCCGAAGATATTTTCGAAGCGGTCGCAGGCCAGTTTCATTTCCCGCGCTGTCCAGGCTGCGTCTTTCTCCGCCACATAATCCTGCCACCGGATGTGGTCGTAGCAGTGGATGCCGACCTCGAAGCCATCGTCGCGGACCGCTTGCATGATAGAGGCGCAGCGTTTGCCGATATCCGGTCCCGGCAGCAGGGTGCCGTACATCAGGGTCTTCAGGCCGTAGTGTTCCAGCACCGAGGTGCGCGACACCTTCTTCATGAAACCGGGGCGAAATACCCGCTTGATGGCGCGGCCGGTGTGGTCGGAGCCGAGGCTGAACAAAAAGGTGGCGCCGGCTTGGTGTTTTTTCAGCATTTCGACCAGGCGCGGCACACCCTCGCGGGTGCCGCGGTAGGTGTCGACGTCGATCTTGAGGGCGAGTTTCATGGGAAAATAAATTGTAGGAGCGACCTCCCGGTCGCGAATTGATAACAATCGCGACCGGGAGGTCGCTCCTACAGGGTTAGTCTACTAATTTGCGGGCTTCGGCAACCTGGCCACGGTAAGCCTCATAGATGTGCTTGAGCGCATCCGCCATGGTGACCTGTGGTTTCCAGTCGAGGTCTTGCATGGTGTTGGCTATCTTCGGTACGCGGTTCTGCACGTC
Organism: uncultured Sulfuricella sp.; assembly: GCA_947085875.1. Classification (GTDB taxonomy): domain Bacteria; phylum Pseudomonadota; class Gammaproteobacteria; order Burkholderiales; family Sulfuricellaceae; genus Sulfuricella. The sequence goes on from CAMTYG010000143.1 coordinate 3,715, forward strand.
CTGGTAGCCCTTGCCGTAGTAGTCTGCGGAGGTGACTTCGAGCATTTTGACCTGGTGTGCGGTTTCCTTGTACTCGGGATATTCCACGGCGAGGTCGAGCATCATCTGCGCCAGTTCCTTCACCGAGTAGTTGTTGGTCGGGTTGCCGATATTGTAGATCTGGCCGGTGGCCACGCCGTTCTTGTTCTCGATGATCTTCATCAGCGCATCGATGCCGTCCGAGGCGTAGGTGTAGGAGCGCTTGGCCGTGCCGCCGTCCACCAGCTTGATATCCTCGCCGCGCACGATGTGGCCGAGGAACTGGGTGATCACGCGCGAGCTGCCTTCCTTGGCGGTGTTGATGTTGTCCAGACCGGCGCCGATCCAGTTGAAGGGACGGAACAGGGTGAAGTTGAATTCGGTCTTCATGGCGTAGGCAAAGATCACCCGGTCCATCAACTGCTTGGAGCAGGAGTAGATCCAGCGCGGCTTGTTGATCGGGCCGAGGATCAGTTCGGAGTTCTCCGGATCGAATTCCTCGTCGCGGCACATGCCGTAGACTTCGGAAGTGGAGGGGGAAATCAGGTGTTTGCCATACTGTACGCACTGGCGCACGATAGGCAGGTTGGCCTCGAAGTCCAGTTCGAACACCTTGAGCGGTTCCTTGACGTAGGTCGCCGGGGTGGCGATGGCGACCAGAGGCAGGATGACATCACATTTCTTGACGTGGTACTCGATCCACTCCTTGTTGATGGTGATGTCGCCCTCGAAGAAGTTGAAGCGCGGGTTGTCCATCAGATCGGTGACCCGCTCGCTGTACATGTCCATGCCATAGACTTCCCAATCTGTCGTGTCGAGAATGCGCTTGGAAAGGTGATGGCCGATGAAGCCATTCACGCCCAGGATCAGGACTTTTTTCATCGTTTTTTCCTAGTCAAAAATAATAAATTCCATAGGCCCAGTCACATGTAGGTTGGGTTGAGCGTTTTTTTGCGATACCCAACAAACCCAAACTTTCAAAACAGGTTTTGTTGTTTAGGTTTGTTGGGTTACGCGATAAGGCCGCTAACCCAACCTACATGACTGCATGACTGAAACCGAGATGAAATCTAATTTCGAACATAAAA
>CAMTYG010000144.1:0-18868 GCA_947085875.1 uncultured Sulfuricella sp.
ACCACTACGCCCTGGCTCACCGGCTCGCCGGCGTGGAAGCGGGTGGTCTCGGGGTCGTAGGGCGGCAGGAAACGTTCCGCCGCTGCCCGCTCGGGGATCTCCACCGGTTCGCGGGTAAAGGAAAGATAGAACCCGTCCAGGTTCACCAGAGCCGGCAGCCGCACGCGATGGTCTTCCGCCATCCGGTAGGCGATGAGGGTGCTGTCCAGCACTTCCTGGCAAGTGGCGCAGTGGAGTTGCAGAAAGCCGCTGTCGCGGGCGGCCAGCACGTCGTTATGGTCCGGCTCCAGGGTGACCGGGGTCTGGACGCCGCGCGACACGTTCACCAGCACGAAAGGCGCGCGGTTGCCGGGTGCGGCGTAGATCATTTCCATGCCATAAAGAAGCCCCTGGCTGGAAGTGGCGCTGAACACCCGCACCCCGGTGCTGGCCGCTGCGCCCGCCGCCGTGAGCATGGAATGTTCCGATTCCAGGGTGACCAGACGGCAGTCCATCTCCCCGGCATCGATCCAGCCGGCCAGGGTTTCGATGATTTCGGTCTGGGGCGTAATGGGAAAAACCGGCACATATTCCGCCCCGGCCAGGCGCGCGCCCCAGGCCGCGGCGGCGTTGCCGGTGATCAGGGCGCGCGTCATGGCTTAACCTCGCTGGATTCGGGAACTGCGGAAATGGCGTGGGCCGGACATTGGGCCACGCAGATCAGGCAACCCTTGCAATGCTCGTAGTCGATCTCGGGATAATGCTCGGCGTTGACCCGGATCGCGCTGTCCGGGCAGAATTCGCTGCACACCCACCAGCAGCGGTTGCAGCGCGGGTAGTCGATCACCGGGCGCAGGGTTCGCCACAGGCCGGTACGTACCTCGACGCTGGTGGCTCCGGCGTGGATCGCCGCGGCAGCCACATCCGCCTCGTCCAGCGGCAGCTCTACCCAGTCGGGGCGCTGGCAGGCGGCCGCCGCAAACACTTCGCCTTCACTCACCAGTCTGGCCTGGGGCGCCATCAGTTCATAGGCTGCCAGAGCCTGGTCCAGATTACCGGAGAGTGTTTCCCGGCCCAGCCCGGCCAATTCCAGTCGCACCGCCTGCTCCAGCGCCGAGGGAGCAATCACGCCCACCAGCCGCGCTGCCGCCCCGGCCAGGGCAGTACCGACAAAACGCTGCTCGGCCCCCGCGGCGACTTCCGCCGGCAAGGTCAGGAGCGGTCCGGCGATGTTCAGCCGGTGCCGCCAGGTCTCCGGCGTTTCGCTGCTGCTGATAAGAAGAACGGTGCGCGGGGCGAGCCCCTGCAAGACACCCGCCGCCGGCATGGGCACCAGGCTGTCGTCCGCCACGATGACGAGATCGGGCTCCAGGATGATGCCGCGTTCCTGGATGGTCCGCCGGGCGGCTCGCACGTAAGCAAAAATCGGCGCGCCGCGCCGTTCCGCACCATAGCGCGGCGCATCCTGCACCTCGTAGCCCTGCAGGAAGAAGGCCGATCCGAGAATACGGCTCGCAGTCTTCATGCCCTGGCCGCCACGTCCATGGAAGCGTACCCGATACATCCGCGTCCTTCCTTTATCTGCTATACGTTCTTTGTAGGTGCGAATTCATTCGCACATTTGGCCGAATGAATTCGGCCCTACAAGAAAATCACGCAAATTCAACATGACTGACTACTAGTAGTGCGTTCCAGCAAAACAGTTACCGTTCGCGGTGAGCTTGTCGAACTGCTGGATGCCCGCCAATACTGGCCTTCGACAAGCTCAGGCCGAACGGTTTATTTGTAATGGTTTTAATGGAACGCACTACTAGCCTGACGCCGGGAAACCCCGGGAATTAAAAGATCCCCCAGCGCCGGTAGCCCATCGCTTTCATGACCCTGGAAACGGCCAGCTCCATGGCCGCGTCCCGGGGGAGCATGCCCTTCTTCGATACCCTCTCCAGCACTTCCTCGCTATTCTGCCGCAGCTTCTCCGCGATGGTTTCGAAGGCCGCGGCCTGGCTGGCGCCCCGGTATTCCATCGCGGCGCAGATCACGCCGCCGGCATTGGCGATGAAATCCGGCACGCACAACACACCGCGCGCATGCAGCGCCTTTTCGGCGCCATAGGTGAAAGGGATATTTGCGCCCTGGATCACCAGCCGGGTTTTGAGCCGGTGGACATTGTCCTCGTGAATGACGTCCGGCCGGGCGGCGGGAATCCAGATGTCGCAGTCGATATCGATCACCGCGTCCCGGTCGAGTTTCTCGCCCGTGGGGAAATCGATCACGCTCTTGCCGGCGTCTTTCAGTTCGCTCAGCAGCCCGACATCCAGGCCAGCGGGATCGTAGAGGGTGCCGCAGGAATCGGCCGCAGCCACGAGGATTGCGCCTTTTGCCGCCAGGAATCGGGCGGCATGCCCGCCCACCGTACCGAAGCCCTGAATGGCGACGCGCGCCCCGGCCAGGGGAAAATCGCAATAGCGCAGGGCCACATCCGCCACGTGGCTGATGCCCCAACCGGTGGCGCCGATCTTGTCCAGGGGGATGCCGCCAAGCTCGCGGGGCAGACCCACCGCGCGGCCGATCTCGTCCTTGACCCAGGCCATGCACTCCTCGTCGGTGCCCATGTCGGGGCCGAAGATGTATTCGTGGACATCCCGCAATGCGCAGGCCAATCCCCGTACCAGGCGTTCCTTGTCCGCCCTGGGCATTTTGGGATCGCCGTAGAGCACCGCCTTGCCGCCGCCGTGGGACAGGCCGGCAGCAGCGTTTTTCAGGGTCATGGCGCGGGCAAGACGAAAGCATTCTTCCGTGCTCACGTCGGGCGCCATGCGCACCCCGCCGATGGACGGCCCGGCGGCCACGTTGTCCACCACCAATACCGCTTTCAGGCCGATGGAGGGGGCATGAACATGTATGATCTTGGCCGGGCCCAACTCGTCCGCAAAGCGAAATAGGTCATCCATTGCATGCATCCCCTTAAATTCATTCTATGCTATTAAATGATAGATGATGGATACGCTTTTTCCTTCAGGTGGCGTGCCCTGTGATTTTTACGCCATCGAAATTCGACGCTGTTTGCGAGCCGATCATGTCACTTTGAAGCCCATACTATGAAACGTCACTCCACATTACTTGCCATCGTTTGCCTGTGCTTCGCGCTCCCTGCACAGGGGGATGCATTCGAGACGGCACGCCATAAAATGGTCGAAGAAGTGACCGCTGATGCGGTTTTTACTTCATCCTACAGCGGCCGCGCCACCCTCAACCCGAATGTCGTGGCGGCGATGAAAAAAGTGGAGCGCCATCGTTTCGTTCCTGCGGAACTAGCCTCCTACGCCTATCTCAACCGTCCTCTTCCCATCGGCTATGGGCAGACAATTTCACAACCCTTCATCGTGGCGTTGATGACCGATCTCATGAATCTCAAGGAAGGCGACAGGGTGCTTGAGATCGGCACAGGCTCTGGCTATCAGGCCGCCATTCTGGCGAAAACAGCCAAAGCGGTTTACAGCATCGAAATCATCGAACCTCTGGGTAAAGAGGCGGCCCGGCGCCTGAAATCCATGGGCTACGGCAACGTGGAAACCAGGGTGGGCGACGGCTACTACGGATGGCCGGAAGCAGCCCCCTTCGACGCCATCATGGTGACCGCCGCCGCCAGCCATGTTCCGCCGCCCCTCATCAAGCAGCTCAAACCGGGGGGACGCATGGTGATCCCCCTCGGCGCCCATTTCCTGACCCAGTATTTGATGCTGCTGGAGAAACAGGTTGACGGCACGGTGACCAGCCGCCAGATTTTGCCGGTACGCTTTGTTCCCCTCACGGGTGGGCACTGAGCTGTCAGCCATGGCTACAGCCACGCGTCCTCCCGTCTTCGCCATCGCCCTGCTCTCCGCCTGCGTCCTGGCCTACGAAGTATTGCTGACGCGCCTGTTCAGCATCGTGCTGTGGCACCACTTCGCCTACATGATCATCAGCGCGGCCTTGCTGGGTTACGGCGCAAGCGGCACGGCCCTGACCTTGCTGAAGGAGAGGCTTGCACCCCGCTTTGCCGGGGTATACCTCACTGCTGCTCTGGGTCTGTCCATCCTGATGCCTGCGACATTCCTGCTGGCGCAACAGGTGCCCTTCAATCCCCTCGAGCTGCTGTGGGACAAAACTCAGCTCCCCAAGCTTTTCGCCGTTTATCTTCTCATGATGCTGCCTTTCTTCTGCGGCGGGCTGGGCATCGCCCTGGTGTTGTCGCGCTTCGGCAAGGAGGCGGGACGAATCTATGCCTTCGATATCCTCGGTGCCGGCCTCGGCAGCCTGGGGGCGATCGGCTTGTTGTTCCTGTTGCCGCCCCACCAGGTGCTGGGCGCGCTCGCTGCCCTGGCTTTGCTGGCTGCCGCCGTTGCCGTCATCGAACTGGAAATGCAACCCAGATGGCTGCTGGAAGCGATTCTTGGACTGGCCGTGCTGGCTGCGGTGGCATTACCTGCCGCCTGGCTGCAGGTTCGTCCCTCTGCCTACAAGGACCTGAGCCAAACCTTGAATATCGTCGGAATGCGCGTGGCGGAGGAGCGTTCCAGTCCCCTGGGAAAAATCACGGTGGTCGAAAGCGCGCGAATTCCCTTCCGCCATGCGCCGGGAATGAGCCTCAACGCCACCAGCGAACCCCCGCCCCAACTGGGCGTGTTCGTGGACGGGGACGGCCCGGTGGCCCTGACGCGCTTCGATGGGAGGCTCGCGCCCCTGTCCTATCTTGGCGACCTGACCTCGGCACTGCCTTTTCATTTGCTGGAACGGCCACGGGTCCTGGTATTGGGCGCCGGAACCGGCAACGACGTGCTGCAATCCCTTTACCATGGCGCCACTGCTATCGATGCGGTGGAGCTGGACCCGAATATGATAGACCTGGTCCAGAAGCGTTTTCATGACTTTGCCGGCGGTCTTTACAGCCGCCCCGACGTGCATGTGCATGCAGCCGAGGCGCGGGCTTTCGTCAACACCAGCAATGAGCGCTATGACCTGATCCAGGTGGTGCTGCTGGATTCCTTCGGCACCGCCTCGGCCGGCCTGTATGGCCTGAGCGAAAGCTATCTCTACACCGTGGAGGCGTTCCAAAGCTACCTGGCCAGCCTGAATCGCGGCGGCATGCTGGCCGTCACGCGCTGGCTCAGCCTGCCGCCGCGCGATGCGCTGAAGCTGTTTGCCACGGCGGTGCGCGCCCTGGAGCAGTCCGGCGTCGCTAATCCGGGAGCCAGGCTGGCCATGATCCGGGGCTGGAAAACCGTCACCCTGCTGGTGAAGAACAGCGACTTCACGGCGGCGGAAATCGCCGCAATCAATGCCTTCAGCCGCACACGCTCCTTCGACCTGGCCTATTACCCGGGGATGCGCGCGGACGAGGCCAACCGCTACAACCTGCTGGAGCGGCCCGATCTGTTCGAGGGGGCCATGGCGTTGCTGGGCACCGGAAGCGAGGACTTCATCGAACGCTACAAGTTCTACATCGAGCCCGCGACCGATGACAGGCCGTATTTTTTCCGTTTCTTCAAATGGAGCGCGGCAGCGGAATTGTTCTCTCTGCGCGGGCAAGGCGGCATGCCGCTTCTCGACTGGAGCTATCCGCTGCTGGTGGCCACGCTGGCCCAAGCCGTGGGGGCCAGCGTGCTGCTGATCCTGGCGCCGCTGGCGCTGTCCCGCTGCCGGCGCACCTTGCCGCCTTGGCCGGCGGCTGTGTACTTTCTAGCCATCGGCCTGGCCTTCATGTTCATGGAAATCGCCTTCATCCAGAAATTCATACTCTTTCTGTCGCACCCCCTTTACGCCGTGGCGGTCGTGTTGTGCGCGTTCCTGATGTTTGCGGCGCTGGGAAGCTGGCTGTCCGGACGCCGTCAAGGAGCCGGGGAGAATGGAGGGTGGGTCCACCGGGCGGTGCTGATCATCGCAGCCGTGGCGCTGCTCTATCTCGCCATCCTGCCAGCCTTGTTCCAGGCCCTGATCCACTTGCCCGATGCGGCGAAAATCGCGATTTCGGTCGCCCTCATCGCGCCCCTGGCGGTATGCATGGGCATCCCCTTTCCCACCGCCATGACGCGCCTGTCCCTAACGGCCCAGGACAGCATTCCCTGGGCCTGGGCCATCAACGGCTTCGCCTCCGTGGTGGGCGCTGTGCTTGCCACCCTGCTGGCCATTCACCTTGGCTTTGCCGTGGTGATCCTGCTGGCCGTCCTGATGTACGGCTTGGCCTCTGTCGCCTTCAGGGGGTTTTCAAGAACCGGGAAATCTCTTCCAGCTTGAATATTTTCCATACATTAACTTGCTTACCCCTACAGCCACCCCGTCACCCGTTCCGAGGTGGTGAACAAGCTCACTAAAGACAAAAGGTAATGAATTACCCTAATCTTTGTAGGCAATGTTGCCTCAAATGACCATCCACAAATGGCCGCTCTTGGCATGTGGCTGACCGATAGCGGAACGTCGAGACCAGTCAGCCTGCTCAAGAGAAGGCGTACAGCCTGGTTCTAGATTATTCACCTTTCGCCAAGGAAGGCTCTCCCATGCCTATTGAGTATGTGATCGTCGTTCACGTGATCGCTGCTGGATTGCCCGCTGCAATTGCTCCGCAGAGGTTTGAGGCTTAAATCTCAATAAATAGGCAGGATTTTCGCAGTCCTGATTACTTCCACGATCATCCTTGCACTTTTTAATTGCTTGGCTTTTCCAATTCAGTAGCGCATCGCAACTTAAGTTATATTGTTCCTGGCATTGCTGTTCCAGATTTATACCTGGCCCTATTACCCAATCACCACCAAATTCGGATATCAAATAAGCCACTTTGGCTGCATCCATCTTCCACTGTGCAGCTCGTTCTTCTAATTTGGCTTCCCTTTCACTCGCCTCTTGCCTCTGCCTGAACTCCTCCTCCCGTTGCCGCATGCTTTTGGTGGAAGGTGTGCCTTCCGAGCCCGCAGAGGGCGGTGCAGGTTGAGTTTCCAGCTTTCTGGCCTTCTGGTTGGATGGTGGCTGCTCCGAGTAATGCGTTACACCCTTTTCATCAACCCATTTATAAATCGTGCCGCCAACGGTCGCTGTGGCCAACACGAGTATTACAAAGATCAGCAGATTTTTTCTCATTCTTTGTATAGTCCTTGCAACGTGTGTTGGTTGCTTACGATAAGATTGGCTAAACAGTCTTTGCATACCCGCGTGCCATCGCTTGAATAATTTTAAGGTGGGGGCTGACGAGTTCCAGGTGTTCTGTCGCCTTCGCTTGGCGGGACGCATGCCCTTGGATCTTTGGTTTTGTATGCAGCACCGCCGCCAAGCAAAGACACAAAGTCATACTGGCCAACGATGATGCTTGTTTTCACTTGGGTGCTTCGAAGTATGGTGGACCCCTGAGTCAAGACAATTCTTGACTCAGTTTAAGCTGTGCATTCGACTTCACTAGCAGCTGGACGGCGCTGCCCCGGTTTTGTTTCTGTTGCTGCTTCTGATCTTGTTTCTGCGGTGGAGGAACCCTCTGTGGAGCGTAGCGGAACAGAGGGTTCCTCCACCGCGCGCGGAAATTTATCCACGATCACTGCTCCGCCACCTACCGCAGTTCGATACACGACTTCCGGCGTCTTTTGACCCAGTGACTGGTGCGGACGCTCGCCGTTGTAGAAGGCGAAGTACTCCGTCAGGCCAACCATCAGTTCGCCCATCGTGGCATAGCCCTTCAGATACACGTCCTCATGCTTGACGCTGCGCCAGAGCCGCTCGACGAAGATGTTGTCGAATGCTCGCCCCCGCCCGTCCATGCTGATGACAACACCTTCCCGTTTCAGCACGCCGGTGAAGGCTTCGCTGGTGAACTGCGAGCCTTGGTCGCTGTTGAGGATTTCCGGCCTGCCGTGGGCGCGTAAAGCCTCCTCCAGGCAATCGACACAGAATACCGCTTCCATGCTATTGCTGATCCGCCAGCCGAGCACCTTGCGGCTGTACCAGTCGATGATCGCCACCAGGTAGGCGAAACCATGCGCCAACCGAATGTAGGTGATGTCCGTGCTCCAGACCTGGTTGGGCCTGACGACAGGGACGCCGCGTAGCAAGTAAGGATAGACCTTGTGCTCAGGGTGCGAGCGGCCGGTGTTTGGCCCCGGCGCCATGCCGGCCAGCTGCATCTGCTGCATCAAGCGTTGCACCCGCTTGCGATTGGCGGCGTGACCCTCCACCTTGAGGAATACCACCATCTTGCGGCTGCCGTAGAACGGGTGCCGGGTGTATTCCTCGTCAATCAGGCGACTGAGCAGCAGATCGCTTTCATCGACAGGCTTCGGCTTTTGATGCGCATAGACCGTGGCGCGGGATACCCCGGCCAGAACGCATTGCTGGACCACGGCCACCGCATCCCATTTGTCGATCCACGCTTGCCGCATCATGGCAGGCTGAGCCCAGACTTTTTTTTGAGCCAGTCGAGCTCCACCTTCAGCTTGCCAATCTCGCTGTACAGCAGCTCCGGCTCCCGGTGCGCCGCCATCGGCTTGGGGCCTCGCTTGCCTTCAAACAGCGTTTTGGCTTGCTCCTGAATTTCTTTCTTCCACTGCCCAACCGTAACAGGATGAACACCGTACTCCTGCCCAATCTCGTTGATCGTCTTCACCCCGCGCAAGGCCTCCAGACCTACCTTCGCCTTGAACTCGGGCGTGTGTACCTTCCGTTTCTTCGCTTCGCTCATTACGCATCTCCCCATGTGACAGCGCACAGCTTAAACTACTGTCTTGAAACAGGGGTCCACTATAGACTGCCGCCAGGACAAGCACCACAGCAACTGAAATGCTCGCTATACGTGCAATATGTTTCTTTTCTGCTTCGCTGTTGCTGGCTGTCATACTGACGAACAGCGGCAGCGCGCTAACGGGATTGACAATAATCACGAGCGCCACAAAGATTTTTGCATAATCGGCCCAGTAGAGCATTTGAGTGTTTTTCTTCCGTTTAGCTTAGGGCTGTGGAATTGAGGGGGAAGCTCTCTTATCCCCGCTCAATCATGACCGCACACCTTTCATGTCATGGCTGCATGGCTGCATGGTTCGCTTGATGAGCGTACGCAGCTCGGCAAGCGGGCGGGTGTTGAGCACGTCCTGCTTCCCCAGCCAGCCGCGCCGCGCCTGACCTACCCCGAATCGCAGGTTGGCGAAATCGAAGGGGCTGTGCGCGTCCGAATTGATGCTGATCAGCACGCCCTCCTCCTTCGCCATCTGGCAATAAGTGTCAAGCAGATCAAGGCGCTCGGGGTGTGCATTGAGCTCAAGGAAGCAGCCGCGGTTTTTTGCCTGGCGAATAATACGCAGCATATCGACGTCATAAGGCTCGCGTTTTTCTATGAGCCGCCCTGTAGGGTGGGCGAGCAGGGTGAAACAGGGGTGCTCCATCGCGCGCAGGATGCGCTCCGTCTGCCTGGCGCGAGACAGGTCGAATTTGCTGTGTACCGCGCCCACGACCAGGTCGAGCCGCGCCAGCACATTGTCCGGCAGATCGAGGCTGCCATCTTCGAGGATATCCACCTCAATGCCTTTGAGCAGGGTAATGCCCGTAAGCCGCTCATTGAGTGCGTCGATCTCGTCGCACTGGCGGGCAAGGCGCAGCGGGTCGAGGCCGTGGGCCACGGTGAGACGGCGCGAGTGCTCGGTGATGGCGAGATATTCAAAGCCCTGCGCCTGAGCGGCCAGCGCCATTTCGCGCAGGGTATTGCGGCCGTCGGTGGCCCTGGTGTGGACGTGAAGGTCGCCGCGCAGGTCAGCCAGTTCCACCAGATGCGGCAGCCATCCCGCATGTGCCGCCTCGATCTCGCCGCGGTCTTCACGCAACTCGGGCGGGATGTAAGGCAGCCCGACGGCACGATAGACCGATTCCTCGTTCTCGCCGGCGATACGGGCTTCGCCCCGGTACACCCCATATTCGTTGACCTTCAATCCGTGCTTCTGGGCGATGCGACGGATGGCGATGTTGTGCGCCTTGGAACCGGTAAAGTATTGCAGCGCCGCACCGTAACTTTCTTCGGCCACTACGCGCAAATCAACCTGCAGGCCGCACTTGAGCATGACGCTGGCGCGCGTGGCGCCGGCCGAGAGGACTTCCGCCACTTCATCATAGGCGGTAAAGCGCTGCATCACCGGGCTGTCCGGCATGGCAGTGGCGAGGATATCGAGGTCGCCCACGGTTTCGCGCATACGGCGGAAACTGCCCGCTATCGTCACTTGTTTCACTCCCTGCACTGCCGCTAGGTAGGTGCGCAATGCCTCGGCATATTGTGCAGCAACCGCCAGCTTGAAGCGGCGTGCCTGGCTGACGTGCGCCTCCACCGCCTGCAAGATGTTGAGCTCGGTCTTTTCGCCAAAGCCGGGCAAGGCGCGAATACGGCCATCGCGTGCGGCGCGGTAAAGCTGTTCGACTGTCTGCACCTCCAGGTCGCGGTAGAGCGCTTTCACCCGCTTGGGGCCAATGCCAGGGATTTTCAGCAGTTCGGTGACGGCAGGCGGCAGTTCTGTGCGCAAACGCTCCAGGAGGCTGCAACGGCCTGTGGCGACAATTTCCCGAATCTTGGCGGAAAGATCGTCGCCGATACCGGGGAGCCGTTTCAGGTCGTCGCCTTTTCCCACCAGCATGCGCACATCCTGGGACAGCTCGCCCAGAGTACGCGCGGCGTTACGGTAAGCGCGGATGCGGAAGGGATTCGCTCCCTGGATTTCGAGCAGGTCGGCGATCTCCTCGAAAATGGCGGCGATGTCGGCGTTATGGATCGGCAAGGAGGCGCGCCGGATTTATTCAGCGTTTGCTGAATGATGGAGGTTATTTCCCACGGATCAGCAATACCGGTTTTGTGGCAACCCGGACCACGCCTTCGGCCACGCTGCCCAGGAGCAAGTGGCTGAAGCCGCGCCGCCCGTGGGTTCCAAGTACAATCAGGTCGGCGGGCCACTGGTCGGCTTCTTCTGCGATCGCCTCGGTGATGCGCTGACCCAATGATTCGATTTTCACCAGCCTGGTTTCAGCCGCGATGCCGGCCTCGCGTGCGACTGATGATGCCTTGTTCAGGATCGCCTCGCCCGACTTGCTCATTGCTTCCAGTATTTCAACAACATTGACGAATTCCGTACCCCAATTCGGTGCTGCGAAGTCAACCACATGCACGATCCGCATCCGGGATTCCATTTCCCCGGCCAGTTTGATCGCCTCCTGCAAGGCCAAATCAGAGGTGTCGCTGCCGTCCACTGCCACCAGAATATGCTTGTACATTACGCCTCTCCATCTGCCCTCATAGCCGGGCCATAGCCAGACACGACAAGCTGGCCTGAATGCCAGCTACGGCTTCGCTTCATTTGAAACGGGAGGCGATATGGTCAAGCGCTTTTCGCATTTCGTCCCAGGCCTTTTCCGTACCGCCTTTCAAATCCTCCCAGGCGTCTTCCGTGCGTTGCCGTAACTCCAACACCTTAGTGCGGGCCATATCACGTTTGCTTGCAAGGATTTCGAGCTGTTTCTCGTAGTCGGCCCGAATCTCGGTCTTTGCATCTTGTGCTTTAGATTTCAACTCTTCGAGCATGGCGTCCCATTCCTTGAGCTGCGCTTCAAGCTTTTGTTGAAATGCCTGTTTCTCGGTCGTTTGTGGTTCTTTACCCGGCTGTTGAATTATGCGGTCGATTTCCGCTTCGGCTTCCACCCAGTCGAGCGCGGAATCGCCTCCGACAAAACCGCGCTTTTCAGCGCGGAAATAGGCCGCTTCGGCAATCATTTGATAGCGCTGTTCAGGGGTGACCGGCATTTTCTGTGCGCTCGCAGAGGGTCCCGGTTGAGATTTATTGGCGGACTTAGGGGCAGAGGCGCTTGGCGCTTTCTTACCTTCGGATTTGGATTTGACTGTAGGCACGGCGATCACTCCTGGCTGACAAAACAAAAGAAATCGGACCCTTCCTCACTTTAAAGGGAGCGATAAACCTAATCTTTCTGTATAGCACAAGTCATGGGGGTTGACAGGATCTGTCGCCAACACGTGACACATCCTGCGCGTGTGCTATAAGTTTAAGAAAGGCTACAATTCCAACAGGCTCATGCTCGAACACGTAGGTGTCGAGCACTACCGTTCGGCGACGTGATCGACCGCTGCCTCAAACAGAATGACTGCGGCCTGGTCCACTCCATTGGGGTGAACCAACCCTCCCTGCTGAATCCATGGATCGAACGGTACATTTTCCCGGGCGCCCATCCCCCGAGTCTTGGCGAAATGATGAACCTAGATTCCTCAGTTGGTGATTATTATCCTGTTTATTCAGAATATTGCGTTGCTTCCGTAGGTGCGAATTTATTCGCACATATCCTGTTGTTCGTGCGAATAAATTCGCACCTACGAACATGTTAACTGAGGAATCCAGGTTAATTAATAAAGGTTGCCCTGCCAACACTGGTGGGCCAATTGATGGGTACAAAAACAAAACGCCCCGAAAGGGGCGTGTTTGCTTGTTACTTGGCGGAGAGAGAGCCCCCCGAACCCACGTTCGCGGTAAGACGCCACGATTCGCTAACATCATTGGTTTACATGCTTTTCTTCATTGACAAGTCCGCTATCGTCCGCCATACTCCGTCTTAATCCGCGTTTACGGGTAAGACCGCGGGTAAGACCGATTTAAGACGGAGGCATCATGGCTAAGATCAAATTACTGACGGCAAGACAGGTAGACACCCTGCCTACAGGGTTTCATTCTGATGGCGGAAATCTGTATTTAAGGGTGCGCGATACCGGAGCACGTGCCTGGGTATTCAGATACAAACTCGCCGGTAGGGTAATCGAGCTCGGGCTGGGGCCGGTATCTGACCGCTCATTGGCCCAAGCGCGGGAACTGGCCGGGAAGATGCGTACAGAACTTATTGACGGCAGAGACCCGGCTGCCCTGGTAAGGGTGAAACGCGATCCCGCGGCAATGACATTCAAGTCTTGCGCCAAGGGGCTGATCGAGTCCAAGCGTAGTGGCTGGCGCAACGCCAAGCACGTACAGCAATGGGAAAACACCCTGGCGCAATACGCATTTCCTTCTATAGGCGATAAATCGCCTGCTGATGTTTCGCTTGCTGATGTCAAAGCGATCCTGTTGCCCATGTGGGCATCAAAAACCGAAACGGCAACCCGCCTTCGCCAACGCATAGAAGCGGTGCTTGATTATGCCGCTGTCCACGATGAAGATCATGGGAGGAGTAACCCGGCTCGGTGGAAGGGTGTGCTTGACAAGGTGCTGCCGAAGGCGAGCAAGGTTACAAAGAAAATCCACCATGCAGCGGCTCCTTATGCCGATGTCCCGGCAATTATGTCGGCATTGCGCGGCAAGGATTGTTTGTCTGCTTTCTGCTTGCAATTCACTATCTCGACGGCAGCACGATCAGGCGAGGCAAGAGGCGCATTGTGGAGTGAGGTAGACATGGAGGCCCACACGTGGACTGTTCCGGCCACCCGCATGAAGGCAGGGCGCGAACACAGAGTGCCATTGAGTGATGAAGCAATGCAGATACTCGAAAAAATGCAGGAATGGCGCATAGGCGACTCTGACAGCGTGTTTCCCGGCCTTCGAGGTGGGCTGTTATCGGATGTCGCGGTGAACAAGACCCTGCACGCCATCGAGCCCGATGTCACCGTACACGGCTTTCGAGCATCCTTTCGTCAATGGGGGGCAGAGGCAACTGTATTCCCCAGCGCGGTGCTAGAACTTGCACTGGCGCACGTCAACAAGGACAAGGTCGAGGAAGCATATCAGAGGTCTGACCTTTTCGAGAGACGGCGGGAATTGATGCAGGCGTGGAGTGATTTTTTGGCATAATCGAATTGCCGCACATAGCCCGAGGCTGATCCCCGAGGGCGAAAACCGGGAAACCCTTGCCCGGCTGGTGCGGCACCTATCACACAAGGGCGACACGTGAGGGCGTGACGATGACAAGCAATTTACGCTATCTACTCGAGCCGGATGAGCGCGAGCACGCCGTTTCCATCATGCGCGAATGGATCGAGCACGGCGACGGCGAATCATGCGCGGCGACACTTGAGCGGCTGATCGTTTCGCCGCTGGGCGACTGGATCGAATCGCAAGCCGACACCGGCAACAACCTGTTTCATGCAGCGTGCGACATGATGTGGGCAGCCCAGGGTATGGCGAACCGCTTTCGGTATGGCCGCGACCCCGTGACCCCTGAGCACGTTTCAGACCTGAACGCGAAGTGGCAGGAGTTTCAAATTCTATTCGGCCACCTTGCGCTGCTGAAAATTCCGCCCCTGTTAGCGTCTGCTGCACACGGGCGGAAATTCAAAGCCGGACGCAAGCCTGGAACAGGCGGCCCGATTCGGAAGCGCATCGCGGCGCTGTTGAAGAAAAACCCGAGGCTGAAAAACCCGGAGCTTTGGGAGACCATCAAGAATGCCCCGCCGCGAGGCTGGCAGGCGTTCGACAATCGGCTGGGCGAATATCTGGAGGGGCCGGGCAATCAGTCCATGACCCGCGGCAGATTCGACACCGTTTGCGGCGAGGAGCGCAAGAAAATCACGGGTTAGCGAACCCGTGAAACGTGCGTGGTGTTATGGCTCCGTACTTCAACGGAGGAAACACCATGCAAAACCAGACCGGGCAAGTCCGCCTGATACCACTACGCCCAGACGTGCTCTCTCGCACATGCCTTGGGAAAACCCGAATTTATGAGTTAATTTCAACTGGCGATTTTCCGCAGCCGGTACGCCTTGGCAGGCGAATTGCCTTTGTCGAAAAGGAAATCGACGTCTGGATTCTCCAGCGCATGGCTGAGCGTACCAAGGTGGCGGCATGAGACGGCCGCAGAATCAAAAACCGACCCGGGCCGCGGTTCTCAGAAGCCTGCGCGAGTTGGGCATTCTTTTCGGAAAAAAACCAGTCCCCAAAAAAGACAACGCCCTGCGGGAACAGGGCGCGGATGAAGCAGGGAAACCCATTCGTGAGGTGCCGAAATGAGCGCCGACACCCTCCTGCAACACCTGAAAAAAGTGAAGCGCACCAAGCCCGGACACTGGCTGGCCTGCTGCCCAGCCCATGACGATAAAACGCCCAGCCTGGCGGTGCGCGAACTCGACGACGGAAGAATTTTAGTCCACTGTTTTTCAGGGTGCAGTGTTCATGAAATTCTAGGCGCTGTTGGCATGGACATGGCCGACCTGTTTCCCGAGCGCGAGGCTGGCAAGCACTTTTCACCTGGCGAAAAAAGGCCATTTCCGGCCGCCGATATTCTTCGAGCAATCGCCTTTGAAAGTACGCTCGTTTTGATTGCTGCCGCCGACATGCTGGCCGGAAATCCATTCAACGAAACCGACCGGGCGCGCCTTACGCTGGCTGTTGGGCGCATTCAGAGTGCTTTGAAAGCTGCGGGGGTGAGCCATGTTTGACGCGCTCGAAAAGGGCCAGTCTTTCCTTGATGACATGGCAGAAAGGGCATTAAGCGCACCAGCCGTAACAGGCGTAACAGGCGTACAAGTCAATATCGGCGCGGGTTACGCTGTTACGCCCTCCGAAATTGATGACGTAACAGCCGTAACACCCGCGCCGGTAATCCCCGACGAAAGCAAACGGCCATGCTTCAAAGTGTTCGACGATTGGCAGCCGCTGCCGGATGGCGCAAAGCTGAAACCTGGCGTTTGGTTTTTCACCGTCAAGCATGGCAAAGGCGACGCACCTTCGGCACTAATCCAGCAGTGGATTTGCTCGCCACTGCACCTTGAAGCCGTGACTGCTGACGGGCAAAACAATAACTTCGGCCGGCTGCTGCGATTCAAAAACACCCATGGCAAGTGGCGAGAATGGGCCATGCCGATGGAATTGTTACGCGGTGCTGGCGACGAATTGCGCGGAGAATTGCTGTCAATGGGCGCGGAAATCGACCCGCAAGCCGGGCGGAGTCTGTTGGCTCAATATTTGCAATCCAAACCCCCAAAAAGACGCATCCATTGCGCTACACAGGCCGGCTGGTGCGGCGAATCTTTCGTTCTGCCAGACACCGTTATCGGCCCGGCGGCTTCGGGTGTGGTCTTTCAATCCGGCGAACGCGGTCACGATGAATTCACCAGGGCCGGAACGCTGGCCGGGTGGCAATCTGAAATATCGGCGCGAGCTGGCGGCAATCCCCTGCTGGTGCTGGCGCTGGCGGCATCTTTTACGGGCGCGATGCTGGCGCGGTGCGGCGGCGAAAGCGGCGGGATTCATTTACTCGGCGATTCATCGACCGGGAAAACGACCTTGCTTGAGGCTGGCTGCTCAGTCTGGGGCGGCGCGAATTACCGCCGAAGCTGGCGAGCAACTTCAAACGGCATGGAAGGCGCGGCGAGTTTGTTCAATGATGGCCTGCTGGCGCTCGATGAAATCAGTGAGTGCGACCCCCGCGAAGTCGGCGCGATCATTTACGCCCTGGGCAACGGGCGCGGCAAGCAACGGGCAAGCCGCACCGGTAATGCGAGGGGAGTGACCCGCTGGCGCTGCTTCGTTTTGTCAACCGGCGAACGCACCATATCAACCGCCATGGCCGAAGGCGGCGCACGAGCGAAGGCCGGGCAATCGGTGCGAATGTTGGACATTCCAGCGGCGCGGCGCTTCGGAGCTTGGGACAACTTGCACGGCCTGCCAACCGGGGCGGCATTTTCTGACACGATCAAGCGAGCATCTGTAACGCACCACGGGCACGCAGGCCGCGCCTTCCTCGAAAAGCTGACCCGCGACAAGCGCGACTTTTGCGAATATTTGGAACGGTTCAAGGCACTGCCTTCGCTGTCTGTCGATGGCGGAGAAGGGCAAGACAAGCGAGCGGCGGCGCGTTTCGCACTGGTTGCCTTGGCTGGTGAAATCGCAACCGAATATGGCGTCACCGGCTGGCAGGAAGGCGCGGCAATCGAAGCGGCGGCGGTAGGCTTCAAAGCATGGCGATCCCTGCGCGGGCACGGCAACGATGAGCGGCGGCAAATATTGGAGGTGGTTTCCGGCTACATTGCGCGGCATGGAGACAGCCGGTTCTCCAATGCGGACGCAGGCGAAACCACGGACGCCATGCGAATAAATAGGGCTGGCTGGTGGCGCGACGGTGACGGAGGGCGCGTCTATTTGTTCAATTCCGAAGGTCTGCGCGAAGCCGTCAAGGGTTACGACTTCAAGCGGGTGCTGGATATTTTACAGGAGGCCGGGGCGCTGCCCGCAACCAGCGGCGAACGCGCCAAGGCACAACGAATTGGCGGGCGGCTGGTGCGGCTGTACCCAATCATTGCCGACAAGCTGGGGGGCGACCATGGGGCTTGATAATCTGTTGGCAACGCTGGAGAAGCGCGATTATGTTACGCCTGTTACGTCCGAAAAAACTCATGACGTAACGCCGAAAGCCCCGCCAATACTGGCTTGTACGCCTGTTACGCCTGTTACGCTTGAAAATGACGTTACGGGCGACGAAGCCGCAATCCTTGCCGAGCTCCGTCGCGACAAAGTGCTGGCAATGTTGGGCGATGGCAGGAAATACGCCGTGTTTGTCGAAAACCCAGACGCCGACCCGGTTATCTGCGCGGTGGCGATCCGTGGGCTGGCATCGTTCGAGCTTGAGATTCCGCGCCACTCTTATGATGGCTTGGCGCTGCTGGAATTGATCGAACAACACACAATCGAAAAGGAAAAAAAATGACAAATGCAAACAGTGAGGCCCGACTAATTTCCATGGCCGCTCAACTTCTCGGGATGGCATTCCAAGCAGCGCAGGCCGGGGTGAACGACCCTGGCGAGATCAAAATTGCGGAGACCCTGCACGAAACGGAAAAGCTTTATCCGCGGCTTTCAATCACGACGCCGCACGGCGACACCAGCAAAATTCGCCTTGACCTGACCCTTTGCCATCCAGATACCGACGAGCCGGTCGTTTCGATGCTGACCCTAACTGGCGAGACATGAGGCACTAAATGGGCAAACTGAAAAAAAAGACCGCCCAGCCGATGCCGTGGCTGGTGTTCGCGCTCCTGAGGCCCGGGACGCTACGCAACCAGGCCGAACTGGAGCGAGCACTTGTTGCCGCCGGTTGGTCGCGGGATCAGGCCAGGCACGACTCAATTCAAGGGGGTATGCCATGCAAAAACTGATAACCAATTTCCGGCGCTGGGTTTTGCGAAGAATTCCCGCTAATACTTGAAAGGCATATAGAAATGTGGTTTAATAACTTTAAGTTCGTTGCGAGATGCAGCGAACGCCCTGCCTCACTGTGCGAGATGCACCTGGATGGAAGGTTACACACCCGGCAACTGTTGGGCTGTGAACTTTTTATTTGGAGTCTCGCATGATCGAAAATCGACTATCCCCTGTATTTGAATTCAAACTCGCCGGCACGGAAGCAACCGGCACGTTCAGCGGTTACGCCAGCACCTTTGGCGGTTTTCCCGATGCCTACGGCGATGTTATCGCACCCGGCGCATTCGCGAAATCACTCGAGAGTTTCGCCCTGAAAAATGCTGCACCGGCCCTGCTTTGGGCGCATGACGGCAGCGAACCGATAGGCCGCTGGCTCTCGCTTAAAGAAGACCAGCATGGCCTCGCCGTTACCGGCAAATTAACCCTTGGAACCAAGCGCGGCAGCGAAGCACACGCTCTGATGAAGGATGACGCCCTGGGGCTGAGCATCGGTTACTTGGTCAATCCCGGCGGCAGCACGTATGAGAAATCCAACCGGATTTTAACCAGCATTGAATTATTCGAAGTTTCCGCCGTTGCAATGCCAGCCAACCAACTGGCAAAGATAACGGCAGTCAAAAGCGCATTCCCGCGCCCTACCAATATTCGCGAACTGGAGAGCCTGCTGCGAGATGCTTGCGGACTCTCTGTCCGGGAGGCCAAGACAGTGGCCTCTGCCGGAT
>CAMTYG010000145.1:0-13542 GCA_947085875.1 uncultured Sulfuricella sp.
ACCATGCCGTTCTGCAACATGGGATTGACAGTGGTCGGGAATCCGGCGGCCACGGTGATGACTTCATCGCCTGGCTTGAGTGCGCGGGCGCCCAGCTTATGTGAAGTGAGTGCTGTGAATGCCAACAGATTCGCCGACGAACCGGAGGTGGTGGTCAACGCATATGGCACGCCGACGAATTCAGCAAAACGTTTTTCAAATGCCTCATTGAAGCGTCCGGTGGTGAGCCAACCATCCAAAGAGGCATCGACCATGTTTTTGAGCTCATTCGCGCCGATCACTTTACCTGATGGCGGTATGACGGTTTCGCCGGGGGTGAAAATTACCTCTGAATACTTCTCCTGAGCGTAACTCTCTACTACCTGGGCAGCGGTCTTTCTCAGGATGGAGTCTATTTTTAACTGAGTGAGCCTACCCACTTTACGGCATAGCTCCTGATCGATGGTCAGCAGTTTATCTACCCTCACTACACTGCGCTTGCGCAGTGTACCTTCCGCCATATCATGGCTCTCGATGACTTCTGCCGCATTTTCATAGTAATAGTTATCCACCTCGGATGTTACATAGGCCACCTGAACATCCGAATACCGGGACTGCTCCCCTCGGTTAATCACAACCGCTGGCCGGCGTTTTCTGCCTTGCTGGTTTGTATAGGGAAACTCTAACAGGACAATGTCACCGGCTCTTAACATCAAAGACCTCTTCCCAGTCAACATTTTTATCGTCTTCTGTATCAAAGAATGCTTTCAACCCAAGAGCCTTGAATTCTGCCTCTGATGTTGCCGGCTTGGCGACAAATTGCTGTGCCGGAACGTCGCGCTTTTGGTCATTATCCAACACGATTACGTACAGTTCGGCGTGATCGACTCCTTCGATGGGGCTCAATAGTTCGATTCGCCCTTTGTCATATATTGCCTTGATAGCTTGCATTTGTTGCACTCCTTAATACCGGATTCCTGATTGTCCCACCTATTCAGATACGACTGTATTTTTCCCAGATAGCGTCTTCTTCAGGATTGTCTGGGGTGACCGCCGAATAAGCGGCCAGCATGAAACGCTCTTCGTCTCCAAGCTCGTTCCCCACGATTTGAGGGCGAACCGGTAATACGATTACCTCAAATTCGTCCCCCATATCGGCGGGTACGTTAATGTGTAGCTGATGATTTGCATCAACACGCAGCAGTTCGCGCAGAACAGCCTGTTTCATGAACAAACTCCTAATTTTATCGGTTCCAATTTTAATACTCATTCTGGACAAACAAAGCGATACAAATTTTTGTTGCGCTTCAAACAGCAACCCATCGCGCCTGAAGGCGCTCCTACAAAAAACTACCACACCTTGTAGGAGCGCCTTCAGGCGCGAAAAACACCAACCCTGCCACCGCATCCTGTAGGAGCGTCTTTAGGCGCGATTCCCGACCGGTGCTGCGGCCTATCGCGCCTGAAGGCGCTCCTACAACCCCCTACAAAATCCACGCGGCATCCCACAACGGGTATTCTCCTACATGCGCTACCAATTTCGCCCGTAATGGGTTGGCAATCACATAGCGCGCCGCCTCACGTACACCCTCGTCGCGGCGTAACGCATGGTCATGATACCCACGCTGCCAAACCGGCCCTACCCGACCCAGACACCGATTCACCGCTAGTGCTGACCGGCCCTTGGCCGAATTCATTACTCGCGCCAGATCAATCGCCTCGCCCAATTGCAATAACCAATGCCAATGGTCAGGCATCACCACCCACGCCAGCGAATCGACCCAACCCAATTCATGCAATCGTCGCATCTCGGCCACCACCAGCCGTCCAGCTCGCCAATCGCGGAACAAGGGTTCGCGGCGATGGGTGCAGACCGTCAGCAAATATATTCCACCCGGTTCAGAATAGCGGCCACGCCGCAATGCCACATTACCGGGTGAATCGCCACGGCCAAGATGACCCGCATCGTTTGCCATCGTCGCCCCTTCGCTTCAAATCGCGCCTGAAGGCGCTCCTACAAAACCATACCGCGCCCTGTAGGAGCGCCTTCAGGCGCGAAGAACTTCTCACCTTCGTATTGCGAAATCTGCCCAAGCGAAAACGCGCGCATATCTTTACCATCTTGGTGCGCATGATGCCAGTCAACAATTGCACTCAGCGTATCTTCGAGATGCCAGCGCGGATGCCAATCCAGGCGCGCTTTAGCCTTTGAGCAATCGAGTTTCAAATAATGCGCTTCATGAGGATGGGCGCCGCCATCCAGCACCCAGCTTGCGCCCCCTCCCCAGGCTTTGGTCAAGCGCTCCACAATCCATGACACGGGCTTAGCATCTTCGTCGTTTGGACCGAAGTTCCAGCCTTCGCCATAAGCGACTCCATCCTCCCACAACTTTTGCGCCAGCAGCAGGTAGCCGGCCAGCGGTTCCAGCACATGCTGCCAAGGCCGGATGGCGTGGGGGTTGCGAATATGCACCGGCTCGCCCTGGGTGATGGCGCGCATGATGTCCGGGATAAGCCGGTCTTCCGCCCAATCGCCGCCGCCGATCACGTTGCCTGCCCGCACCGATGCCAGCGCCACACCGTGGCGGTCAAATTCCTTGGGGTTGAAGTAGGAATTCCGGTAGGCGGAGGCAACCAGTTCCGCGCAGCCCTTGCTGCTGCTGTAGGGATCATAGCCGCCCATGGGTTCGTTTTCCCGGTAGCCCCAGATCCACTCACGGTTGTCGTAGCACTTGTCGCTGGTGATATTGACCACCACTTTTACGGAACCCGCTTGACGCACGGCCTCCAGCAGATTGACCGTTCCCATCACGTTGGTGGAATAGGTCTCCACCGGGTTCTGGTAGGAATAACGCACCAGGGGCTGGGCTGCCATGTGGACGACGATATCCGGCTGATGCTCGGCCATGGCGGCAGCAAGCCGCGCCAAGTCCCGGATATCGCCTTCGATGCTTGCCATACTCTCGTCCACCCGCGCCACTTCGAACAGGCTGGGGTTGGTGGGTGGCGGCAGGGCATAGCCCACGACTTTTGCGCCCAGCGCCTGAAGCCACAAGGATAACCAGCCCCCCTTGAAGCCGGTGTGGCCGGTGAGAAATACGGTTTTCCCCGCCCAGAAGGATGTATCGATTACCATGTTTTCCAAGGTGCCTTTCCGCTTGCCCAGAGCTCTTCCAGGTGATTCTTGTCCCGCAGGGTATCCATCGGCTGCCAGAAGCCATGATGGGGGTAGGCGGACATTTGGCCTTCTGCAGCCAATTTTTCCATTGGTTCACGCTCCCAGATGGTCTGGTCACCCTCGATGTAATCCAGCACCTTGGGCGAGAGCACAAAGAAACCGCCATTAATCCAGCCGCCATCGCCATGAGGCTTCTCCTGGAAGTTGGTCACTTGATGCCCATTAAGGCCCAAGGCCCCGAAACGGCCGGGCGGCTGAGTGGCTGTCAGTGTGGCGAGTGTGCCCTGGCTGCGATGAAACTCCAACAGCCGGGTAATGTCCACATCGCCCACGCCATCGCCGTAGGTACAACAGAAATCTTCCCCATCTTCCAGATATGCGGCAACGCGTTTGATACGACCGCCGGTCAAAGTGTTTTCGCCGGTTTCCACCAATGTCACCCGCCACGGCTCGGCATTTCGTTGATGCACTTCCATCTTGTTGTGGGCCATATCGAAAGTGACATCCGACATGTGCAGGAAGTAGTTGGCAAAGTATTCCTTGATCAAGTACCCCTTGTAGCCAAGGCAAATGATGAAGTCATTGATGCCATGGCTGGAGTAAGTTTTCATGATGTGCCAAAGAATCGGTTTCCCCCCGATTTCGACCATGGGCTTCGGCCGCACCGAAGTCTCTTCACTGATACGCGTTCCGAGCCCGCCGGCAAGAATAATTGCTTTCATAACCTATTTATTCGTCTGAAATAAATTCATTGTTTCTCGTGAACTTCACATTATACCTGATATGAAGTCTTCATAAGATTGACTAAGTCCTTCCTTGAAGCCCATCGAAGGGCTCCAACCTAGCGTCTCCAGCCGGCCTATATCCAGCAATTTTCGCGGAGCTCCATCGGGTTTGCTGTCATCGAAAGCGATACCCCCTGCAAACCCCACGACTTCCTTCACCAGTTCGGCGACCTCTCGGATCGATCAATAGGGACCACCGATCAATAGGGGTCAGACCATCATGGCACTCGGTTAAGCGATCGCTGAGCATAAATTAGGTCGCGCGCGACCTGGCGCGGCACGGTTAACAGCGGAAGGTTCTTGGGTCGTCGTTTCTTCGCGCGAGGCTCGATTCGGTCAGGTCGATGCGGCAATCGCAGTGTCGTGATACTGGCCGTCACTGTGGCGATCATGGTGCGAACTTGTTCGCCCGAAATGCAATTGGGGTCAGACTCCCATGGCACTCAGTTAAGGTTTTGACACCCCTAAAAATGGTGGGCTGAACACTTCAGATGGTAAGCTTTTGTTGCGACACGAAAGCCACCCATTACAGGAGGTCAGCCCAAATGAAGGATAACAAAGTTGCGCGCATCCGGCAGAAAATTGTGATGTTGAAACGGCAGTTTTTACAAGAGGGCACTGGCGCATTCGACCAAGCCCTTGGCGACCACGAGGTTGCAGCGGTCGTGAGCGAGCTGGTGGGGCCACACCGTGAGCGCGTCTATCCCCCGTTGGACACGTTGCGCCTGTTTGTTGGTCAAGTCCTATCGTCTGACCGTGCCTGCCAAGACGTGGTGGGCCGTCGTTTGTCCGAGCGAATCGCACAAGCCCTTCGTCGAGCACCTCTGCATGCAAAGAGCACTCTGCAAGATAAATCCGCATAGACTGTTCTGGCGTCATATCCGCACTCCTTCATTCTTGGCAACTTGGTAAATCGGCATCTCGAAAGCGGAAACCTTGCGCTTAACGACAATATCGATTTTTTCATCCTCGAATTGGGCAGAACCTTGAAGCTCAGCAAGCAGCGCGATCTTCCGCTCGACAATCTCATCCGCATCATTCAGGGATGTTTCGACGAAAAAATCGTAATCCCCTCCCTTTTTTCTATCGTCTACGCGCGACCCGAACAGCCAGAGCTCTGCATCCTCGCCAAAATAACGATGGGCTAACATATCAAATACTCTTAGGCGCTGTAAATAAATTAACGTCTCACTTTGAGGCCTCGGTTACATGTTTTCTGCGCAAGAAATTGAACAACTTGATACCTTTATTTATTTACAGCGCCTTAGTTGCTCAGGCGTGACTCGCATAGTGCTGCACCCAATTCTATAAAATGTTAACAGCAACGAGCCCTCAGAAGTTCACGCCAAAAAACGCTTCGAGTTTTTCGACCACGAAACTCAGCATCTCTTCGTTCAGGCAGTGCTTCATTTGTTGTTTTTCTTCTTTATCGTGTGTTTGAACTTCAAAACCGCAAAGTTCAGTTCGATAGAGGTTTCTGTGTCGCTTGTTTGCAAATCATCATCAAATATTTCAGCAATGAGCTCACCACTTTTTTGCATGAGTGATTTTTGATCGGCTTTATCCTGGACTATTGACAGTTCTTTGATGCTTCTTGATAGCTCCCTGATTTTGGAGAAAGTCTCTATGATCGATAGCGTTGCCTGTAATGCTTGCTGGCTTTTGAGGATGGTGGCCAGCATATACAGGCCTTTTTCCGTAAAGGCCCTTGGTGTTGTCGATGAGTGCTTTAGCCTGTTGAACCGGTCGAAATTTTCGACCAGTTCATTTTTATCGTCTTCATTCAAGTCGATAACATACCCCAAAGGGAATCGATCTGGATTGTTTTTGACCGCTTCATTGATTCGTTTCGTCTCAACCCCATAAATCACGGCCACATCAGCATCCAGTAATACCTTTTCGTTTCTTATCTCGATGATCAGCTCGTTTAAATTCTCGAATTTTGCTATATCCATTGCGTCACCTCCCCTTCTGAAGCTTCAGGCATTGCCATATCAACCTAGCAGCCTGTCGGACTTAAAGGAAATCGGCTGCAAATCCGCCTGGACGGTACATATTTCGCCGCTTTTTTGGTCAATAGAACGACTATTGACCTGCAAAACCAGCAAAATCTGTCCTCGCCCAGCCGAATTTTCGCTACGATTCTTCAAGTCCGACAGGCTGCTAGAAATTCACGCCGAAGAACGCTTCGAATTTCTCGACCACAAAGCTCAGCATCTCCTCGTTCAAACCAGGATACACGCCGACCCATAAGGTGTCGTTCATCACCTTGTCTGTATTGGCGAGCTCCCTGCCAGTAAGTCGCCTTTGCTGTTTTCTTCTGAAACAACCAAAACCGGACGGCATTTGTAACCTTTTTTTTCAACAAAGGGAATCCGACATATATATAGAACCAATCATGATTTCTTCTTTGTGATATATTTTTGCCAAATGGCATCTTCCGCAGGATCGTCTTCAAATGCGTTGCTCAAAAAATAGGCATCGACTGAAGTATCAAACGAATCGGCATCATCATGTACAGGCAAAACCAGTATTTCCACTTTACTGCCGAATTCCTGTGGAATATCTATTTGAATTTTTCCATTAGCATCGACCGTTTCAAATTTTCTTAGTGCCTGCATAACATTCCCTTCGATTTAACTTTAACGTTCAAATTGTGAAGCCGAAGCTCACCAACCAACTTGTTCGCCAATCATGTCCGTCCTAAGCCGGCGAAGCCGGAACCAAACAGGTAGCCTGGATGGAGCGTAGCGGAATCCGGGGAAGCATCCCGCAGGCGCCCCGGATTCCGGCCTTTGGCCTGCATCCGGGCTACAAATCTGTTCATGTTTTGTAAAGAGTGGCGTCATAAGAGACTAAATAAGCCTGAACAGATACTATGACAGCGCACAGCTTAAACTACTGTCTTGAATCCGGGGTCCACTATAGCTGGTATAGGTGGTGTTTTCCCCCTCTCCCCGGCCCTCTCCCGCGAGGGGAGAGGGAGAGGATGCTGCGGCGGCGGTCAGGCGGCGCATGAGGGCGGAGCCGACTAGACCACGGTGGCCAGCGATATATATTTTGGAATTGGGTTGCATGATTACTCAGTTAGCGTGATTGGGCTGCAGCAGGAATTCCGCGATTAAACCGGTTGAGTGCATTGGAATTTCACACACCATCAATTTATCTTCCCCATGATGCCACGAACCTGCTCAGCCAGCCCGGGCAAATCACTATGAATCGTCTTCCAGACGATTTCCAAGCCACCTTGAGAGCCGTGTGCCAATGCGTTACGCATTTCGTATGCGAATCCCCATGGCACTTCTGGATGATTGGCCGCGAAACCGGGATGGTGAAACTCGATGTTTCGACATGCCTCGCTAATAATCTCAAAGTTGCGAATCACGGCGTCTTGCGTCTTGGGGTCCTCAAGAAACCTCACTTCGTCCATGTCCTCGACATAGCGGTGAATCCGCTGGATTGCTTCAAGAATATGGCTAAGATAGCCCGGAATACGAAACTTGTCTGCCTTGCTCATACCGGCATGGCTTCCGAAAGAACCTGCTCACGAAAACTGTCCGGCAATGCTTTCGGCGTCAACACGTCAACGGGAATACCAAGCAGCTTGCGAAGCTCATAGCGAATCGCGCCAATATCCATCAACGTGGTTTCCGGCGTTGGTTCAACCAGCAAATCAAGATCGCTGTCTTCCGTGTCTTCCCCTCTCAGAACCGACCCGAACACGCGAACGTTCAGGGCATGGTGCTGGAGCACGATCTGGCGCACAAAAAAATGGGGTCAGACACCATTTCCCCTTGGGTTAATTTTTGCGATACGTTTGCGCCAATATCCCGGCTCGCGGTGACTGTGCATTACAGCAAGGATCAGTACGTAATCGATTTCAACCGAGTAAAGAACCGCATAAGGGAAAACGTGAGTCAGGCATCGGTGGATATCCTCCTCAAGCACGGGCCAGCGTCCAGGCGCTTCAATAATCTGCTGGATGACTGTTCCACAGATGCAATGAATCGAAGCTCCAAACCATCCTGACATCCCGCATAATAGTGAGCGGCATCTTCATACTCGGCAAGCGCATCAGGGTGGAACTCGAATCTCATCGCGCAACCGACTTCCGCACGCGTTCTAATACCTCCTGGCCAGGGATGGTTTTAATCACGCCATTCCTGATGTCATCACGACGGGCGCGCGCTTCGGCCGCCCAAAGCTGCCGAATATAACCATCCTCCAAGGGATCAAGACTTTCAACCAGGCGATCAGCAAGCAACGCACGCGCTTCGCTGGGAAGGGAAAGGGCTTCCTCGACGATTTGTTCAACTGTGAAATTCATCTTTCATGACTCCTGCAGAAAAGAAAAAAACAAGAGATAGCCGATACGGCCAAGCGATTTTCCATTTGCATCGCATCAACAACGGCTGGGGAGAGCGCAGCGTCGCCACCCAGTATCCAATTCACCCAGATATGCGTGTCGAGCACAATCATTTTGCACAATTCCAGTCTTCTATCGGTGCCACCGGGGAAAGGATGTCACCGAGTATCTTCCCCTTGCCTGCGATTCGTTGCTGATGAAGTGCTCGCCTTGTTCCCGGCGTTTGCGGAAGTCTTCTGCGCTGTAGAGGCGGACACTGATTTCTCGGCCGATGCGCGCGTCAACCGGCACGATGGCGGCGATAGCGCGTTCCAGGCTGAGGTCACCGACGATCAGGAGGCCTACTCATGTTTTGCATATTAACATATCCCGTAGAGGTGTCTTTCAGCCCAAACAATGCACTTGAAAGCGTGGCTCATACCGGGCCACCTCTGGTATTGAGGAAATCGGCATAGGCCAGTTTGAGCCCTGCCTCCAGATCGGTTTTCATTTTCCAGCCAAGGCGGCTGAGGCGTTCCACGGAGAGCAGCTTTCTGGGGGTGCCATCGGGTTTGACCCCATAAGCATCAGCACAAAAGTTGAGCAATCGTTGGTGACACTCGAATAACTCCGGTGTGGCTTTGACTATTTCCGTGAAGAATTGCGTGAGGCGGTCAGCGTCTTCTTCATACTCGTGATTTATCGCGTTTCTCAATATATAGGCCAGCTGCATCATCACTTCTTCACGCAAGTTCCAAGTTCCAAGGTAAAACCAATACGATATCAGGGCGTAGCTCGCTTAGCCTGGCGAAAGGAAGAATCGGAATGTGGTTTCGCTGCGCGAGTTTCACGTTAAATCAGGCCGGTTGGTTGCAATCCAGCTATTTACAACCTTGTAAAGTTGCTCTGCTTGCTTGATACACTCAATCACGGCTTGGTCGCTAACCGGGTCACCTTCGTAATCGCTGACATTGCGCTGTTTGCGCAGTGCGTCCAGCACAATCATCGTGCTCTGTTCCAACCCGATGGTTTTTGGGAGAGTTTGAATCGCGGTTTGATGATGCCCCGGCTGACTGGTGGAAGTGCGATACCGATTCGCCCACAGTGCCACCATCGCACACTGCATGATGGCCTTGTAAGCGGCATCGAAACGATTCTCTCCGCTGATCTTTTTTACCCGTGCATCCGCAATATTGCGTGCGGCGGCTTGTAGCAAACGCTGTACCGCTTCGCGCGTCGGGTTATATGGCTGAAGTTGTTTGGTCTGGAGTAAGTTTTCTAAGCTCATCTTCGTTGCCCACTATAAACAGCTTGGGTTTGGACAATACTTCTCGAATAAATGAATCACCACTTGCGGTACGTCGGTGAAATTCATCCCGCGAATACACCACCGGATTGATCTCGCGTTGCAAAATCTCCTGAACGGGATGCAACACCCGCACCGCATCGGCAAAGCCCATGCTACCCACCAGCATCACATCCACATCGCTGCTCGACTGCTGTTCACCGCGAGCCAGTGAACCGAACACGAACGCCAAACTGATTTGATTCTCAACTGGGCTCAGTGCCTCTGCCAGCACATCCACCAGCCCCGAAGTCTTGCGCAAAATGCTCGCCAATTCCTCGAACACCGGACAATCACGGTTCGCACTATAGCGTACCTGATTTCCCACGCTTTCCCGAACCAACAAACCCACCCCCGCCAGTCGCGCCAACTCCTTATGCAAGGTGCCCGCTGCCGTATCCGTCAGGCGGGCGATTTCACGCACATAATAACTCCGCTCTGGATTTAACAGCAGCAAACCCAGCACGCGCTGGCGATAGGTTCCAAAAAGTAGAGAGGCAAGCATAATGTAGTATTTATTGCTACGAACGGGGCTATTATCACTACATTTTAATTATTATGCAAGCGTCGATGGTGATCTGTCGTACCGTGGAAATGAGCGGAAAATGGGGTCAGACCGAAAATGGGGTCAGAAAATGGGGTCAGACCCATTTTTTCTCGTGCATTCAGGCTGCATAACGCTGGATTTCCACTTCCACCCTTCGTTCCAGACTGGCTTCCGCATCAGCGTAAATACGGCGAGTGACTTCAGCGTCCAGATAGAATTCACCACAGTCTTCGCAAATTTCGGCAGGGACGTCACGAATGACGACGACTGTTTCTCCCCTTTGCAGAGTTACCGTGGTTCTACCTGGATAGGTTTGGCCGGTCTTACAGATCACGCATTTCATGGTGCTCTCCTTCTGCTGTACGTTTCATCCCATAGCGCTGGGTCGGGTTGATAAACCGTGACGATTACGTATTCCCTCGTCTCCGGCTCAACCGCCATGACAATGTGAATCGGGCGGTCACTTTCGAATCCAAGTATCAGCTTGCTTGGATATGGCTTGTCATCGGGGTAGGTCGCTATAACGCTGCCTTCCTTTGCAATGCGCTCGATCACATCCGGGCTGATTCCTCGCAGGAACATCCGATCAAGCGCATGCCGGGAGTAATGCAATATTTGACCAGTCATCTTATCAAAACATTCATTATTGAGGCGGGCTGATTGCCGATGAGATTTTCAAGCGTCATCGGGGGTTCCGATCAGGGGGGTGAGCGGGCCGCTCATCACGTTGATGATGAAGTGTTCGCCTTGTTCCCGGCGTTTGCGGAAGTCTTCTGCGCTGTAGATGCGGACGCTGATTTCTCGGCCGATGCGCGCTTCAACCGGTGCGATGGCGGCCAGCGCCTGTTCGAGGTTGAGGTCGCCGACGATCAGGAGGTCGACATCGCTGTGGGCGTGATTGAGGCCTTTGGCTAGGGAACCATAGAGGACGGCGAAGCGGATTTGCGTGACGAATGGCTGCAACGCGGCCTTGATTTGGGCCGGCAGACCGCAGGTTTTGCGCACAATGGATTGCAAATCGGCAAAAACGGGATGCACCGTGTTGGCCCGGTAGGTGACCCGGTTGCCGTCCTGGCTGCGCTCGACCAAATCCGCCTTTTGTAGCTGCCCCAGTTCGTGTTGCAGGGCACCGGGGCTGATCCCTGTTTGCCTGGCAAGTTCGCGCAGGTAATAGGCTTGCTCGGGCCGCTCGAAGAGTAGCGCCAGTACGGCCTGACGCGTTTTGCCAAACAGGACAGCGGCTGTGGCTTCCATATTATTCCAATTATGAGAACATCTGTTCTTAATTATATAACAACTGTTCTCATAATTGGTCGCAACAGGCGCATGGCCGTTCATCCGCTCGCGCTGTGCGCGGGTGACGGCGGCGTGGTGCCAGACGGTATTTGGAGGGGCAGGCAAGAGTGGCACTGAATTCAACTCATGAAATCCGCATAAGATTGACCAAGACCTTTCTTGAAGCCCATCGAAGGGCTCCAACCTAGCGTCTCCAGTCGGCCTATATCCAGCAGTTTTCTTGGGGTTCCGTCGGGTTTGCTGGCATCGAAAACGATACTCCCTGCAAACCCCACGACTTCTTTCACTAGTTCGACGACCTCTCGGATCGTTTGATCCTTGCCGCAACCAATATTAATCAAGGGTGAACGATCAATAGGGGTCAGACCACCGATCAATAGGGGTCAGACCACTATTTTTGCTGGCGGCATTAAGTTGACTCGTTTCGGCAAGGTGATCAGAAGTTGAGCACGCCGGTCTTTCTGTCATAGTGGTGTTTTGCTTCACGCCCAGCCCCGCCGCTCGATTTCGGAAATCATTTTGTTGGCTGTGGCTATGAGTGCTGGCACAAAAGCATGACCGGTTTGGAGTGCGCTGCTGAGTACGACTGGGTCTTCAACGTATTCGTGAACCATCTGGTTTCTGAGGTTACGCATGGTCATCCATTCGTCAGCAGACTTGAGCAGCCCCAAGCGTTCGGCTCGGTCAAGATTATCGATGGCGGCGGATGGTTTTTCACCCAGGGCGGCCAAGAGTGACGGCAACAGTTTGTCACCCACGGTGTCTTGTAGGCGGCCAAACCTGCCCACAAAGGCTTCCACTCGCTCTCCCAAGTCGGGATCTTCTTCGAGCCGGGTTGCTTGCTCTAGGGTAAACAAGCCTCCAAACAGGCGCTGGTCCGTGGTGGTGAGGTGTTTGCATTCTTTGCGCACGACACGGGCTAAAAATTGCAGGCGCAGTGCGATTTTCGGTTCCACTGTCATAGCAATTTTCCTTCTTTGAATACCATGTCATGAATGGGCAGGCGCATGAGGTTGGGTGCGCTAAGCAGTACGTCCACTTTGCGACCGTGCATGGCGCGCGACACTTGAGCGGACATCTTCGCGGCCATGAGTGCGGGGTTGTCTACGGGTTCCGGCAATTCAAGCATGAGATCAAGATCTCCACCGTGCGCAGCGTCATCAAGCCTAGAGCCGAAAACTCGCACGCGGGATTGGCTTCCCGCCACTTGGCGAGCAAGTTGGCGAATAGCTTGGATTTGGTAGTCAGTCAGACGCATGCTTTTTGAACTTCCCCCGAAATTTCGAAATAACGATCGGAAACAATTTCACAAAAAACCACGCAATCTTCCAAGACTAGACAGTCTAAAATACCCATTGTCTCTCGGGAGCTTCACATTATACCTGATATGAAATCTCCATAGGATTGACTAAGTCCTTCCTTGAAGCCCATCGAAGGACTCCAACCTAGCGTCTCCAGCCGGCCTATATCCAGCAATTTTCTTGGGGTTCCGTCGGGCTTGCTGTCATCGAATGAAAAAAAATGGGGTCAGGGTCAGACACCTTTCTC
The DNA here is from genome assembly GCA_947085875.1 of uncultured Sulfuricella sp. Classification (GTDB taxonomy): domain Bacteria; phylum Pseudomonadota; class Gammaproteobacteria; order Burkholderiales; family Sulfuricellaceae; genus Sulfuricella. The sequence goes on from CAMTYG010000145.1 coordinate 13,024, forward strand.
GGTTGCCGGGATAATTTCAGCAGAATTCATTGCGGTTTGCCCTCCAGCGGCAGCTTTTGCTCCGCATGGTTTTTATGTCACGAAAGGTCATTCGGGCTTGACCCCATAAGCATCAGCACAAAAGTCGAGCAATCGTTGGTGACACTCGAATAACTCCGGTGTGGCTTTGACTATTTCCGTGAAGAATTGCGTGAGGCGGTCAGCGTCTTCTTCATACTCGTGATTTATCGCGTTTCTCAATTCACGAATGAGTTTCCAGCGCTCGGTGGATTCTAGCACGCCTAGTTTTTCCATGAAGGCGAGCACCGAGCCAAGGGTGCGATTCAAACTGATGTGAAATGCAGTCATGTAGATACTCTGTTCGAGGTCAAGAATTTTTTCTGTAATTTTTGCCCTTTCCGGCTCATGCTGGAATAGCGTAAAAGCGGGCGTTTTCGAAGGGTTTGTCGTGTTTAAACATGCCGTGGATGGCATGCAGCAGTTTGCGCATGACGGCGCAGACTGCCTGCAATGGTTTCT
>CAMTYG010000146.1:0-9792 GCA_947085875.1 uncultured Sulfuricella sp.
GCCGCGCAAACCAGCGGGTGCAACTGGATTGCCTTGCCCTCGATCAGCACTGGTTCAAATGCCTGGATACCGAGACGATGCAGAGTCGGCGCACGGTTCAGCATGACCGGATGCTCGCGGATCACGTCTTCCAGGATGTCCCAGACTTCTGGAATCTCGTCTTCCACCATGCGCTTGGCCGCCTTGATGGTCGTGGCCAGGCCGAGCACTTCCAGCTTGTGGAAAATGAAGGGTTTGAACAGCTCCAGCGCCATTTTCTTGGGCAGACCGCACTGATGTAATTTCAGCTGCGGGCCAACCACGATCACGGAACGGCCGGAGTAGTCGACGCGCTTGCCCAACAGGTTTTGGCGGAAGCGGCCGCCCTTGCCCTTGATCATGTCGGCGAGCGACTTCAAGGGGCGCTTGTTGGCGCCGGTCATGGCCTTGCCGCGACGACCGTTGTCGAGCAGGGAATCCACTGATTCCTGCAGCATCCGCTTCTCGTTGCGAACGATAATTTCGGGCGCTTTCAGCTCCAGCAGGCGCTTCAGGCGGTTGTTGCGGTTGATCACGCGGCGGTACAGGTCATTCAGGTCGGAGGTGGCGAAGCGACCGCCATCCAGCGGCACCAGCGGACGCAGTTCCGGCGGCAGCACCGGCAGCACTTCCAGGATCATCCACTCCGGCTTGATGCCGGATTTCTGGAATGCCTCCAGCACCTTGAGGCGCTTGGCGAGCTTCTTGATCTTGGTATCGGAACCGGTCTCCGACAATTCCTTGCGCAGTTTCTCGATTTCAGCCTTGATGTTAAGGGTGCGCAACAGCTCGCGCACACCTTCCGCGCCCATACAGGCGTGGAATTCGTCGCCGTATTCTTCCACCTTGGCCAGGTAGTCGTCTTCGGTCAGCAACTGGGCGCGATTCAGCGGCGTCATGCCCGGGTTGGTCACCACGTATGCTTCGAAGTACAGCACCCGCTCGATGTCGCGCAATGCCACGTCCAGCACCATGCCGAGCCGCGCGGGCAGCGACTTGAGGAACCAGATATGAGCAACCGGGGAGGCCAGCTCGATGTGAGCCATGCGCTCGCGGCGCACTTTGGACTGAGTCACTTCAACGCCGCATTTCTCGCAGATCACGCCGCGATGCTTGAGGCGTTTGTACTTGCCGCAAAGACACTCATAGTCCTTGATCGGGCCAAAAATCTTGGCGCAGAATAAGCCATCGCGCTCCGGCTTGAAGGTGCGATAGTTGATGGTCTCCGGCTTCTTTACTTCACCGTAGGACCAGGAGCGGATTTTCTCCGGAGAAGCCAGAGCAATCTTGATCGCTTCGAACTCTTCTTCCTGAGTAACCTGTTTAAATAAATCGAGCAATGCTTTCATGTCGTTCCTCCAGTGAGGGTTTAGTGCGGTAGGGTGGGCACCGTTTTTGTGCCCACGCAGTAGATTTATTTCCGCGTGGGCAAAAGAGCGTTGCCCACCCTACCAACTACCAAATCAATAGCGTTCCAAGTCGATATCAATGGCCAGCGAGCGGATTTCCTTGACCAGCACGTTGAAGGATTCCGGCATGCCGGCATCGATCTTGTGTTCGCCCTTGACGATGTTCTCGTAAATCTTGGTTCGTCCGCTGACATCGTCCGACTTCACAGTCAGCATCTCTTGCAGGATGTACGCGGCACCATAAGCCTCGAGCGCCCACACTTCCATCTCGCCGAAACGCTGGCCGCCGAACTGCGCTTTACCGCCCAGAGGTTGCTGCGTGACCAGGCTGTAAGGTCCGGTAGAACGTGCGTGCATCTTGTCATCCACCAAGTGGTGCAGTTTGAGCACGTGCATGTAACCCACCGTGACCGGGCGCTCAAAGGTTTCGCCGGTGCGTCCATCGCTCAGGAATATCTGGCCGGAACGGGGCAAGCCCGCCAGCTCCAGCATGTCCTTGATTTCTTCTTCGGTCGCACCGTCGAATACCGGCGTTGCGAATGGCACGCCACCTTGCAGGTTATGCGCCAGGGTCAGCACTTCACCGTCGGTCAGGGAAGCGATGTCCTCAGGCTTGCCGCTGCTGTTGTAGATTTTCCCGAGGAACTTGCGAATATCCTGGATCTTGGCGTGCGCCTTGAGCATATCGCCAATCTTGATCCCCAGGCCTTTGGCAGCCCAGCCCAGATGGACTTCCAGAATCTGCCCCACGTTCATCCGTGAAGGCACGCCCAGCGGGTTGAGCACGATGTCCATCGGGGTGCCGTCGGCGGTATAGGGCATGTCCTCGACCGGGACGATCTTGGAAATAACGCCCTTGTTACCATGGCGGCCGGCCATCTTGTCGCCGGGCTGCAGGCGGCGCTTCACCGCGACGTAGACTTTGACCATCTTCTGCACGCCAGGCGGCAGCTCGTCGCCACTGGTGAGTTTTTTCTTTTTCACTTCGTACATCGCGTCGAACTCGACCCGCTTCTGCGCCAGGCTTTCCTTCAACTGCTCCAGCTGGCGTGCGGCATCCTCACCGGCAAGGCGGATATCGAACCACGAGTGACGCTCGACTTCAGTCAAATACGCCTTGGTGACCTCGCTGCCTTTGGCCAGCTTCTTCGGCCCACCGTTGGCGGTCTTGCCGACAAGAAGCCGTTCAATCCGGCCGAAGGCATCGTTCTCGACGATGCGCATCTGGTCGGCCAGATCCTTCTTGAAACCCTTGAGTTCGTCGTTGATGATCTGCTGCGCACGCACGTCACGCTCGATTCCCTCGCGAGTGAATACTTGCACGTCGATCACCGTGCCGGACATGCCGGACGGCACGCGCAGGGAGGTGTCCTTCACATCGGACGCCTTCTCGCCGAAAATGGCGCGCAGCAGCTTCTCTTCCGGCGTGAGCTGGGTTTCGCCTTTTGGCGTAACCTTGCCCACCAGCACGTCGCCCGCCTCTACTTCGGCGCCGATATAGCAGATGCCGGATTCATCGAGACGACCGAGCATACGCTCGGACAGGTTGGAAATATCGCGGGTAATCTCTTCCGGCCCAAGCTTGGTGTCACGGGCGACAACGGAAAGCTCCTCGATGTGGATCGAGGTGTAGCGGTCATCCGCCACCACGCGCTCGGAGATCAGGATCGAATCCTCGAAGTTGTAGCCGTTCCACGGCATAAACGCCACCAGCATGTTCTGGCCCAGCGCCAATTCGCCCATGTCGGTGGAAGCGCCGTCGGCGATCACGTCACCCGCGGCGATGATGTCGCCGACCTTGACCAGCGGACGCTGGTTGATGTTGGTGTTCTGGTTGGAACGGGTGTACTTGATCAGGTTGTAGATGTCCACGCCCACTTCGCCGGCGAGAGCCTCATCGTCATGCACCCGCACCACGATGCGGCCGGCATCGACATGGTCGACAACACCGCCACGGCGCGCCTGCACCGTGGTACCGGAATCCACCGCCACGGTACGCTCGATGCCGGTGCCGACCAGCGACTTTTCGGCACGCAGGCAGGGAACCGCCTGGCGCTGCATGTTGGAACCCATCAATGCGCGGTTGGCATCGTCGTGCTCAAGGAACGGAATCAGCGAGGCTGCCACGGAGACGATCTGAGACGGCGCCACGTCCATGTATTGCACTTTGTCCGGGACGGACAGGGCGAATTCATTATGATGGCGGCAGGACACCAGGTCCTGCTTGAACTTGCCGTGCTTGTCGAGATCGGCATTGGCCTGGGCGATCACGTACTTGCCTTCCTCGATCGCCGACAGATAATCAATCTGGTCGCTGACCTTGCCGTCCACCACCTTGCGGTAAGGCGTTTCCAGGAAGCCGTACTCATTGGTGCGGGCGAACAGCGCCAGGGAGTTGATCAGGCCGATATTCGGACCTTCCGGCGTTTCAATCGGGCATACCCGGCCATAATGGGTAGGGTGCACGTCACGCACCTCGAAGCCGGCGCGCTCGCGGGTCAAACCGCCCGGGCCCAGCGCGGAGACGCGGCGCTTGTGGGTAATCTCGGACAGCGGGTTGGTCTGGTCCATAAATTGCGACAACTGGGACGAACCGAAAAATTCCTTGATCGCGCCAGATACCGGCTTGGCGTTGATCAGGTCGTGCGGCATCAAATTCTCTGACTCGGCCTGGGACAGGCGCTCCTTGACGGCACGCTCGACACGGACCAGTCCGGCGCGGAACTGGTTTTCCGCCAGTTCGCCGACCGAACGCACCCGGCGGTTGCCGAGGTGGTCGATATCGTCGATCTCGCCGCGACCGTTCTTGAGCTCAACCAGAATCTTGATCACCGAAACAATGTCGTCATTATCCAGGATCATGTTGCCGGTCAACGCTTCGCGACCGACACGGCGATTGAACTTCATGCGACCGACGGCGGACAGGTCGTAGCGCTCCTCGCTGAAGAACAGGCCGCTGAACAACGCCTCCACTGAATCCTCGGTGGGCGGCTCGCCAGGGCGCATCATGCGATAGATGGCGACGCGCGCCGCAGTTTGATCCAGCGTTTCATCAATGCGCAGGGTCTGCGATATATAGGGGCCCTGGTCCAGGTCGTTGGTATAGAGGGTGTTGATCTTGGCGACGCCAGCAGCCTGCAATTTCGCCAGGAGATCTTCAGTGATCTCGTCGTTGGCGTTGGCGATGATCTCGCCGCTTTCCTTATCAACGATGGCGTGGGCCAGCACCCGGCCCAGCAGGAAGTCGTCCGGCACGGTCACTTTCTTGATGCTGGCTTTCTCCATGTCGCGGATGTGCTTAACGGTGATGCGCTTGTCCTTGGGGACGATAATGGCGCCATCCTTGCCTGCAACATCGAACTTGGCGACTTCGCCACGCAGACGTTCCGGGACCAGCTCGAACTGCACGCCCTTTTTCGCCAGATGGAAAGTGTCATTGACGAAAAATTGAGCGAGAATCTGCTCAGGCTGGTAGCCCAACGCCTTCAGCAGGATCGTCACTGGCATCTTGCGGCGGCGGTCAATACGGAAATAGAGATAATCTTTCGGATCGAACTCGAAATCCAGCCAGGAGCCGCGATAGGGAATCACGCGCGCAGAGAACAGCAGCTTGCCGGAAGAGTGGGTCTTGCCGCGGTCGTGCTCGAAGAACACGCCAGGAGAACGATGCAATTGGGACACGATCACGCGCTCAGTGCCGTTGATCACGAACGAGCCAGAGCGGGTCATGAGCGGAATCTCGCCCATGTACACTTCCTGCTCCTTGACTTCCTTCACCGTCGGCTTGGAGGCTTCCCGATCCATGATAGTCAGGCGCACCTTGACGCGCAGCGGGGACGCGAAGGTCAGTCCGCGCTGCTGGCATTCCACCACGTCAAACGGTGGCTCGCCGAGTTTATAGCTGACGAAATCCAGACGGGCATTTTTGGAGTGGCTCTCGATCGGAAAAATCGAGCTGAACGCGGCCTGCAGGCCTGCGCTCTTGCGAACTTCAGGCTTGACTTCAGCTTGCAGAAAAGCCGCGTAAGAATCCAGCTGGGTGGCCAGCAGAAAAGGCACTTCCAGCACGCTGGCGCGCTTGGCAAAGCTTTTGCGGATACGTCTTTTCTCGGTAAAAGAGTAGCTCATAGTATCTCCATGAATGTTTCCGCATCAGAGGACGGAAGGTAGAAGACTGCGAACGGCGGTCTGCTATCTGCCGGCTTCTTTGAGTCCGACTGTTTCTTAAGTTCACGCGCCCTCGCTTGTCTTTTGCCTGGTAGGAAAGTTTTGTTCGGTCGGACGTATGAATAACTACGCCACTCCTTCACAAACCTTCCCTACCAGGCAAAATCCTGCGCGATCATCACGCGAACTTAAGAAACAGTCGGACTAAGCGGGAAAAGGCCGGCGGTTTCCCGCCAGCCTGATCTCGGTACAGCAGTGCTTACTTGACTTCGCAGGTCGCGCCAGCTTCGATCAGCGTCTTGGCGACAGCGTCGGCATCCGCCTTGGAAACGCCTTCCTTGACAGCCTTGGGAGCGCCGTCCACCAGGTCTTTGGCTTCTTTCAGGCCCAGACCGGTGATGGTGCGAACGACTTTGATGGTGTTCACCTTGTTGTCGCCGGCGCCAGTCAGAATGACGTCGAACTCGGTCTTCTCTTCGACAGCGGCAGCAGCAGCGGCCGGAGCGGCAACCGCAACGGCGGCGGCAGCAGCGGAAACGCCGAACTTCTCTTCCATGTCCTTGATCATTCCGGACAGTTCGAGAACGGTCATGCCAGCGATTGCATCGAGAATTTCAGCTTTGGAAATAGCCATGATTTAACAACTCCTGAATAAATAATTTGAAACTGGATTTTAAGATTTTATTGCAGCTGACTTATGCAGCCTGCTTTTGGTCGCGCACGGCGGCAAGTCCGCGTACGAACTTGGTTGGCACTTCGTTGAGCGTGCGCACGAATGTTGCAATCGGCGCCTGCATCGTACCCATGAGCCTGGACAGCAATTCATCGCGGCTTGGCATGGTGGCGAGGTTTGCGACATCCGTGGAGGACATCACAAAATTCGCCATGGCGCCAGCCTTGATCACGAACTTGTCATTGCCTTTGGCAAACTCATGCAGCACTTTAGCCGCCGCAACGGGGTCGCTGGAAATGCCATAAGCAAGCGGCCCGACCAGCTGGTCGGACAAACCCGCAAACGGCGTATCCGCAACGGCACGGCGCACTAGGGTGTTTTTCAACACGCGCAGGAAAACGCCGGCTTCGCGAGCCTTGGCACGCAGCTTGGTCATGTCCTTCACTTCCATGCCGCGATACTCAGCCACCACGATGGCCTGAGCATTCGCCAGTTGTGCGCTCACTTCCGCTACAACTGCTTTTTTCTCTTCAAGATTCAGACTCAAGGTCTTCCCTCCTTCCGTTAAAATTAGTCCCGGAGCCGGGTTGGTTTCCCGGCCGACTCCTGGACTTACCCACGGCGACCTTCATTCAGGAGAAATCTTCACTGGCAAAATCAATTGCCGGCAACAAATTTCAAAACCCGTCTGGGCACGCCATCTGCGTAGACGGCCTTAACCTCGCGGTCAGACCATTAAATCCCCAGGGATGTCTACGGTCTTTGACGGCCTGCCGGAGCTTCCCCCGGCAGACCCAAAGTTCATTATGCAGTCAGAGTGCTTTGATCCACCCTGACACCCACTCCCATGGTGCTGGAAATGGCCATTTTCTTTAAATAAATGCCTTTCGAGGCGGCCGGCTTGGCCTTGTTCAAGGCATCCACCAGAGCCAGCAGGTTTTCCTTGAGAGCGTCTTCGCCGAACGAGGCGCGACCGATGGTGCATTGCACAATGCCACCCTTGTCGGTGCGGTATTGCACCTGGCCGGCCTTGGCGTTTCTCACCGCTTCAGCCACGTTAGGACTTACCGTGCCAACCTTGGGGTTAGGCATCAGTCCACGTGGACCGAGGATCTGACCAAGCTGACCGACGATGCGCATGGCATCGGGAGTGGCGATAACCACGTCGAAATCCATCTTGCCGGCCTTGATTTCGGCAGCCAGATCTTCAAAACCAACGATGTCGGCGCCCGCTTCCTTAGCCTTGGCAACATTGTCACCCTGGGCGAACACTGCAACGCGGACGGATTTTCCGGTGCCGCGCGGCAACACGACGGAGCCGCGTACCAGTTGGTCGGATTTACGCGCATCGATACCGAGATTCACGGCCAAGTCGATGGACTCGTCAAATTTGGCGGTGGCGGTCTGCTTGACCAGCGTCAGCGCTTCAGCCAGCGAATAGGCCTTGTTGCGGTCGACTTTGGCCGTTATCGCCTTGGTGCGCTTGGAAATATGTGCCATGTTATACGCCCTCCACTTCAATACCCATGCTGCGCGCGCTGCCAGCGATTGTGCGCACTGCCGCATCCATATTGGAAGCGGTCAGATCCGGCATCTTCGCCTTGGCGATGTCTTCTGCCTGGGCGCGCGTCAGCTTGCCCACCTTGTCGGTATGCGGACGCGGGCTGCCTTTTTGCACGCCGGCTGCCTTTTTGATCAGCACGGTGGCGGGCGGCGTCTTCATGATGAAGGTGAAGCTCTTGTCCGCGTAGGCGGTAATCACCACCGGGATCGGCAGGCCCACTTCCAGGCCTTGGGTCTGGGCATTGAACGCCTTGCAGAACTCCATGATATTCAGGCCGCGCTGACCCAATGCCGGCCCGATGGGCGGGCTGGGGTTTGCTTTGCCTGCAGGCACCTGCAGCTTGATGTAACCAATGATCTTCTTTGCCACTTTTACAACTCCTCTAAAATGGGTGCAAACGAGCATTAAGTTCCGAGTCCTGAGATAAACCCTGAACACGCATCTTTCGTCAGACTATAGCTCTCCCCGTAAAAAAACCGCTCAAACTCTTTACCACTTACTCAGCACTCAGCACTTAAGCTTTTTCGACCTGGCTGAATTCCAGTTCGACCGGTGTGGAACGGCCAAAAATCAGCACCGACACGCGCAACTTGCTCTTGTCGTAATTGACATCTTCCACCATGCCATTGAAATCGGTGAATGGGCCTTCCTTGATTCGCACCGCCTCGCCCACCTCGAACAGCACCTTGGGTCTGGGTTTTTCCACGCCCTCCTGGATCTGCTGCATCAGCGCAGCGACTTCCTTTTCACTGATCGGAGTCGGCTTCTGCGCGGAACCACCGACAAAACCAGTCACCTTGGCGGTATTCTTCACCAGGTGCCAGCTCTCATCATCCATTTCCATCTGCACCAGCACATAGCCCGGAAAGAATTTGCGTTCGCTGATGCTCTTCTGGCCGCTTTTCATCTCGACCACTTCTTCGACCGGCACGAGAATCTGGCCAAACTTGTCCTGCATGCCTGCGCGCTCAATGCGCTCCTGCAGGGCTCGTTGCACGCTCTTCTCATAGCCCGAATAGGCGTGCACCACGTACCATCGCATTGCCATCAATCCCCCTGGCCCATCAATAATTTGACCGCCCACATCAGGCTGGCATCCACAATCCACAGGAAAAGCGCAATCACCACCACCAGCAGAAACACGACGCCAGTGGTCTGAAAGGTTTCCTTGCGAGTCGGCCATACGACTTTCTTGGTTTCTACCCACGCCTCCTTGCCGAAGGCGAAAAACTGCTGGCCAGCCCCGGTAAACCGCGCCACGAAAATCGCCATGGCCATACCCGCCAACACTGCCAGCACACGCAACACCAAAGCATGCTCGGACAACAGGTAGAAACCGGCAATTCCTGCCGCAAGCAGCAGAACAGCCAAGCCCAACTTAATTTTATCTGTCATAAAAGGTTTCTTTTTCGGAAATGCAAACAGCGACCGGCACACATGCCGGTCGCCCGATCACTATTATTGCTGTCGCCCGTTCGCTTTTCCACACCATCATATCTGGCAGGCCAGGAGGGCCTCGAACCCCCAACCCTCGGTTTTGGAGACCGATACTCTGCCAATTGAGCTACTGGCCTATTTTTCGTGAGGAGTTAGGGGTGAGGCGTGAGGAGCAGGTTTTCCGCCTCACCCCTCTCGCCTCACCCCTAACTGATTTTTACTCGATAACCTTTGCCACGACGCCGGCGCCGACGGTGCGGCCGCCTTCGCGAATCGCGAAGCGCAGGCCTTCTTCCATCGCGATCGGCTGGATCAGCGCGACCGTGATCGAGACGTTGTCGCCGGGCATCACCATTTCCGTGCCGGCAGGCAGTTCGATCGCTCCGGTCACGTCGGTGGTGCGGAAGTAGAACTGGGGACGGTAGCCCTGGAAGAACGGGGTGTGACGGCCGCCTTCGTCTTTGCTCAGGACGTAGATCTCAGCAGTGAACTTGGTGTGCGGGGTGATCGAGCCGGGCTTGGCC
>CAMTYG010000147.1:0-4572 GCA_947085875.1 uncultured Sulfuricella sp.
GAACTTGCCGGGACGGGAAAACAGCATGGTGCCGCTGGTTTCCTGAACCGTACTCATTTTTTTGTCGAGAACAATTTGCTTGAAATGGGCCTTGGCGGATTTGACTTCGGAAAGAAAGGTTTTGAGGCTGTCCAGCGACGACGCGCCCGCCGGCAAGGAAAGCAGGCCGACCATAGCCATACAGCCACCAAGCAATAAAGTACGGGAGAGATTTTTCACAACGCCTCGTAAAGAGAAATTTAGCATCGACCGGACAGACAATCCGAGGAAAACAAGGTTAGCAAACCATGGTGTTGGAGGGTAGCGCAGGAGTCAGGCCTGCGAACTCTGCCGTGCGAATTCAGAACCCATTGCTTTTTTGTTGGTGTATTTTAGCAACATATATCCATTGGTGGCTAGATTTGCGCTGACAGGGTTTGCCACGGCCCACCAGTTGGCCATGTAGCGTTGAAGTCCAATGTTTTGGCAGCTGCCAAGGTCGGCGGCATCAGAAAATCATGCAATGCAGTGACGATATCGGCGAGCGCCAGATTATCTGCTGGCAATGCGTTCTTGCGTAGAAAGGCTTTCCACTGGGTCTGTTTCACCGCGTCGCTGGCATATGCTTGGGTCAAGGCAAAAGGTGCTTCGGTAGGCAGGGGCGTGTTGCGCCGGGTAAAGGTAGCTTCGATGGCGTTAGCCAGAATATGACCCTCAAAGGGAAATTTCCGCATAATGACCCAGATATCGTAGAAATCCTTCATGCGACTGTTGGCAATGCCCAGCCATACCATGGCCTGAAACTTTTCAGCGACCACGGTGTAGACCGGGTAAGCGCGTAGCTTAGGGGCAGAAAAATCCAGTACGGTGGGGTAAGTAATCTCTTCCGGCGCGGGTGTCACGGCATCGCCGTAACCAATATCAATCTGGATGGGGATAATGGCATTATCCAACCGCGCTTCAAATAGTACTCGTATGCCCTGATACTCTTGATCCTCGCGAATCTCGATGGCACGCAGGGTGTCAGGGATAAACTCCAGGCCATCCGGCTCCACGGGTTCCTGGCAAATGTTTTGGAAAATTTTTCCCACCTGTGGGAGCTCGCTCGAACCGAATCCCAACAGGTCAACGTCACGGGTGGGGCGATGAGGTTCCCCTCCCCACACTGCAAACAACATGGCCCCTTTGAGCAAGAACTGGTTGTAATATTCGGATTGCCCCAAGCGATACAAGAGGCGCTCCAGTGCATATCGGGTCAGCACCAGATCGAACGCCTCGCCATCACGCTTGGCGATGTTGAGTAGCCGTTGGCGCACAGAAGCGGCGAGGTTGCGTGGTTGATCTTCGCTCATGTCAATGTTTCCAGATAGGGGCGCATCACGTTGGCTACCCGGCAAATCGTCGCATAGCGCCAGAGTTCGTCCATGGTGCATTTCCGGGCGCGCCAGCTTTCCCTCAGCGCTTCTACGGCGACATCCAGGCCGATCTTGTTTCGGTACTTGAAGCAATCGGCGATTGTCTTGGCGAGCGAGTAAATTTGGGTAGGCACGCCGTCTATCGTATGCGTCTCAACACCCGCTTGAAGTGCTTCTCCAGAAAAACGCACAATGCGTAGAGGCGTTTCCTTGGCGGCAGGAGCGCGCGCCTTATTGTCGATTGCCAGCCACACTTCGAACGGTGCCTGTGTGGTCACGCCATGAAATCGTAGTGCCGAAAGCAGGCAAACCACACCATGAGGCACACGCTTTGCCGCTTCGGCCAGGCTGTGATTGGTGGTGATGGCGCCATTGACCAGCATATAAAGGCCGCGTTCGAGACGCTGAAGCTTGCCCGCTTCGCATAGGCGGGTAAGATACGCACGGGGAATGCTGTGAGGTTCCAAATCTCGGGCGCGAATCACGCCGCCCTGCTTTGCGAGAGCCAGAACTTTGGCGACTTTTGAGTTTTCCATATTTGATACATATCGTCGGTATTTGTTTATAATTACCGACATTCAGTATCATGTCAACGGGTATCTACAGCCCGCCAGATATAGCAATAGCCGGATAAATGCTCATATCATCAATGGGCTAACGTGTTACTATTTTCCAAATACCCAAGCAGGATGATTTGATGATGGACGAGCTTAATTCTACTTTGTCAGATTCCCCCGCCGAATGATGGCAACAGGCATCGTCAACAGAAGCAATAAGACCATTGCCCTTACGGATGCGTCTTGTAAATATGTCAATACTGACATATACTCGATTAAATGAGTAAGCAGCGTAAACCGTTGGTGTGGCTGCATGGCGAAGTCAAAACACCCCCTTTTTCAGCCGACGCAAGAATTGAAGCGGGTGTTTTAATGCAAAGCCTGCAAGAGGGCGTCAATATATCGCTGCCGCACTCAAGACCAATGCCCGGTATCGGTCGCGGTTGTCATGAATTGAGAATCCCCGACGAAAATCGCACTTGGCGCATTGTGTACTACGTTGATACGGTAGCCATCGTGATTCTTGAAGTGTTTGCCAAAACCACAAGCCAAACGCCACAGACGGTCGTTGATATTTGCAAAGCGAGACTGAAGCGCTACAAATCAATTTAGCAGGAGGGTAAATGCCATGAAAACGGACAAATTAGAGCGCCTCCAAGCCGATGGCTGGAAAGTCGGCAGCGCAGAGGATTTCCTGCAATTAAGTGATGAAGAGGCGCGGCTCGTCGCACTCAAATTCTCGCTAATCAGCGCGGTAAAAAAATCACGCATCAAACATAAACTCTCGCAAATTGATCTTGCTCAACGCATGAAATCGAGCCAATCGCGCATTGCTAAAATTGAAGCGGGCGATTCTTCGGTTTCTCTGGATTTGATCGTGCGCGCGCTCATCGCAAGTGGTGCAACCACGCGCGATATTCAGATGGCGTTTACGGCAAAATGAGAAGCGAGCCTGTCGCCGGAGTGCAGCCAGAAGTTATGCGTTGGGCAAGACAGTCAATCGGGTTGTCGGTGTCTGATGTCGCCCTTCGTTTGAAGCGGCCTGTTGATGAAATTGAAGCGTGGGAGACAGGGAATGCATTCCCAAGCTATCCCCAATTGGAAAAACTGGCGTATCAAATTTACAAACGCCCATTGGCTGTTTTCTTTTTGCCATCCCCCCCGGAAGAAGCAAGTCCAACGCGGGAATTCCGAACCTTGCCAACGGATGATCTGCTAACACTTGCTGTTAATACCCACTTGCATATCCGTCGTGCACACGCTTACCAGCTCGCGCTACGGGAATTATTTGGCACTCGCAACCCCAGCGAGCATTGCATTTGGCAGGAACTATCGTTGCTCCGTGCGCGTTCTGTCGTGGATCAGGCGGCAGCAGTTCGTAGCTATCTGAGCATTTCTCTCGAAGAGCAAATTTGCTGGAAAGATGAAGATCATGCGCTGAAAAGGTGGCGGAAAGCGATTGAGGACAAGGGCGTATTCATTTTCAAAGAGTCCTTCGAGCAAAAGGACATTTCCGGATTTTGCCTTGTTGACGACCAATTCCCTGTTGTTTATTTGAATAACAGCACAACCAAAACAAGACAGATTTTTAGCTTGCTGCATGAACTTGCGCACCTGTTGCTCAGTGTTAACGGACTAAGTAAATTCGACCAGCGATACGTTGAGCGTTTGCCAGATGAAGAAAAAAAGATTGAGCAGTTTTGTAACGCAATCGCAGCGGAAATTCTGATTCCTTCGCCTGATTTTCAAATACAGGCGAAACAGTTTCCGGCAGACATTGAACGGATGTCCGAACAGCAGTTCTCAGACCTTGCCGCGCGTTATGGAGTCAGCCGTGAAGCTGTGTTACGCCGATTTCTGGATCAAGGTCGCGTCACCGCTGCCTTTTATGAGCAAAAGTCAAAAGCATGGGCGGCTCAGCAGAAAAAGGGGACGGGTGGCGATTGGTATGCTTCAAAAAATGCTTACCTGAGTGACCGTTTTGCGAAAGAGGTAGTTAGCCGCCACTACAAGAACCAGCTTAGCGTCGAGCAGGCAGCGGATTTGCTGGGAATCAAGCCCAAGAATTTTGCCGGACTGGAGCAGCGTATTCTGCAAGGGTCTGCTGCATGATCTATGTGTTCGATACCAGCTCATTGCGCTCACTTCAGCACTTTTATCCCAGCGTATTCAAAACCATCTGGGATGGATTGGATACCCTGGTCCAGCATGAGATTCTAATTTCAACCCGTGAAGTCTGGAATGAACTTGGGCGGCAAAACGTAAGTGCGGATGTGCTGGCGTGGGCAAAGCAAAACAAGAAAATCTTTACCACTCCGACCGCAGCTGAACTTCAGTTTGTTGCGCAGATTCTTCAGATAAACCACTTCCAAGCCTTGATAGGAGAACAGCAACGGTTGAAAGGAACGCCGGTGGCCGATCCATTTGTCATTGCCTGCGCCAAAATCAAGGACGGCACTGTGGTTACAGAAGAGCAACTGAAACCTAACGCAGCAAAAATTCCCAACGTGTGTGCGCATTTTAATGTGCCCTGTATTGATCTTGAAGAATTTATGCAACAGCAGGGGTGGACGTTCTAAATGGCTAAAAATCAGAAAACCCGAACTCATTCGGATCGAAAA
>CAMTYG010000148.1:0-10436 GCA_947085875.1 uncultured Sulfuricella sp.
CACGCCGTTTGATGAAGGCATCACGCTGATCGCGCGCGGTGCCCTGCTGCCCAACAACGAGCGCCTGCTGGTGTTCGACGACGTTTCCGAAATGGTCTCGGCCCAGCGCGCCCAGGCCTGGGGCGAGGTGGCGCGCCGGCTCGCCCACGAAATCAAGAACCCGCTCACCCCGATCCAGCTCTCGGCCGAGCGGCTCGAGCACAAGCTTGCGGACAAGTTAAGCGCGCCGGATGCAGAGGTGCTGAAGCGGGCGACGCAAACCATCGTCAATCAGGTAACGGCGCTGAAGAGCATGGTGAACGCATTTGCCGAATATGCCCGCGCCCCCAGCCTGAACCTGGAGGCGGTGGATCTCAATCAGCTGGTGTACGAAATCCTGGCGCTGTACGAGCACTCCGGCGCGCAAATCTCGACCCGGCTTGCGCCGGCGTTGCCGCGGGTGACCGGTGATCCGACCCTGCTGCGCCAGGTGGTGCATAATTTGCTGCAAAATGCCCAGGATGCCCTGGCCGAAACGGAAGAGCCCAAAATCATAGTGGAAACCGCCGCCGAGGAAAACGAGATCAGGCTGACTGTCCGGGATAACGGTTGCGGTTTTCCCGAAGCGCTCATGGCGCGGTTGTTTGAGCCGTATGTCACGACCAAGCCGAAAGGCACCGGGCTGGGCTTGGCGGTCGTCAAAAAAATCATCGAGGAGCATCACGGCAGGATGAAAATTGAAAATTGTCAGCCCCACGGGGCAAGCGTCTGCATTTATTTGCCCCGCAGCGGGGAAGTGGTTTAAATGGCAGCCAACGAAATCCTGGTGGTGGACGATGAGGTCGGCATCCGCGAGCTGCTGAGGGAAATTCTGCATGACGAGGGTTATATTGTCGCGCTGGCGGAAAATGCCGGCGCGGCGCGCCTTTATCGCAGCCAGAAACGCCCTGACCTGGTGCTGCTCGACATCTGGATGCCGGACACCGACGGCATCACGCTGCTCAAGGAATGGGAAAGCAGCGGCCTGCTGACCATGCCGGTGATCATGATGTCCGGCCACGGCACCATAGACACGGCGGTGGAGGCGACGCGCATCGGCGCCGCGGACTTTCTGGAAAAGCCCATCGCCCTGCAAAAGCTGCTGAGTACTGTAGAGCGCGCGCTCAAGAAGAGCGAGCCGATCCCGTGCAATGGCGCGGCGCTGGCCAGCCTGGGCACGGGTGCCGCCGTCAGCGAACTGAAAAAGTGCCTGGCGCAGGCGGCCAATCAGAGGTCTCCCCTGCTGTTGACCGGGGAAGCAGGTTCCGGCATGGAATTGTGCGCGCGCTACCTGCATCGAGCGAACACCCCCTGGGTTGCGCCGGAAACCCTGGCCGTTCTGGCGGACAACCCGATGAGCCTGCTGGAGCAGGCGCGCGATGGCCTGCTCTACCTGGGGGAGATCGGAAATTTGGGTAAGCTGGAACAGAAGGGGCTGGCGCTGATCCTGAACAAGCTGGAAAAGCATGGTGTGCGCCTGGTGTGCGCCACGTCCATGCCCCTGCCCCGGCTGGTCGAGGAGGGTGCGTTCGACGCCCGGCTGTTTCAGACCCTCAATGGCCTGACGCTGGCGGTGCCCAGCCTGCGCGAACATGGCGAGGATATTCCCGACCTCGCCCGGCAGGCGCTGGCGCGGCTGATCGAAACCGGGCAATCGCCTCCGCGTCATTTCAGCGCCGCAGCGCTGAATCTTCTGCGCGATGAGAGCTGGCCCGGCAATTTGCCGCAGCTCGACAATGCCGTGAAAACGCTGGCGCTGACCGCCCTGTCCAAAGAGATTGCTGCAGCGGACGTCAGCCGGGTGCTGGGGCAATTCGCTCCCCCCGTTCCGCCACCCACGGCCCAGTACGCGCTGCCCCTCGACCAGCCGTTGCGCGAGGCGCGCGACGAGTTCGAGCGGATTTATTTCGAGCATCAGCTCAAGAAGGTCGGCGGCAACATGAGCCGCCTGGCGGAAAGCGTCGGGCTGGAGCGAACGCATCTCTACCGCAAACTGAAGCAGCTCGGCATAGCCGTAGGCAAGGGAGAAACCGGGAGCTGACGGCCCCTGTTTTGCGAGAAAATGGTTTAAGCCGACCAAAATAGGAATAGAATTGCGCTCCTTGGAAGGTGGCGAATCAAGCCGGGCATCCGGCGGCGAAGGAATAACAAGCGATGAGTACAACCGAAAAAAATTCCGGCCATGCCGCAACGGGCGCGAGCGCCAAGAGCAAAACCCCGGGCTTGATGCTCGCCGCTATCGGCGTGGTGTTCGGGGACATCGGCACCAGCCCGCTTTACACCATGAAAGAGGTGTTCCACAGCTCCCACGGGATTTTGCCCACGCACGACAACGTGCTCGGCGCGCTGTCGCTGGTGCTCTGGGCGCTGCTGATCGTGGTTTCGCTCAAGTATGTGATTTTCATCATGCGCGCCAACAACAAAGGTGAGGGCGGCATTATGGCGCTGCTGGCGCTGACGCTTAAAAGCTCGCCCGGAGACACGCGCAGTCGCTGGCTGCTGATGACGATGGGGATTTTCGGCGCCGCGCTGTTCTATGGCGATAGTCTGATTACCCCGGCGATCTCGGTGCTGTCCGCCGTGGAGGGATTGAAGATCGCCACTCCCGCGTTTGATCCCTACGTCATCCCGATCACCCTGATTGTGCTGACGGGTTTGTTCCTTTTTCAGCGCAAGGGCACCGCCAGCGTGGGCGCGCTGTTCGGGCCGGTGATGGTGGTCTGGTTTGCCACCCTGGCGTTGCTGGGAATCATCAACATCCTCGACGAGCCGGCGGTATTGCAGGCGGTGAACCCGCTTTATGGCTTCCAGTTCTTCGTGGAGAACAGGTGGTATGGCTTTCTGGCCTTGGGCGCGGTGGTGCTGGCGGTAACCGGGGGCGAGGCGCTTTACGCCGACATGGGCCATTTTGGCCGCATGCCGATCAAGACGGCGTGGTTCTTCTTCGTGCTGCCGGCGCTGCTGCTCAACTACTTTGGCCAGGGCGCACTGATGATCCACAATCCCGCTGCGGTGGAGAACCCGTTTTATCTGCTCGCACCGTCGTGGGCGCTTTATCCGATGGTAGCCCTGGCCACCCTGGCCACGGTAATCGCTTCTCAGGCCGTGATTTCGGGCGCCTTTTCCGTTACCCGTCAGGCGATGCAACTGGGCTACTGTCCACGGCTGGAGGTGAGGCACACTTCGGAGCGGGAGATCGGCCAGGTCTATCTGCCGGCGATCAATTGGGCTCTGCTCGTGGCGATCATCGCGCTGGTGCTGGGTTTTCAAACCTCCAGCAACCTCGCCGCTGCTTACGGCATTGCGGTCACCGGCACCATGGCCATCGACACTATCCTGGCGGTTGTGGTGGCGCGCGCGCTATGGGGATGGGGCAGGGGCACGGCCGTTCTGGTCGCCGTCCTTTTCCTGATCATCGACCTGTCATTCTTCAGCGCCAACGCCATGAAGATTCCGCAGGGCGGCTGGTTCCCCCTGGTTGTCGCGATTGCGGTATTCACCCTGCTTTCTACCTGGAAGCGGGGGCGGGCATTGCTGTTCGAACGGCTGCAGACCGGCGCAATCGCGCTGGAGCCTTTTCTGGCCGGGATTGCCGCCCACCCGCCACTGCGCGTGCCCGGCACGGCGGTTTTCCTTACCGCCAATCTCGACGGCGTGCCCCATGCCATGCTGCACAACCTGATACACAACAAGGTGCTGCACGAGCGGGTGATGTTGCTGACGGTCATTACCGAGGACGTGCCGCACGTCCCCGATATCGACCATGCCGAAGTTCAGCCGCTGGGGAACAATTTTTACCGGATTACCATGCGCTATGGTTTCAAGGATGAGCCGGACATCCCGAAGGCGCTTGAACAGTGCCCCGGGCTGGAGTTCCATATGATGGAAACCTCTTTTTTCATCAGCCGGGAAACCCTGATTTCGACCATAGCGCCGGGCATGGCGCGGTGGCGGGAAAGGTTGTTCATCAGCATGGCGCGCAACGCCGGCAGCGTCTCCGCCTACTTCAAGATTCCGACCAACCGGGTGGTGGAGCTGGGAACGCAGATCGAGCTGTGATGCGGCTTCGCCTTAATATTCCGGGTTGAAGTTATTGATGATGACTCCGCCCGACTTCTCGTCGTGCTCCACCTCCAGCAGTTTGCGCGCGGCAGCTTCCTCAAGCAGCTTGCTGAACGAGCGAAAGCCGTAGTAGCTTTCATTGAAGCCCGGTTTGCGCCGCTTCAGCGCCTGCTTGACCATCGAGCCCCAGATTTTTTCCTCTTCGCCGCGCTCCGCAAACAGGGCCTCTACCGTTTCCATCAGCAAGTCCAGGGCTTCCTGTGACTTGCCGCCCTCTTCCGGGGGTGCTGCTTTGGGCGCCGCCTCCGTGGCGCCTTTGGCGGCGGGTTTTTTCTTGCTGGTGCGCTTCTTGGCTTTTTCCGCCTTTGCGGCGTTCTCGCGCGCCAGGTCGTCGTAGTAGATGAACTCGTCGCAGTTGGCGATCAGCAGATCGGAGGTGGAGTTCTTGACCCCGACCCCGATCACGGTCTTGTTGTTCTCGCGCAGCTTGCTCACCAGGGGCGAAAAATCCGAATCGCCGCTGATGATGACGAAGGTGTCCACATGGGACTTGGTGTAGCACAGGTCGAGAGCATCGACCACCATGCGGATATCGGCCGAGTTTTTTCCCGACTGGCGCACATGGGGAATCTCGATCAGCTCGAACGAGGCTTCGTGCATGGGGGCCTTGAACTCCTTGTAGCGGTCCCAGTCGCAATAGGCTTTTTTCACCACGATGCTGCCCTTGAGCAGCAGGCGTTCCAGAACTTTGCTGATATCGAACTTTTCGTACTTGGCATCGCGCACGCCCAAAGCGATATTCTCGAAATCGCAGAACAGCGCCATGCTGCGGATTTTTTGGGTGGTGGTCATGACTGGCTCCAGCGGTAATGTGCCCTGTGGCGGTAGTGAGCGTTAATGAATATTTCCCTGATCAAGTTTAGCAGAATCACATGGAATACCGCCAAATGCGCGCGGCAACTCTTCACCCCCCAACCCCCAAAATCCTGAAAACCAGTTATAATTCAACCCAACCGAGGAGCGCTGCAACGGATTTCTTCCGTCAGGCTCGGTTTTCTAAAGAACTGCGCTCGCCTGTATTTAACCCGTGCCGGACACGGGATGCCAGGTGAGCAACACTCCCGCATCCCCCCGGCCACAACGTTTTAAGGAGCATTCGCTGTGGCTGACACCCAAAATTTTACCGACTACCTGGTCGCCGACATGTCCCTCGCCGTATGGGGACGCAAGGAAATTCTGATGGCCGAGGTGGAAATGCCCGGCCTGATGGCGATCCGTGCGGAAAACGCCAAGGCGCAGCCGCTGAAAGGCGCGCGCATTGCCGGCTCCCTGCACATGACCATCCAGACCGCCGTGCTGATCGAAACCCTGACCGCATTGGGCGCGGAAGTGCGCTGGGCTTCCTGCAACATCTACTCGACGCAGGATCAGGCCGCAGCCGCCATCGCCGCCGACGGCATCCCGGTGTTCGCCTACAAGGGCGAAACGCTGGAAGAATACTGGGATTACACCCACCGGATTTTCGAATGGCCAGGCGAACCCGCCAACATGATTCTGGACGACGGCGGCGACGCCACCCTGCTGCTGCATCTGGGCACCCGCGCCGAATCCGATCTTTCCGTGATCGCCAAGCCGACCTGCGAAGAAGAGCGCGTACTGTTCGCCGCCATCAAAAACAAGCTGGCCACTTCGCCCGGCTGGTACTCCGCCCGCATCAAGCACATCAAGGGCGTGACCGAGGAAACCACCACCGGCGTGCATCGCCTCTACCAGATGGCCGAGGAAGGCCGCCTGAAGTTCCCGGCGATCAACGTCAACGACTCGGTCACCAAATCCAAGTTCGACAACCTGTACGGCTGCCGTGAGTCCCTGCTCGACGGCATCAAGCGCGCCACCGACGTGATGATCGCCGGCAAGATCTGCGTGGTGCTGGGCTACGGCGACGTGGGCAAGGGCTCGGCGGCCTCGCTCCGCAACGGCGGCGCGCGCGTCATCGTCACCGAGATCGACCCGATCTGCGCCCTGCAGGCGGCCATGGAAGGCTATGAGGTGGTCACTGTCGAGGACGTGGCCGACAGGGCCGACATCTTCGTCACCGCCACCGGCAACAAGGACGTGCTGACCGTCGACCACATGCGGGCGATGAAGAACAACGCCATCGTCTGCAACATCGGCCACTTCGACTCCGAGATCCAGATCGCGGGCCTGCGCAATTTCAAGTGGGACAAGATCAAGGATCAGGTCCACCATGTGGAGTTCCCTGACGGCAAGAAGATCATTGTCCTGTCGGAAGGCCGGCTGGTGAACCTGGGCAACGCCACGGGCCATCCGAGCTTCGTGATGAGCGCCTCCTTCACCAACCAGACTCTGGCGCAGATTGAGCTGTGGCAGAACGGCGGGCGTTACGAGACCAAGGTCTACACCCTGCCCAAGCACCTGGACGAGAAGGTCGCCATCCTTCACCTGGAAAAACTCGGCGCCAAGCTGACCCGTCTCAGCAAGGAACAGGCCGACTATATTGGCGTGCCGGAAGCTGGCCCGTTCAAGCCGGACCACTACCGATACTAGAACTGCACCTGCGACTTTCGCGGGTCTCGGGAGAATTATTTGCAACGCTGCGTCGTGTCCCCTTGCGGGACCCGGCGCGGCGCTTCTCTATGCGGCCCCATGCCGCTCGCCCTCATTATTTCCAGTCACGTCGCCGCCAGCCAGGTTGGCGGCTCCGCCCAGGCCCTGGCGCTGGCGCCCTTCAAGGTGGACGCCATGGTCGTCCCCACCGTCCTCTATGGACGTCATCCCGGCTGGGGCCCCCCTGGGGGGGCGGCCGTGCCGGTGGACGCCATTGACGGCATGCTCGATGGCATCGAGGCCAACGGCTATTTCTCCCAGATCGACCTGGTCATCACCGGCTATTTCGCCAGCGCGCTGCAGGTGCGCTCCGCGGCCCGGGCCATCGACGCCGTCCGCGCCGCCCCCCGGGACGCCGGCGCCCGCAAGCCCTTCGTCATCGTCGATCCGACCCTGGGAGATTCGGGCAAGGGCCTCTATGTGCCCATCGACGTGGCTGAGGCGGTCACCGCCGACCTGGTCCCCCGGGCCGACCTCATCGCCTGCAACACCTGGGAGCTACAGCGGCTCACCGGCGCCGAGACCCGCAACCCCGCCCAGGCCCTGGCCGGCGCCCGGCTGCTGGGCAAGCCAGCCCTGATCTCCTCGGTCGCCCGGGGGGAGGAGATCGGCGTGATCTATGCCGACCGCAAGGAGGCCTGGCTGGCGGCTCACGCCCCCTCGCCCGACGCTCCCAAGGGAACCGGCGACCTGCTCACCGCCCTCTATGGCGCCGCCGTCCTCGACGGTCTCGCCCCGGCCTACGCCCTGCCCCGCGCCGTCGGCGGGGTGGCCGAAACCGTTTCTGCGGCCCATATGTGGAAGGCGCGGGAACTTCCCCTGGTGGCCATGGCCCAGCGGCTGAAGGCCACCTCCCCGCATGTCCGCATGGAGCGACTGAACTGACGACGACGGCGAGCGATATTCACGGCCATTGCGCGGCCGGCTTCGAGGCTGTCGCGAGCGCCTTCGAGGACAACTTCGCCCGCGGCGAGGAGCTCGGCGCGCGGTTTTCCCTGGTCAAGGAGGGCGAGCTGATCGTCGACCTCTGGGCCGGCCACGCCGATCGCGCCCGCACCCAGGCGTTCGCCGCCGACACCCTGACCCCGCTGTTTTCCACCACCAAGGCGCTCGCCGCCCTGATGATCGCGCGCCTCGTGGACCAGGGACGCCTGGCCTATGACCAGCCGGTGGCCGAGGTCTGGCCGGAATTCGCGCAGGCCGGCAAGGGCGAGATCACCGTCGAACAGGTCCTGTCGCATCAGGCCGGCCTGTCGGGCTTTGTCGAGGCCATCGAGCCGTCCCTGTGGTTCGACTGGGGCGCCATCTGCGCCAGGCTGGCGGCCATGACGCCCCTGTGGCCGCCTGGAACCGCCAGCGGCTATCACCCGGTGACCTACGGCTACCTCGCCGGCGAGATCTTCCGCCGGGTCGATGGCCGGACCATGGGGACGGCGCTGCGCGAAGACATCGCCCGGCCCTTCGACCTCGACCTGTGGATCGGCCTGCCGGACTCAGAACACGGCCGTTGCGCCGACCTGCAGCGCCCGCCGGCCTTTCCCGACTTCGGCGAGATCAATGTCCCCACCAAGGCCGCCTTCCTCGAGCCCTGGTCCTCGCCGGGCGGTCGCGGTCAGGCGGAATGGCGCCGGGCCGAGATCCCCTCCGCCAACGGGCACGCCACAGCGCCTGCGCTGGCCCGGCTGATGGGCGCCCTGGCGTCCGGCGGCTGGCTGGAGGGCGAGATGATCCTGTCGCCGGCCCTGATCGCCGAGATGGCCCGCGAGCGGATCGCCGGCCAGGACCTCGTCCTGCCCTTCGTCATGAGCTGGGGGGCCGGCGTCATGCGCAATGGGCCGCTGAAACCCTGGGGGCCGGGGGAAGAGACCTTCGGCCATTCCGGCTGGGGCGGGTCGTGCGCCTTTGCCGATCCGCAGACCGGGCTGGCCGGGGCCTATGTGATGAACAAGCAGTCGGCCCACCTGATGGGCGATCCCCGGGCCAAGCGTCTGATCGAAGCGGCTTACGCCAGCCTCTAGGACAACCGGTCGCGGAACTCGGTGTAGTCGAACTCGCGCACCATCTTCAGGGCGTCGGTGTCGCTGTTCCAGAGCGCGATGGCCGGCAGGGGCACGCCGTTGAAGGTGTTGGTCTTGACCATCGAATAGTGCGCCTGATCGAGGAAGGCGATGCGGGTCCCAGGCGCCGGGCGCTGCTCAAACCGGTAGTCGCCGATGATGTCGCCGGCCAGGCAGGACGGGCCGCCCAGGCGAACGCTGACCCCGTCGTCCGGCTCGCCCATCATCGCCGGGCGGTAGGGCGCCTCGATCACGTCGGGCATGTGGCAGGTGGCCGAGATGTCGGTGATGCCGATGGCCATGCCGTTGTCGAAAACGTCCAGCACCTCGCCCACCAGGATGCCGGCGTCGAGCGCAATGGCCTCGCCCGGCTCCAGGAACAGATCGATCCCGTGGCGCGCCTTCACCTCGGCCAGAAACGCCACCAGGGCCTCGCGGTCATAGTCGGCGCGGGTGATGTGGTGGCCTCCCCCTAAGTTCACCCACTTGATCTGCTGGCCCAGCACGCCGGCGAGCCGCGGCTCCAGCGAAGCCCAGATGCGGCTGAGCGGCTCGAACCCTTGTTCGCACAGGGCATGGATGTGCAGGCCATCAACGCCCCGCAGACTTTCAGGCGTCAGTTGCGAGACCGGAAAGCCCAGGCGTGAGCCGATCTGGCAGGGGTCGTACTTGGCGACCTCGGCCTCGCTGTGCTCGGGGTTCAGCCGTAGGCCGATCTGGAAGGTCTCGCCCGCCGCCCGCGCGGCCTCGATCAGGTCTGAGAACCGGGCGATCTGGTCGGGCGAATTGAAGATCACCGTGTCCGACAGCGCCAGGATCTCGGGCAGATCGGCGGCCTTGTAGGCCGGCGAATAGGTGGTCAGCTCGCCGGAAAAGAACTCCCGCGCCAGCCGCGCCTCCCAGAGGCCCGAGGCGCAGACCCCGTCCAGATGCTCGCCCACCAGACCGGCCAGCGACCACATGGAAAAGGCCTTCAGCGCCAGCAGCACCTGGGCCCCGCCGCGGGCGCCCACATCGGCCAGGACGGCGAGGTTGCGCGCAATCGCGGCCTCGTCGACCACGAAACAGGGGGACGGCACGCGGGCCAGATCAAACCGGGAAAACGCGCCGGCCCCGCCGGCCTTGGTCTCCATGACCCCTCAGAAGTCCAGGGGTGCGGGCAGGTCGCGGACCTTCCACGGCAGGCCGTGGGTGTTCAGCATGTCCATGAACGGGTCGGGGTCCATCTGCTCCATGTTGAAGACGCCGGCGCCGGCATAGACGCCCTGGACCATCAGGGCCGCGCCGATCATGGCTGGCACGCCGGTGGTGTAGCTGACTGCCTGGCTGTCGGTCTCGGCATAGGCCTCTTCGTGGTCGCAGACATTGTTGATGTAGACGGTCTTCTGAACGCCATCCTTCAGGCCCGTGGCGATGGTGCCGATATTGGTCTTGCCCTTGGTGCGGGGGCCGAGCGAGGCCGGCTCGGGCAGGAGCGCCTTCAGAAACTGCAGCGGGATGATCTCCCGGCCCTCGAACATCACCGGATCGATCCGCAACATGCCCACATTGCCCAGCACGTCGAGGTGCTTGAGATAGGCGTCGCCAAAGGTCATCCAGAACCGGATGCGCTTGATTTCCGGATAGAATTTGGCCAGCGACTCCAGCTCCTCATGGTACATGAGGTACATG
>CAMTYG010000149.1:0-14073 GCA_947085875.1 uncultured Sulfuricella sp.
GCACCAGCCGATCCTGCGCATCACCGCCCCGATCACCCAGGCGCAACTGGTGGAAAGCCGCATCATCAACCTGCTGCATTTCCAGACCCTGATCGCCTCAAAAGCCGCACGCAGCGTGCTGGTCGCGCCCGGAAAGCTGCTCGTCGATTTCGGCCTGCGTCGAGCCCACGGCGCCGAAGCGGGGATGCTGGGGGCGCGCGCCGGTTACCTGGCCGGCTATTCCGGCACTGCCACGGTGCTGGCCGGGATACAGTTCGGCATCCCTCTCTACGGCACCATGGCGCATTCCTACATCCAGGCGCACGCCGATGAAACCGTCGCCTTCGAACGCTTTGCCCGTTCTCACCCGACCAACACCGTGCTGCTGATCGACACCTATGACACCGAGGCGGCAGCGGAAAAGGTGGTCAAGCTGGCGCCTCGCCTGCAACAAGAGGGGATACGCATCAAGGCAGTGCGCCTGGACAGCGGCGACCTGTCCGAGCACGCGCACAATGTCCGCCGCATTCTCGACCGGGGCGGACTCGGCGAAACCGGCATTTTCTGCAGCGGCAACCTCGACGAACACGAAATCGCCAGACTGCTGGCGCAAGGGGCGCCGATCGACGGATTCGGCGTCGGCACCCGCCTCGACACTTCCGCCGACGCGCCTTACTTGGATTGCGCCTACAAACTGGTTGAATATGCCGGCCAGCCGCGCCGCAAGCGCTCGGAAGGCAAGGCCACCTGGCCCGGCAGAAAACAGGTTTACCGCATCCATGCCGCAGATGGCCGCCTGGATCGCGACCTCCTGACGCTGGAAAACGATGCGCAGGCAGGTATGCCCCTGATCCAGCCCTTCATGCTCTCGGGCAAGCGCCTGGCCGCACCCGAGCCGCTGGAAGAATCGCGGCGCCGCGCTGCTGCCGAACTGGCGCGGCTGCCGGAATATTTGAAGCCACTTGAAACGGCGCAAAAAACCTATGCCGTCGAGACTGCCCCGGCGTTGCGGCAACTGGCCGAAGCGGTAGACCGCGCGGCCCATTAATTCTGGAATAGGCGATTCGCCACAGTGGCGCGGAGCTGGTATAGCCCCCTTGGCGGAGCAGGCATGAACCACGAAAGACGAGCCGGCACACTCCCATTCGCAACCCTTGCAGCAGCCAAGGGGATCCTGACCATCCTTTTCCTCATCTGGGCGCCCCTCGCCGCGCCGGCCGTGCTTCCCGATACCGGGGAGATGGCCCGCTGGATCATCGGGATGAAGGCGGACCCGAAGGGGCCTTTCGACGGGATTTACTGGTTCTGCCGGGACGGTGCGGTGCTGCCCCCCGAACCCTATGCCTGTGCGACTCGTGGCGGCGGCATCCAGCACGGCAGGCTCGGGGAGCGCGCCCGCGCCCTCCGCGAAGCCGGTTTCCTGGTGGGCAACGTTCTGGCTGCCGCCGATCCAGAAGCCCTGGCCGCCACGCCGGGGCGGCCGGCGCTGAACGCTATCCTGCTGGAACGTTATCTGGTAGCGGCGGACAATGGCTGGATCCTGCGACGGGCGCACCACTACCGGGGCGCCTTCCAGGTGGAGGACGAGATCGCCGCAGCGGAAGCCATCCTGGCTGCCCTGGCTGCCAGCCAGCAGAGGGAACGGGATTTTCTGCTGCTGCGGCAGGCGGCGCTGCTGCTGCCGCGGGTACGGAACGGCGGGACGGTGACACGGTCTCACGAACTCTCCTCCAGCCTCGCCACCCTGGATGCCGGCTTCGCGCCGCTGCGCAACAAGCTTCACGCCCAGCCGGAGGCGGCCGACGCCGACCGGGTGCGGTACTATGCCCGCCAGCATGGGCGCAGCGAGCCCGAGTTCGAGCAGCTCGCCCAAGCCATCGAAGCGCTCTTTGGCTTCCGCGACCTGGGCCGGCCGCTGCGCGAACTGGCGGGGCGCCTCGACAGGCATCCCCTCGCCGGCCACCTGCGGCGCTTTGCCCGGGAGCTGGAAAAACCCCTGCCGCCCGCGCAGCGCCTCGCCGCCAGCGCGGCGCTCCTGGCGGAGTTGCGCGAGGCCCTGCCGGGATTGCCGCCGAAGCTGCGCGTGGCGGCGGTGGGGCTCAGCCTGGATGTCGAGGCCGAGGCCTTCGCCACGGGCCTCGGGCTGCTCGACGGTCTGCCCCGGGCGAGCCGCGCCGAGCGGCTCGCCCTGCTGGACAGTACCGCGGAGGCCCTGTACGGCGTGGGCCTGCTCACCCCCCGGGAGCGTCAGGCAACGCGGGAGGCGCTTGGCCGCCTGACGGCGCCGAGCCTTCCCCTGGAGCGCTACCGCGCGGAACTCGGCTACCTGGCGCGGGTGCCTGCCTGGGCCGGGCGGGAGCTTGCCTTCCACTTCACCGAGGCAGTGACGGGGCTTGCCCGTATCGAACCCCTGGCGAGCCGGTTCGTGCCGGACCGCCTGCGGGCCAGCCCGCTCCTGGTCTATTCGGCTTTGCTGGACGGTCTCCTGCGGGAGGCCAACAGCCTGGCCGGGATCGAGCACGAGGTTTTCGGCCAGACGGTGGGGGCGGGGCTGCGCGCCCTCAATCCGGGCCTGGCCCGGGGCATCCTGCGCCGGGATCCATCGGATCCCCGGCCGGACGGCATCTACCTGTTGCCCGAAACGACAGAGAATCTCCCGCCCGTGGCCGGCATCCTCACCCTGGAGGCCGGCAACATCCTCTCCCATGTGCAGCTCCTCGCCAGCAACCTCGGCATCCCCAACGTGGTGGTGGATGCCGGGCTGGTGCCGCGCCTGCTGGCGATGGCGGGGCGACCCGTGGTCATGGCCGTGAGCCCGGGAGGCCGTGTGCTGATCGCCGAGGACGGCCCGCGCTGGGAGGGCATCTTCACCCAGGAAAGCAGGGCGCCGACGCGCATCCGCCCGGATCTCGCCAAGCTGGACCTCTCGCGCCGCGACCTCGTCCCCCTCGGCGACGTCCGGGCAGACGACGCCGGGCGTATCGCCGGCCCGAAGGCGGCCAGACTGGGCGAGCTGAAACACCATTATCCGGAGGCGGTGGCCGACGGACTGATCATTCCCTTCGGCGCCTTCCGTGCCTTCCTGGAACAGCCCATGCCGGGATCGGGGATGAGCGCCTACGCGTGGCTGCGCACCGAGTACCGCCGCATCGGCGGCCTGCCCGCCGCGCAACGGGAGATCGAAGCCAAGCTGTTGCGGGAACGGCTGCGGGACTGGATCGGGGCGGTCGATCCAGGGGCTGAGTTTCGTGCGGCCCTGGGCCGCGCCATGCGAGAACGCTTCGGCCCGGACGGCAGCTACGCCGTCTTCGTGCGCAGCGACACCAACGTGGAGGATCTGCCGGGATTCACCGGCGCAGGGCTCAACCTCACCGTGCCCAATGTAGTCGGCCTGGATCGGGTGGTGGAGGCGATCCTGCAGGTGTGGGCCTCGCCCTTCTCGGAACGCGCCTTCGCCTGGCGGCAAATGCGCATGGAGACTCCCGAGCACGTCTACGTTTCGGTTCTGTTGCAGCGTTCGGTACCGGTGGACAAGTCGGGAGTGATGGTGACCCTGGACTTGGCGGGGGGCAGCCCAGGCGGTTATACGGTAGCGGCGAACGAGGGGGTGGGCGGGGCCGTCTCCGGGCAGGCGGCGGAGGAGCTCCTCATCGCCGCCGAAACAGGGGAGGTGCGGCTGCTGGCCGAAGCCAGCGCCGCCACCCGGCGCGTCCTTGTCGCCGGTGGCGGCCTCGAGAGGCGGCCGGTTTCGGGGCGGCCGGTGCTGGCGCCGGCCGAAATCGAGCAGTTGCGGCAACTGGGCCGGGAGCTGCCGGATCGCTTCCCCCAGCGGGACGATACCGGGCAGATCGCTCCGGCGGACGTGGAGTTCGGCTTCGTGGCGGGGCGCCTCGCCCTGTTCCAGATCCGTCCCTATCTGCAAAGCCGGGAGGCTCTCCGCGACCGTTTTCTTCTGGAGCTGGACGCACCGCTTCGCACCCATACGGGGCGGGTGGTAAACCTGCGGGAGGGAATGTGATGCGCGGCCTGCTGCTGATATTCCTGCTGCTGCCCAGCCTTGCCTTCCCCTATCCGCTGGACGGCGAGGCCTACACCGGCATCGCCCGCCTCGAAGGCTACCGGCTGGAGCAGGAGGGCAGGTCCCGTGGCCGCGTGCAGCCGCCGGGGGGGCAACTGGCGCTGAACCAGGTGGACCTGCGGCTCGCCGGCGCTGCCCTGGCACTGCCGCCGCCCGACCCGGCGTTCAGCCGTCAGGTGGCGGAACTGCTGGGCGCAGAGGCCGACCGCTACGCCGTGGCCGTGCTGGACCTCAGCGACCCGGCGCGACCGGTCTATGCCGAACACCGCGCCGGCGAACCCTTCAACCCGGGCAGCGTGGGCAAGCTGGTGGTGGCCACGGCCCTGTTCCAGCTGCTCGCCGACATCTACCCCGACGATCTCGCCGCCCGCGAACGGGTCCTGCGGGAAACGCGGGTGGTGGCCGACGGCTTCATCGTCTACGACAGCCACGTCGTCCCCTTCTGGAACGATCGCAGCCTTTCTCACCGCCCCCTGCGCCAGGGGGATGCAGCGAGCCTGTGGACCTTCCTCGACTGGATGCTGTCGGCCAGCTCCAACGCCGCCGCCTCCATGGTCATGCGCGAAACCCTGCTGCTCGCCGGCTCTGGCCGCGACTACCCGCTGGGAGAGGCGCAGATCGATGCCTTCTTCCGGTCAAATTCGAAGGCGACGCTCTCGGCGTTGCTGGGACGGGTGCTGCAGGGCGGCATCGAGCGCAACGGCCTGGACCCGCAAGCCTTGCAGCAGGGAGGTTTTTTCACCCGCGCCGGCAAGGCTCGGGTGCCGGGCACGGCCAGCCGGGCCACGCCACGGGAACTGGTGCGCTGGCTGCTTGCGCTGGAGGAAGGGCGGATCGTGGATGCCTGGTCCAGCCGGGAGATCAAGCGCCTCCTGTACATGACCCAGAGACGCATCCGCTACGCCTCCTCGCCCGCCCTCAACAACGCTGCCGTGTACTTCAAGTCCGGCTCCCTGTACCGCTGCCGACCGGAGCCGGGCTTCGTCTGCCGCAAGTATCAGGGCAACGTGGAGAACCTGCTGAACTCGGTGGCCATCGTCGAGCACCCGGCGGGCAAGCGCCGGCTGCATTACATGGTGGTGATTAACTCGAACGTGCTGGGGAAAAACTCGGCGGTCGCCCACCAGACTCTGGGCACCCGCCTGCAGCGGCTAATGGAGGAGCGCCACCGCCTGGCTGCGGGGAGCGGTAGCGAACACGGCTTCGTCCAGCTTGACGATCAGGCGGCGCAGCCACTCGCCGCCCTGAGGGTCTTCCGCCAAAGCCACGGCGATATAGCGGCGGCCGTCGCGTTCGATGATGGCGCTGTCGGCATGCCAGTTCCGCCAGCTGCCGGATTTGCGGAAGATTTGCGAACTCGGGCGTTCGGCCTCCAGACCCTTGACGAACTTGTGGTGCACGCCGGGATCGCCGAGGATGGCTTTCATCTCGCCGGTCAGCGTGGGCGAAACCAGCCGCCCGGTCTCCAGCATGTAGTAGAAACGGGCCACCTGCAGGGCCGTCGCCCCGTGCGAGAGGTTGTGCATGGGGTCGCGCAGGGTCTCGCCGCCCCTGCCGTAGGGCCGGCCGACCCAAAGGCCGCCGTTGCGCTCGGGGTCGTAAAGGCGGTAGCGGGGGGATTGCAAAATTCCGGCCAGGTAGCGCATCCCCACCCGCTCCAGCATCTCGCTGGCGGCGCTGTTGGAGGAAACACGGATCATCCGGGTGAGGGTGTCGCGGGTGGCCGCGTCGAGCCGCATGTCGCCGGCCTCGATGCGGGTGAAGGCGCCGAGGAGAATGGCGATCTTGGGCAGGCTCGCGGCATAAACCATGTTATCGGGATTGAGGGCGGCAAAGCGCGGATGGTCGAGATCGGTGATGTCGGCCAGGGCCACCGACAGGCGGCGCTCGCGCACTGCGCCTCCGAGACCGAGGTCTTCCAGCTTGCGCTCGAGCTGGGATTGCAGGCGATCATCGAAGGAACGTTCGAGCGCCGGGTAGGTCTGGCCGGCGTGGAGGGCTGCGGAAAGCAGGATCAGGGCAAGGCTGAGGATCGGTCTTCCAAAGAACATGCTTGCCGGTCTCCTGGGTCTGGGTTGCTGGTGCGTGGCTTGATGCCGCAGAACTTTATCCCCCATGGATGGATCAGATCCTCCGGGCTCGCATGGGCAAATTTTAATTATGACTGACAATCTGCAGAGAAGTTCCCCGAACCCTCGCCACCCTCATGGGACATTCCTGCGCTCGCTGGTATTCTCGCTGGACTTCTTCCTCATCATTACCGCTCTCTACCAACTGAAGCCGGCCAGCCGCTCGTTGCTCATCGAGGCTCTCGGCGCCGACTCTCTCCCGTATGTCTGGATCGGCTCCGCCGTCGCCCTGCTGGCCACCATTGCAGTGTACAGGAAGATGCTTGATCGGTTCGGACGGGTGCACGTGGTCTTGCTGAGCTGCCTGTTCTTCGCCGGCGCCCTGGTCGCCTTCAGGATGCTGGCCGCCACTCATGCCCCCTGGGTGGCGGTGGCCTTCTACATCTTCGTCGACATCTTCGGCGTGGTGCTGGCGGAGCAGTTCTGGAGCCTGGCTGACGGCAGCTACAGTACGGAAGAAGGGCGGCGCTGGTACGGCTTCGTCGGCACCGGCGGACTGGCGGGCGGGGTCTTCGGCAGCGTCCTGGCGGCGCTATTGATCCGCTATACCCCCGTGCAGACCCCCGACCTCATGCTGGTGGCAGCCGCTTTCGTCGGCCTCGTCCTCGGCCTCACCTGGGCCATGGACCGGCGGGGCCTGCTGCGCCGGACGGGGGAAAACACGCCGCCCGCAGCCCTGGCGCCGAAGGCGGGCGGCTGGCGCCTCATCGCCGGTAACCGCTATCTGGTGCTCATCGCCTTCGCCCTGCTCCTGGCCCAAGCCATCGCTCCCCTGGTGGAATACCAGTTCCTGCACATCATCGAGGTGGCCTACCCGGAGCGGGAGGCTCGCACTGCCGCGCTTTCCCTCTTCTTCGGCGTCCTGGGCGGGGTCTCCATCGCCGTGAATCTGGTGCTCACCCCCCTGATCCTCAGCTACCTGGGAGTGCTCGCCGGACTGCTGGTGCAGCCCGTGGCTCTGGCCCTGTCAACCGGCGGGTTCATGCTCCAGCCGACTCTCATCCCGGCCGCCATCATGAAAATCGCCGACCGCGGTCTGTCCTATTCCATCAACCGCGCAGCCAAGGAGCTGCTCTACATCCCGGTCGAGCCCCTGCTCATGTACCAGGCCAAGGCCTGGATAGACATGTTCGGCTACCGCCTGTTCAAGGCCCTGGGCTCCCTGATTATCATTGTCCTCACCCACCGCTCCCTGGTGGGTGATGGGGTGTCGGACCTGGGTTGGGTGACCTTGGCTGGTTGCGTGGTTTGGGCCTGGGTGCTGGTGACCCTTCACCGGGAATACCTGGCCCTGACCCGCCCGGGAGCCAATTAAACACTAGTAGATCGTTCCACTAAAACCATTACAAATAAACCGTTCGGCCTGAGCTTGTCGAAGGCCAGTATTGGCGGGCATCCAGCGGTTCGACAAGCTCACCGCGAACGGTAACGGTTTTGTTGGAACGTACTACTAGATCCCATTCCGGGAGTTTGGATTCCTCCGATAGCGGGAAAGATTTTCATCGAGCATGAAACCCGGGAGCAATTCCAGCAAATGCGGAATGAAATAATCAAGAGAAAACCGGCATCCATCTTCTCCGATGCCAACCTGAAACGCTACACGCGAAATTTGGCCCCGTTGGCCACTTCAGCCCCCCACCCAAGCAGGACGCCAGGAAGGCAAATTGCTATTTGATGGCTCAATGGAGGGTGCTAAAATTCGACATACGGCGATCTGAGTAACCGCCATCGATTCTCGCTCGTCTGCTGACCGGCGCACTATTTTAAGTCACGGGGCTTCCTCCTCGCGACGGTTACTGAAATCGGGAGAGGTTGATGCAGCAGAATGCGTGTTTCCATGGCCTTGTCGCAGGTCTATGGATCACTGGCGTGCTTGGCCTGGCTCCAGGATTAACCCACGCCTCCGAATTGTCTGTTGTGCCCGCCCGCCCTTTGCCGAGATCGCCCGACAACCGCCTCCACGCCCTGATCGAATCCCAAAAGGGGCGCCCCATCGTCATCAACTTCTGGGCGTCCTGGTGCGAACCGTGTCGCGAGGAAATGCCAGCGCTGCAGCGCCTGGCCGACCGCTGGCGCGATCAGGGCTTAACCGTGATTACCGTCGCGGTGGCCGACAACCCCAGGCACGTCGAAGAATTCCTCTGGGAAAGCTCTGTCCAGCTGCCGGTCATCGACGATCGCGATCAAGTCATCAGCCGGTCGTGGGGCGCCAGCGCTCTCCCAACCACAGTGATTCTTGACCGTCGCCACCGCATTCGACTGCGTGGCCTGGGCCCGATCGACTGGGATTCCCCCTCGGTCGGCCAAAAACTTCAACCCCTGCTCAAATAACTTAGGAAACCCCATGGATCGTCGCCACTTCATCAAGACTGCCACTCTGTTTGCCGCAACGGCCTTGGCCGGACCACGCCTGGCGAGTGCCGCCGAAAGCAACTTCAAGCCAGCGCCAGCCCATGGCTGGCGGGTCTTTGAGGTTACCACGCGCGCCGAATTGGCCAAGACCGAGAGCGCCACGTGCGTGTGGCTGCCGCTACCCTCGGTGGAGGAGGCTGCATGGATCAAGACCATGGGCAACCTTTGGCAAGACAATGCGGCCAATGTCCAGGTGCAACGGGATCGCACCTACGGCGCCCTGATGCTGGCGGCAAGTTGGGAGGCCGGTGAGGCGGCGCCGGTCATTGAGGTGACCAGCCGCTTTGCCACCCGCGACCGCGCCATCGACCTTGCGCAGCCGGGCAAGGTGGCGCCGCTCGACAAGGCAACGGCGAAGCTTTATACCCGCGCGACGGAGTTGCTGCCCACTGATGGCATCGTGAAAAAGACCGCGTCAGACATAACCCGTGGCGCCAGGACCGACCTGGAGAAGGCCAGGGCCATCTATGAATGGATCGTGGACAACACGGCCCGCAACCCGAAGATACGCGGCTGCGGCACCGGCGACATTCGGGGGATGCTGGAAACCGGCAATCTCACGGGGAAGTGCGCCGACCTGAACGCTCTGTATGTGGGGCTCGCGCGTGCGGCAGGCCTGCCGGCGCGTGACGTGTATGGCATCCGCGTGGCCGACTCCCGATTCGGTTACAAGAGCCTCGGCAAGAGCGGCGAGATCACCAGGGCCCAGCACTGCCGTGCCGAAGTATGGCTTTCGGGCTTCGGCTGGGTTCCTGTCGATCCGGCTGACGTGCGCAAGGTTGTGCTTGAGGAAAAACCGGGGCTCACGCTCAAGGACGATGTGGTCGTAGCCGTCCGGGAAAAACTGTTCGGCGCCTGGGAGATGAACTGGCTGGCGTTCAATTTCGCCCACGACCTCAAACTGCCGGGGTCGGCAGGCCCCCGGATTCCCTACTTGATGTATCCGCAGGGAGAGAATGCTGCCGGACGGTTCGACAGCCTCGATCCGGACAATTTCCGCTACAAGATCACATCGCGTGAAATTATCGCGTAAGAAGTGGCTCCGTGACAAAGAATTGCCGTTTTTTGTTTAACCCAGCATCTCCTTCAGCCGCTGCGCATTGTGCAGCGCCGCGCCGGCCGCGGTGTTGTCGAAATAGACATGGGCGTCGCGCCCCTGCGCCTGCAAATCCCTGACCCGTCCGGCCCAGTCGCCGAGCTCGCCCTCGCCGTAGGCTGAAGCATAGGTGCGGGTATGTCCATGCAGGCGGAGATAAACCAGATCGGCGGTGACCGCATCCCATAAGGGCCAGTCGGCGGCATCGGACCAGCAGTTGGTAATCCGGTGGGCGCACAGGCAGACGGCGACCTCGTCATCGAACCAGGAAGCGTGGCGAAACTCCAGGACGTGACGCACTTCCGGCCATGCCGCGAGGGCATGGGCGAAGTTCTGCAACCTCGCCATGTCCTTGTGCAGGCTGCGCGGCGTCTGCCACAGCACCACGGCCAGCTTTCCGCCCAAGCCGGCGGCTGCCTCGCGGCTTTGCTGCAGCGGCTGTTCCGGATCAAGCAATCGTTTCACATGGGTGAGATAGCGGGGCCCCTTGATGGCGAAGGCGAAATCCGCCGGAGTCTGTTCGCGCCAGTGCTCGAAGGTGCTTTTGCGCTGGTGGTGGTAGAAGGTGGCGTTAACCTCGACGGCATTGAAATGGCGCGCGTAGAAAGCGAGCCGGTCCTTATGGGGAATATCGCTGTAAAAACCCTCGCGCCATTCGGCATAGTCCCAGCCGCTGGTGCCGATAAAGGCGCGCCCATTCATCCCTTGATGCAGGCGAGGGGCTTGAGTTTGGCCACTTTCCGCGCCAGCCCGGCGCGGTTGGCAGCCTCCACCACCGCGCTCACGTCCTTGTAGGCGCCCGGCGCCTCCTCAGCCACACCGCGCAGCGATGGGCTGCGGATCAGGATGCCCTGGCTGGCCAGTTCGCGCACCAGATCGCTGCCGTGCCACTGGCGCGTGGCCTGGTGGCGGCTCATGGCGCGCCCGGCGCCATGGCAGGCGGAGCCGAAGGAGCGCTCCATGCCCTGCGCGGTTCCGACCAGGACATAGGAAGCCGTGCCCATGCTGCCGCCGATCAGCACCGGCTGGCCGACATCGCGCAAATCCCGGGGCAGCGCCGGATGGCCGGGGCCGAATGCGCGCGTCGCCCCCTTGCGGTGTACGAACAGGCTGCGCGACTTGCCGTCGACCGTGTGCTGCTCCTGCTTGCAGGTGTTGTGCGAAACGTCGTAGATCAGGGTCAGATGGCTGCCGGGCAGGATTTCGGCGAACACCTCGCGGGTGAGGTGGGTGATGACTTGGCGGTTGGCCAGGGCGCAGTTGACTGCGGCGCGCATGGCGCCGAGGTAGTCCTGGCCGAGCGGGGAATCGAGCGGGGCGCAGGCAAGCTCGCGGTCGGGCAACCGGATGCCATAGCCCGGCGCCGCGATCACCATCTGCTTGAGGAATTCGGTGCCGATCTGGTGCCCCAGCCCGCGCGAGCCGCAATGGATGCTGACCACGACCTCTCCCGGTCGCAGCCCGAAGCGTTCGGCTGCCTCGGCATCGTAAATTTCGACGACCTCCTGCAACTCGAGATAGTGGTTGCCGGAGCCCAGCGTGCCGACCTCGTCGCGCTGGCGGTGTTTGGCGTGCTCCGAAACCTTGTCCGGCTCGGCACCGGCCATGCGGCCGTGTTCCTCGGTGCGCTCCAGGTCCGCCTCGGTGCCGTAGCCGCGCTTGACCGCCCACTGCGCCCCGCCCCGCAGCATCGCATCCATTTCCGCCGCATCCAGGCGCAGCCGCCCGGTGCTGCCCACCCCCGCCGGGACACGGGCGAACAGGCGGTCGGCCAGCTTCTGCTTGATCGGCGCGAGGTCTGCGGCCTTCAGGCCGGTATGCAGGGTGCGCACCCCGCAGGAGATGTCGAAGCCCACCCCGCCGGCGGAGATCACGCCGCCCTCGTCGGGGTCGAAGGCAGCCACCCCGCCGATCGGGAAGCCGTAGCCCCAGTGCGCGTCGGGCATGGCATAGGCGGCCTTGACGATGCCCGGCAGCATGGCGACATTGGTGATCTGCTCGTAAACCTTCTGGTCCATTTCAAGCAGCAGCGCCTTGTCAGCGTAGATCACCGCCGGCACGCGCATCCTGCCGAACGGGGCGATGCGCCACTCGTAATCCGATACGCGTTCGAACTGGGAGATATCCATGTCACACGTCCACCACGCACTGGGCAAACCACAGCCCGGTTTCAGTTTTGCCCACCTTGAGTTCGGTGTAGGTGGCACCCTTGATTTCCACTGCCGGCTGATGCCTGGCCACGTCCACCGATTCGCCCCAGGCGGTGGCGCGCAAACGGTGCCCATCCAGGGCCACCGCGAAGCGGCTGAACAGCATGCGGCGGATCGCCATTTCCAGGATCAGGCCGTTCAGCCAATCCACCAGCAGCAGTTCGTCATCCGGCGCCTCGCAGGTGATTTCCACGGATTCGCCCGGCGCCACCAGCGCCAAATCGGTCGTCACGGCTGTCATGGCCAGCGCCGCCTGCTCGAAGGCTGCCGCCAGCGTCGGCCCAACGCCGCGCACGCCGATGTCGGCCTGGTGCGGAAAATGTTCCCAGTATGCGTTGACCATGTCACCCGCCCAATCAATCCGCTTCAAATAAAGGATAGTTGAAGCGTCGGGTTTTTTCACGCCTTTTTAGCGGCAGGCTGGCCAGCATGCGCACGGTGCCGCTGCCGTACTTGCCGTTGATCGCGTCCATCGTTCCCAGCAGCGCGCCCTGCCGTCCATCCTGTTCCATGACGCCGAACAGATCGGGGGTCACGCTGGCGGCAAACCGGATCTCCGACGCGACTACCCCGCAGCCGCGGTAAATCTGGCCGGACTGGTAAAGCCGCTCCAGAGCCGCCTGCACAGCCCTGGACAGGACGAAATAACTGGCGGTCGGGTAATCGAGCCGGATTTCCACGCTGGCGCTGTCGAACGATTTCAGGCGCAGGAACACCGCCAGTTTCGCCGCCAGATAGCGCTTCGTCACCAGTTCCGTCGCCACGCGGGTGGTGTGATGGGTCAGGTGGGCGACCAGCGTTTCCCGGCTGGCGGTGATCTCCCCCAGGGAGGCGGTGCGGGCGATGCTTTTCGGCAGACGGGGCTCAAGTTCCAGCGCAAACACCGGCTCGCCGCGCAGTTCGCGCCGCAGGTCGGTTCCCGACCGGCCCATCAGCTTGCGGATCAGCGCTTCGTCGCCTCCCACACCGGCATGCCGGTGCTGATCCCGGCCGCCTTGGCGTCGTGGGTCTTGGCCACCACGCAGGCGTCCTGGCTGGACAGGACGCACACCGGGCGGCTTCTCAGGTCGGGGCGGCGCGCCAGCTCGCAGGAAGCAAAGAAACAATCGGCATCGACGTGGGCGATGGTGTGCGGCCAGTCGGAAACGAGCATGGTATTTGGGGGTGAGGGGTGAGGCGATAGGGGTGAGGGGTGAGGGGTGAGGGGTGAGGGGTGAGGGGAAAAGTCAAAATCCGCGTCGTCACTGCCTTTACGCCTCACCCCTATCGCCTCACCCCTCACCTTCATTTGTATTTCCTGACCAGCCCGACCACCACGCCGAAAATCTCCAGCGATCCGGTCGGGCGGATGATCGGGTAAGCAGGGTTGGCGGGGCGCAGAACGAACTGGCCCTTTTCCCGTTCCAGATATTTGAGGGTGAATTCGTTGTCGACGATGGCGACGACGATATCGCCGACATTGGCGGCGGGCTTCTTCTCCACCGCCACGATGTCACCGGGATGAATGCCGGCATCGATCATGGAATCGCCCTTGACCGTCACCAGCACGGTTTGCGAGGGGTGCTCGACCAGGTATTCGTCGATGGTCAGCGTATCGTGCCGGGCATCGTTGGCCGGGCTGGGAAAACCCGCCCGCACACTGTCCGCAAGCGGGCGCTCGAAGAACCTTCCGCCCGGCTTGAGCCGCTTGTCCGGCGTGATTTCGAGAAAATTCTGCAACTTCAGGCGCGCGACCAGCGCCGCCACCGAGGATTTCGACTTGAGGCCGAGCAACCCGGCCATGGTGGCATAGGAAGGCAATATCCGATGCTGGGCATAATAGTCCTGGAGCCGGTCCAGGCAAGAACGATCGTTCGACATGGGTTGAAGTGTAGGGAACGATCGTTCGTTCGTCAAGCTCTGTTCTCTACGTCGCTCCCGCAACCATGCGGCACCGCGTACCGCTGGAATCGCCGAACCGGCTGCGTGCCGCCGGGTATCGCTGGCGTCGTTGCCGATGCGCAAATTGCGCTGTAGCAAGGGCTCTAGGGTTTAATTGCATTATTAAATATGTCATTTTTAATAAATACCCGTAGGTCGGGTTAGCGGCTTTATCGCGTAACCCGACGTAATCTGGCGCAAACGTCGGGTTACGGCGCAAAAAACCGCGCCTAACCCGACCTACAGATA